>JAAEOR010000350.1 GCA_024222895.1 Hyphomicrobiales bacterium | reverse complement strand
CATTGCCTCGATCATCATTACGATTCCGTCGATCGCCCTGTTCGGCATGATGATCCCGGTCCTGTCGCTGTTCGGACACGGCATCGGCTATGTCCCGGCGGTGATCGCCGTGCTCCTTTATTCCCAGCTGCCGATCATTCGCAACACCTACACCGCCATTAGCAACCTCGACCCGGCGCTGCGCGAGGCGGCGCGCGGCATGGGGCTGAACCGGCGGCAGCGACTGGTGGAAGTGGAGCTGCCGCTGGCCTTGCCGGTCATCATGGCCGGGGTCCGCATCGCGGTTGTGATGAATATCGGCGTGACGGCGATCGCCGCCTATATCGGCGCCGGCGGGCTCGGCGTCTTCATTTCCCGCGGCATCAGCCAGACCGATCCCCGGCAACTGATAACCGGCGCGCTGGCGGTCAGCATCCTGGCGGTGGCCGCCGACATCATACTGCTCGCGCTTCAGCGTTTTATCACCTCGCCAGGCCTTCGCGAAACAGCGAGAGCCACGACATGATCCGTTTGGAGGACGTCACCAAAGTCTTTGCTGGCGCGGCGGCGCCAGCGGTCGACCGCGTGACGATGGAAGTGCCGGAGGGCGAGATATGCGTCCTGCTCGGTCCCTCCGGATGCGGCAAGACCACCACGATGAAGATGGTCAATCGGCTGGTCGAACCGAGTTCCGGCAAGATCTTCATCGGCGACAAGGATACCAACGACTACGATCCGGTGCAGCTTCGCCGGACCCTCGGCTACGTCATCCAGCAGATCGGGCTTTTTCCCAACAAGACGATCGAGGACAACATCTGCGTCGTCCCCGACATCATCGGCT
>JAAEOR010000349.1 GCA_024222895.1 Hyphomicrobiales bacterium | reverse complement strand
TGTGCTCCGCGGGGAGGTTGTCCTTGAGGGTGCTGATGGGGGTGGCCCATTTGAGTGATCCGTGGGATCGGTGGTGATTGTAGAAGTGGATGAATCCGTCGTAGGCGTGGTGGCGTTCGGTTTCTGAGGTCCACGGTTGGATGTATGCCCATTCCTCGAGGAGGATGCGGTGGAATCGCTCGACCTTGCCGTTGGTTTGTGGTCGGCGGGGTCGGGTCTTTTTGACGGTGGTGCCGGTTCTTTTACATGCGCGGTGCCATAGCCCGGATCGGTAGCAGCCGCCGTTGTCGGTTATGACCCGTTCGCATTGGATCCCGATTGATCCGAACCAGGCTGCTGCTCTCTCCCAGAAGTCGGCAGCGGTGTGGCCTTGCTCATCGTCAAGGATCTCCGAATACACAATCCGGCTGCGGTCATCCAAAGCGGAGTGGATGTATCGATACCCAGCCCGACGGTGTTTGGCATGCTCGCCTTGGTAACCCTTGCCGCGGGTCCGCCACCCGCCCCCATCGGGAATACCAGCAATCTTCTTGATATCGACATGGACCAACTCACCTAGATGTTCCCGCTGATACCGGCGGGGCTTCGCCTTGGTAGCTCGATCTCCGTGGTCGAGTCGTCCCTCCCCAGCCCGATCCAGAATCAACTGGACTGTCGAAGCCGCTAAGCCAACCTCATAGGCAATATGGTCGGCGCCCCAGCGGCGTTCCCGACGCAACCGGATCACCCGACGCCGCAAACCCCTCGGGGTCCGGTTCGGAGACCGCTTCGGGCGAGACGACCGATCCCGCAACCCCGAGACGCCTCCAGCCAGGAACCGGTCTCGCCACTTACGCACCGTCTTGGCATCAACCAGGAACCGTTCAGCTGTCGCCTCGATTGTCCAACCCTGATCAACAACACAAGCCACCATACGGCGCCGCCCTTCCGGTGTGAGCGGCGCGTTTGGATGCTGTGATCTAGCGTAAGTCATGAGCCCTCCTTGGGAGCCGTGAGTCGTTCAACCCACAGTCTCGCTCGGAGGGCTCCACCAACCACACCATTCCGCCAGGGACAACGTCCCCGGTTGTCACA
>JAAEOR010000348.1 GCA_024222895.1 Hyphomicrobiales bacterium | reverse complement strand
CAGAGTGGACGAGCCGACCAACATGCGCCCAGCCGATCCGGCGTCTGTCGTGGTGGCCGCGCCGGCACCCGTTGCCGATACGGCTCCAGTGGTCGGTGGCCGAATTCTGTCATACGCACCGGTCGAAAGACCCGAGAACCCCGCGCGTCGCTCAACCGCGCGTGCCACGGACGTCGACAGTGGGCCAGCCCAGGAAAAAGGGCCGGGCCTCAGCCGGACGAATGTGGCCGTCAACATGCGCTCGGCACCCGACAACGATGCGTCGGTCGTTGCCGTTGTTCCGGCGGGAACCTCTGTTCAGATCCAAAGCTGCACCTTCTGGTGCACCGTCGTGGCGAACGGTCAGCGCGGCTATATTTACCGCAAATTCGTCGGTCGTTAGCGACCGGATCATCCGACGCGGGCCTCTGCTTGAAGAAGCGTCACCATCTATCTTGCCACGGCGCCTATTGTCACGGACGGACGCTTGCCGCTAGACCTTCCCTCAACCGCGTTTCCGAGGAGGGGTAGGCTGGCCGTCATGACAAATCGTTTCAAACGGGTCTTTGGCGCGACCAAGCCTGTCATCGCCATGGTTCATCTCGGCGCACTCCCGGGTACGCCGCTGCATGACAAAGACCGCGGGCTCGAGGGGCTGGTGACCGATGCGGCCAAGGACCTTGCCGCGCTTCAGCGGGCCGGGTTCGACGCCGTGATGTTTGGCAACGAAAACGATCGGCCATATGAGTTCGAGGTCGACGCCGCCTCCACCGCCACAATGGCCTATGTCATTGGTCGACTGACGGCCGACGTTACGCTGCCCTTCGGGGTCAATGTCCTGTGGGACCCGATGAGCACCATGGCCTTGGCGGCCGCGACCGGCGCGGTTTTCGCCCGCGAGATCTTCACCGGCACCTATGCCTCGGACATGGGGCCATGGTCACCGGACGCCGGCAAGGCAATCCGCTATCGGGACCGTCTCGGCCGCGGCGACCTGGCGGTGCTCTACAACGTGTCGGCCGAGTTCGCCTGGTCGCTCGATCAACGCAGTCTGGCCGATCGGGCCCGCAGCGCCGTTTTCTCCAGCATACCGGACGCCATCCTGGTTTCTGGCGCGATCACGGGAGAGGCGGCCGCCATGTCGGACCTCGAAGCAGTCAAGCAGGCTCTGCCCGACACGCCGGTATTGGCCAACACTGGCGTCAAGCATGCAACCGTCGGCGACGTCTTGAGGGTGGCTGATGGCTGTATTGTCGGCTCATCGTTGAAGGTCGATGGTGATACGTGGAATGCGGTCGACCCGGATCGAGCGACCGAATTCATGCGCGTCGCCCGTGAAGCACGAGGCGGCTAGGCGATGACCGATGCGACCGGCGGGGCACTCAAGAAGCGGCTCGCGTCGCTGACCCGCGAACTGATGCTGATCCCGGGGTTGAGCGGATATGAGGGGCGCGTCCGTCGTCGACTTGCTGCCTGCCTGGCCGAACTTGGCCTCGACTCGTGGTCGGACCGACTTGGCAATCTCATCGCGACCATCCACGGTGATGGCGAGGTACCAAGCGTCATGCTCTTTGCCCATATGGATCAACTCGGTCTGATCGTCCGCAAGATAGAGACGGACGGTCTGGTCCGGGTCGAACGGCTTGGCGGCGTTCCGGAGAAAGCGCTGGCGGCCCGATCGGTTCTGTTCTGCGTTGGCGAGGGTCGCGACGTGCCGGCTGTGATTGCCAACAAGAGCCATCACGCGACCCAGGCAGTCGAAAAGTATCGCGTCCTCCCTTATCCCGAACTTTACATCGATGCTGGTTTCGAAAGCGCCGCCGCCGTGCTGGCGGCAGGGATCGATATCGGCACGCCGGTTGTCTATGCACCGGAAGTCCTGGATCTGGCCGGTGATCGCCTCGCCGGGACGTCGATCGACGATCGAGCCGGATGCGCCGTGATCGTCGAGGTGGCGCGCGCGCTGATGGCTGCCGAGCACAAGCCGACGGTTCATGTGGTGTTTTCCGTCCAGGAGGAATTCAACCTGCGTGGTGCGCTGACGGCGACCCAGGCGCTGTCGCCGGATGCGGCGATCCAGCTCGATCTGACGCTTGCCACGGATACGCCCGACATGACCGGCCGCGGCGACGTTCGCCTCGGCGGAGGGCCGGGCATGAGCATGTATTCGTTCCATGGCCGGGGAACGTTGAACGGAACGCTGCCGCACCCGGCGATGGTCGCGCTGTTCGATCGGGCCGCCGCGGCGGAAAATCTGGCAATCCAGCGCAGTGCCCAGATCGGAGTCCTGACCGACTCGTCTTATGTGCAACTCGTCGACGCCGGCGTCGCCTGTATCGATCTCGGTTTTCCCATGCGCTACAGTCATTCGGCGCTGGAAGTTTGCGACTTGAACGATCTGGTCGGCCTCACCCGGTTGCTGGTTGCCGGTATCCAGAGGATCGACACGGGGTTCAGCCTCAACCGGGATGACTACGAGCAATGAACCATTATCTGGGTATCGACATCGGGACATATGCATCGAAGGGTGTTCTGGTCGACGCGGACGGCGGAATCGTCGCCAGCGCCGACAAGGCCCACAAGATGATCGTCCCGCAACCGGGTTGGGCCGAGCATCGACCACGCGAGGACTGGTGGGACGACTTCACCGACCTCAGCCGGACTCTGCTGGCCGAAAGCGGCGTCGCTCCGGAATCGATTCGCGCCGTGGCCTGTAGCGCTATCGGTCCGTGCATGCTGCCGGTCGACGACGTCGGCGAGCCGCTAATGAATGGAGTCCTGTACGGTGTCGACGCGCGGGCGGCGGCCGAAATCGAGGAACTGACGAAACGGATCGGCGGCGATGTCATTCTCGATCGCTGCGGCAACGCGCTGACCTCACAGTCGGTTGGTCCCAAAATCCTCTGGCTTCGCCGCAATCGGCCGGAAATTTTCGCGAAGGCCCACAAGATCCTCACGGCCAGCTCATTCCTCGTTCACCGGCTGACGGGCGAATATGTCATCGATCACTACACCGCCGCCAACCTCAGCCCGATCTACATGGTCGATTCGTTGTCGTGGAGCCTGGACCTTGCCGACGATATCGTCGCGATCGACCAGCTACCGCGTCTTGCCTGGTCGACGGAGATTGCCGGTCACGTGACATCGGCGGCGGCCGAGGAAACCGGCCTGGCGGCCGGTACGCCGGTAACCGCCGGCACGATCGACGCGGCTGCCGAGGCACTGAGCGTCGGTGTCCGCGATTCCGGCGACATGATGATGATGTACGGCTCGACCATCTTCATCATCATGCTTACGGCGGAACGGGTGCGCGATCCACGGCTGTGGTACGCACCCTGGCTGTTCGAGGGCCAGCATGCCTCGATGTCCGGCCTGGCGACGAGCGGAACGCTGACCCACTGGTTTCGTGACGAATTCGCCCGCGAGCTCGACCCAGGACGCGCGGTCATCGAGCTGGCCGCCGAGGCCGAGCGCTCGCCGCCTGGCGCCAATGGGCTGGTGTTTCTGCCGTATTTCTCCGGCGAACGCACGCCGATTCACGACCCCTTCGCCAAGGGTGTGCTGTTCGGATTGAACCTGACCCACGGTCGAGGCGACGTCTACCGGGCCCTGCTCGAAGGCATCGCCTACGGCACCAATCATGTGATCGAGACTTACGAGGATGTCGGCCAGAGCCCGGTGCGTCTTCTTGCGGTCGGCGGCGGCACGAAGAACAAGGTCTGGTCGCAGGCGACCTCTGACATCTCGGCGCGCGACCAGATTTTGTGCAGCCGGACGATCGGCGCGTCTTACGGCGATGCGTTTCTGGCGGCGCTCGCCGTCGGTGACGTGGATCGAGGCGGTATTGCCAAATGGAACCCGATCGAGGCGGAGATCGAGGCGTCGCCGTCCGATGTCTATCGCAGGCAATACAAGGTGTTCCGGGAGATTTATAATCGCAACGCCGATCTCATGCACCGGCTCGGCGGGTAGGAGCGTTCAATTTTTGCTGGAAGCATAGTCTGAGTTTCCGAGGTACGCAGCGTCTCGTTTCCGGGCCCCCGATATCGCCGGAGGCCCGCCGATGGATCGTTGTGCTGGAGCGTGAAAAAACACGCCCATCCTCCCCCACTTTTTTGTGGGGGAGGTGGCATGCGAAGCATGACGGAGGGGGCGCTTAGCTGTCGCGAGAGCATCGTCAGGGCAGTCAAGAACGCGCGGCGGGCTATGACAGCGCCCAAAGTGTGGCAGTGGATGCAGCAATGAGTTCGTCATCCGGGACGGCCGGTGTTCCGTGCCAGCAGCCGGTCGGCCCTATGTCATCGACTTCTCTTGCGCCGCCGCACGGCTCGCGGTGTAGATCGACGGATGGGGCCGTGCCGTCGGCGACTGGCCGGAGAGGGACGAACAGCGGGACGCCTGGCTGCGTGGGCAGCCATCGAAGGTTGATCGCGATACTGTTCGCCACTCCACAGTGCCCCCTCCGTCAACGCTTCGCGTTGCCACCTCCCCCGAAAGTTCGGGGGAGGAGCGCCGTTGGACCGACGCGCGAACAGCTCGAAAGGCGTGACTTTCATCCCCGTATTCTTGTGGGGGCTCCGCGATTGTAGCGGCTCACCACTCCATGGTTCCCGGGCCGCCCTTGAACGGCCCGACGATCCGCGACGTTATCCAGCCCCCGTAAAAATCACCGTCCTGAGCGCGGACCTGCTCATCTCCGACCCAGCACCCGTCGACTTTCGAGGCATAGAACGACAAAAAGCGCTCGATTGGTCTGAACGCGGCCGTCGGTTCGCCATAGCTCCACGCCACCCTGTCGACATGAACGTCGCCGATATCGAGCGTCCAGTACTGCGCCAGTCCCTTGTATTCACAGATAGACTGGCCGGCCGCCACCGACAGGAGCTCGGTTCGAACATTCTCCGGTGGGATGTAATAGGTTGGCGGATGACTGGTTTCGAGGACCCTGTACGCGCCGGTCGTCTCGGCGATCGTCTCGCCAGCAGTGACGACGCGCACTCTTTCGTCGCACGGTTCCAGCCGGGGTGGCCGCGGATAGTCCCAGACGGACTCCTGTCCGTCGTGGAGCCCGGATCGGACTGGTCGGGACGACCCGGCGGGCGATGCCGGCGAACGGAACAGGTTGCGGATCATGGAGTCGGGTCCGGTCTCACTCTGGTTCTCGTGATTATACGTACGAGATCCGTTTGTGGATCAGGTGCGGCCCCGGTGGCTCATTGCCGGTTGATTGGAGACTTGGGGCGTGGGATCGCTTGCCGCTACTTGCCGGCGCCGGTCGCAAGCCCCTTGATGATGTAGCGCTCGAGGAAGACGCCGAGGATCGCCAGCGGTGCAATCGCCGCTGTTGCCAGCGCGGCCATCGCCCACCAGTTGATGCCCTGTGAGCCGGTCTGGCTTG
>JAAEOR010000347.1 GCA_024222895.1 Hyphomicrobiales bacterium | reverse complement strand
GTTTTTGCGAGGGCGTTGATCAAGCGTGCCCGCATGGTTGCGATGGAGTTTGGGATGTGTCGCTCAGGCCGCACGGGCGGAACCTCTGGGTCGATAACCTTCGGGTAAGTCAGGCGTCTGGAGCAGCGTGGCGGAACGAGGTCCTGAGGGGGGAATCGTCTCCTGCTCGGAGATCAAGAATCCGTAGGCGGCGATGCATAGCGTGGCGTGATGATGGAAGCCGCGCCATCCGCGCCCTTCGAAGTGCCCAAGCCCGACCTCCTGTTTAAGTTCCTGATAGTCGCGCTCGATACGCCAGCGCAGCATGGCAAAGTCGACGAGCCGTCGGAAACTGATGTCGGCAGGCAGTGTCGAGAGCCAGTATTTGGTCGGCTCCGCCTCGCTTTTCGGCCACTCGATCATCAACCATTCCTGCGACAGAGATTCCGGGATCAGCTGGTTATGACCGACGCCAACGCGCACCCGCGCGAAGCGTGAAGACAGCCAATCGGCCGAGCCTTCTCGCCATTGGATCGTGCGCCAGGCTTGCTTGGGCAGACCAAGCGCCACTTCCTTGGCCGAGATCAGATCGGGTTCGCCGCGCCTGCCCGTGTTGTTCAACGGTTTGCCCCGCCGTCGCGGGCTGGAACTGGCGGGCCACATCAAGGCACCCGGCTGAATGGCCGCCACGTAGGCCACCTCCAAGGCCGTCAGTTCCGTGCGCAGCCGCGAGTCTCGGCCAAAGGCCATGTCCATCACGGCGACACCACGGGGCAGGCCAGCCTCGCACGCCCAGCGGACCTGCTCTAGCGCGATCTCCGGTTTGGTCTGGAAAGCGATATCCGCAGGCACGTGCGCCCTGTCCCGACGAACCTCATCCTCGGCCCACCTCTTCGGCAGATAAAGCCGATAGGCCACCGGCAGGCTGGCTGAGTGGTTGGCAATCGACAGCGACACCGCCACTTGGCAATTGGCCTGCTTACCAAGCTGGCCGCAATACTGATGCTGCACCCCGACCGAATGCTTGCCCTTCTTGGGAAAGGAGGTGTCGTCGATAATCCACGCCTCGATCGGACCGCCGTTTCTCTCCATCGCCGGAAGCACCATCTCGCGCACCTTGGCCAAGACCTTCTCGTCCGACCAGGGGGCGATACCGACAAAATGAAGCAGCGACTGGTGCTGCGCTGCTGTTCGTGCCGGGGCCGTCTTCGCCGCCATCGGCTCCACACTCTTGCGCTCGCCCGGCAGGAGTAACCCGGTGCAATAGTCACGCAGCGGACCCCTCCGATCCGCATGCCCGATCACACTTGCAAGACCTTCGACATACGCCGCAAACCGCGTTTCGCTTGCCTTTTCCCTGCTGAGATCCATGTCAGTCCTCCGCGTCATGGTCATCAACACCCGCGGCTAACTGATTCGCGAAAAATAGGCTCCGCGACTTTCTGACTCAGTAGTATTAGTTCACTGATTCAGGTCAAAGCTAAGCTGGAGGATCACAGCTTCCTGCACTGCTTTTCCGCCCCCGGGGCAACCTAGACCGGTGCAGGATGCCGAAGGCCGCTCGTCGCGTCTGTTCGTCAATATGGAATTGGCTGCATCGAGCAGGCCATGCCACGAAAGGACGGGACAGCAGATAGAGTCGATTGGGCGCACGGCCGAACTCGACTGGAACACCGAACGGCTAACCCGATACGAACGATCCATTCCTGGCGCAGGAAGGCAAAGAGATTGAGGGGTAGGGGGGCAAATCTCTACACCGCCGCCCCGGACCGCCGATGCACTCACGCCGGCTTTCAGGTGAGGGACCCGAGCCACATCTGGTGCCGTTGGCTTCACCACTTCGGCGAAAGCCAACGGCGTTGACGACCGGTCCTATTGTCGCGTGTAGGTCGACCGGCCGACCACCGCGTGCGGGCCGCTTTCGAAACCGACCACCTCCAGGCTGCCGTCCTCGTTCAGCCGCAACTGGCGCTGCGTCGTGTCGGGATGATCGACCACCGTGAAGTGAAGGTTTCATTGTCCAGGTTGAGCACGCCCATGATCGTTTCTTCGGCGTGTGTTGTCAGCTCTTCACCGTCATGCATATGCGACTCGCCCTCGGCCAGATGCCAGCGGAGGACACCGCTAATGATCGGACCGTCCTGTTTGGTGATGACAATTGTCGCCTTGTGATCCTCATGCATGACGAGAGGATGACCGCGATGTGTCAGACCCTTCATGGCGGTCAGCTCCCAGGTGCCGACCAGGTTGGGGATGGTGTCCTGGGCGTTGCTTGCACCACCCATCGCCAGCGGGAACGCAAAGCAGAGTGCGGCGATAAACGTCTTCATTCCTGAACTCCTCGTAACGTTTCTTGTTAAACCAAGGAACAAAGAGATAACTGAACTCAATTCGAATATCTTTGACGACTACGTGCGGCCGGGCGACGCACGACGCCTGGGGTTAGGGCTATTACAGTGACACGTCACTAAATCCCCAAACAACTGAATCCCTCGACCACCAAATCCCTAAGCATAGCCGGCGTCGCTGTGGAGCAGCGGCAACGCCACCACCGTCGATGTCACCCACGAGGACGATGCCGCTGGTCCGCCGAGTTCTTGGTCTTGGGCGTCACGGGATCTCGGTCGTCATTGTTCGCCCTGTGGACGCCGTGCTTCAATGGTGCACGGTGTTTCGTCGCTCGCGCAACAGCACACGGTGGCGTATCAGTGGCGTATCGCAACGACATGTCCTGCCCGGCCTCGATCCTGCGCCTGGTTTGCGCCGGTTTTCTCCTGTTGGTCTTGATGGTTGCTGTACCGATCCGCGGCGAGAGCCGGGACCTGGACCAGATCGAACTCGTCCAATTCCTGCTTGTCTGGACTGCCGACTACAACGGCATGGTCGACGGCATTGCCGGGCCGAACACCGAAGCGGCCGTGCGCTCGTTTTCCGATCGCAACGGGATTTCCCTGGATGACGGTGAAGGTTTCGCCAGCGCGCTGTTGGAGCAAGCTGCCAGGGAAATCGATCAGACCGGTTTTGCGGTTGTCCACGATTCCGATCTCGATGTGACCTATGGCCTGCCGACCGCTCTTGTCCGCCCAGCACCCAACCCGGATCCCAATCGCCGCACCTTTCGCTCTTCCGACGGTGGCCTTGACATTGATGTGGCCTCGCTGACGGACCAATATGCATCGCTTGCCCAGCTGTTTCGCAAGCTTGAAGCGGTTCCCGGCCGATCGGTCACATACTCCCGTTTTTCGCCGTCCTGGTTTGTCATGAGCGGGAGTGACGTCGATTCAGATTTCTATCTCCGCTACCACATGAGCGGTCGCAAGGTTAAAGGGTTCGCAGCAAGCTACGATCCGGACTTGGCCGGGCCACTGTCACCGACCATCATAGCCATGGCCAATGTCTTTCGGCCGAGTGCGGCCGCAGCCGATCCGCTCATTGCCTTTCTGGATGCAGTTCAAGATGAACTCGACGCGGTTGTGCCGCCGCAGCCCGCTCCTGTTGAGGCGCCCCCACCCGTCGTCGTCGATGAGCCGCGGCTTGATCTCAGTGGATCCGGCTTTGTGATCGATCGTCGGGGGCACATACTGACCAACGCGCATGTTGTCGAGAAATGCGGGTTTGTTCGCGTCGGCTCCGGCCAGGATGCCGAACTGGTTGCCTTCGACGAAACAAACGATCTTGCGCTTCTGGTCAGTCAAAGTACCCGCACAATCGAGCCCCTGGTCTTTCGATCGGATCCGGTAAGGCTTGGCGAACAGGTTATTGCGGCCGGGTATCCCCTTCGGGGTGTTCTTGCGACCAGCCTGAACCTGACGCCCGGAATCGTCAGTTCACTCTCCGGACCACGAAACGATATCAGGAGCTTCCAGACGAGCGCTGTGGTTCAACCTGGCAATTCGGGTGGACCGATGCTGGATCAAAGCGGCAAGGTGCTGGGGGTGGTGGTCGGCAAGCTCGATGCAGCTCTGGTCCTGGAAAGCGAAGGCTACATTCCGGAGGGTATCAGTTTCGCAATCCGTCACAGCATTGCCCGGTCGTTTCTTTCGGTCCACGGGATCGGCTTTGAATCCGAGGCCAGGGGCGCCGGCTTGTTGTCCGCGGAAGACATTGCCCGCGACACGCAGCACGCCGTCTTGCCGATAGAGTGCTGGCGGGAGGACCCAAGCTGACGGCAGTCGTGACTCCGGCCCTCTTCGGTACGGGATGATCTGATTCAGACAATCCAGGGTTCGTCTGCGCCTGTTCAAGCACCACGTTTTCGATCCCAGCCACGCACGACAGGGCCGATCCGCCCGATCACCGGGGCGGACCAGGCGCGCCCTGCCCACCGGGATCGAGGCGCAACAGCTCGGCAGCGGTTCAGTTCATGCCGTGGAACGCTTCGTCGGCCTCTTCGATCGCCTTGTCGGCTGCCTCGATTGCCTTGTCGGCCGCCTCGACCGCGTCGTCAGCGTTCTCGATCGCCTTGTCGGCCGCCTCGACAGCCTTGTCCGCCGCCTCGACAGCTTCATCGGCATCCTGCTGAACGCCGGACTCGATGGCGCTGTCGGCCTCTTCGATCGACTTGTCGGCCTTGCCGACGGCAGCATGGGCTTCTTCGATGGCTGTATCGGTCGCCTCGACTGCGTCGTCGGCATTCTCTATGGCGGTGTCGGCGGCGCGGAAGGCCTCCAGGACCGAGGCATCGGCGTTGGCGGTTTCGAGTGCGGCGATGGCGGCTTCGACGTGAGCGTCGACGAACTCCACCGTGCGATCGATGGACTCGATGGTTCCGTCGGCACCGCCGAGAGACTTCTTCACCCCTTCAATCAATCCGTCCGACACCTCGATAAGCGTGTCCGCCTCCTTGAGATCGTTTGCTTCCACCAGCCGGTCGACGTTTTCGACGGTCTTGTCGATCGCCTCGATGAGCCCGTCGGCGCCCTCGACCAACTGATCCAGGCCCTCGATGGTGTCGTCGGCGATTTCGACCAGTCTATCGGCGTGCTCGATCAAATCGTCGGTACTTTGGGCGAAAGCCGGCTGTTGCAACAGCAAGCCGATGGCGGCAAGTCCGGCGACTGAAACGAGGCCGGTTCTTGAGCATTTCATCGTGAAAGCGTCCTCTTCTGATTTCCACCTGCGTCGAACAGAGGCGCCGGCGAGGTTCGAAATTTCCGCCAGGTTGTGGCCCAGACTGTACGTCGGGATCGCCCCGGAACGGCGTACGTATATGTCAAGAATCGTCATCAGTGTCCACGAGGGCTCGTTTCGATGGACCATTTCCGGATGACTGGGAACCCTCCCCGCCGCCGGGCCTCCGGACCTCAAACGGCATCGCCGGCAACCGTTGCTGCGGGCCGCCCCACATGGCCGATGGCTCGATGATATGTTGTGTCATGTCGGTGACCGGCGCCTGGGCATCCGCACCAGCCCGCGTGGCTCAAGCCGCTCCCACCACCTTCAGCGCAAACGCGGTCGCAAAAGCCGTTTCCTTCAGCCGGTCGAACCGGCCGGCCGCGCCGCCATGGCCGGCGTCCATATTGGTCTTCAGCAGAAGCGCGCGGTCACCGGTCCTGGTTGCCCGCAGCTTTGCCACCCATTTCGCCGGCTCCCAATAGGTGACCCGCGGGTCGATCAGACCGGCCATGGCCAGGATCGCAGGGTAGGCGCAGCCATTCCGGCGGCGTCAGCGGCAACGTGTCATCGAGCATCGTCGTCAACACATCGACAAACGGTGCCTGTCGGGAGCACAGGAGTTGTCCGGGTTAGGTAGCAGACGAGTTGTCCGGTTTGTTTGTCGCGCGAGGAGGCGCGTCGATGAACCGGGCAACATGGCTACAGGAACGCAGGATGAAGAAGTTTCGGGACGTTTTGAGCCGCTGGGAACGGCG
>JAAEOR010000346.1 GCA_024222895.1 Hyphomicrobiales bacterium | reverse complement strand
TCCTCCGTGCGGCGCGAGAAGCACAGGCGCAGGAAGCCGTGGTCATCGCCGAACGCGGTGCCTGGCGCGACACCGACATTGGCCTCGTCGACCAATCGCAGGGCGACGCGACGCGAGTCGGCTTCACCGTCGATCGCGAAAAACAGATAAAAGGCGCCCTGTGGCATGGCGAGCCGGGCTCGACCGGTAGCCACCAATCGCTCGCACAGGATCCGCCGCCCGCGGTCGGCACGGGCAACCTGCTGCAAGATGAACTCATTGCCCTCATCAAGCGCGACGGTTGCGGCCCGCTGCATGAATGTCGCGACCCCCGACGTCGCGTACTGGATGAGATTCTCGATCGTCTGACCGAGGACAGGTGGGGCGGAGAGCCAGCCAATCCGCCAACCCGTCATCGCATAATTCTTTGAGAATGTGTTGACGAAAAGCAGGCGGTCGTCTCGATCCGCGAAATCGTAAAAGGATGCAGCGCGCGGCCCGTCGTAGAAATACCGATTATAGACTTCGTCAGCGATGATCCAGATTCCACGTTTTGCCGCGAAGGATGCAATTGCCTCCAATTGGTCGCGGCTCGCCGTCCAGCCGGTGGGATTGGATGGCGAATTGATGAAGAACGCTGTCGTTCGATCGGTCGCGGCGTCGAAGAGCCGATCGAGATCAAGCGTCCAGCCGGATTCGGCGAACGCCATCGGCACGGCGATCGGCTGGGCCCCGGCAATTCCGACTGCGGCTGTGATGTTGGGCCAACATGGGGTCGGGACAACGACCTCGTCGCCGTTTCCGGCAACCATCCGAACGGCAATCTGGATCGCCTGCATGCCGCCGCCGGTCACAAAGAACCGCTCCGACGTGAAGTCGCCGCCAAAGGTTCGCTGGTGGTAGCCCGCCAAAGCCGCCCGGAGCTCTGGCACGCCCCGCTGATAGGTGTAGAAGGTTTCGCCAGCCGCAAGCGACCGGGACGCCGCGTCGGCAATGAATGCAGGCGTCGGCAGATCACCCTCTCCCACCCAGAGGGGAATCAATCCCGGCCGATTCCGGCCGTAGCTGAACACCTCCACGATGCCGCTCTCCGGCGCCTCGCGGGCCTCGGCGCGCAGGGCGTCGTGATAGATCGTTTCAGGGGCCGGATCGTCCGTCATGTCGGTGCCGCCCGGCAACGGCGGGAACAGGTTCCCTCATGCCGGAGCACAAACCGCCGGCATGAGCAGGAGTTGGCCCTCAATGTCAGTTACCTTTTCGCCAGAAGGTCCCTGATTTCCCCCAAGAGCACTTCCTCGCGTGGCGGCTCGGCAGGAGCGGGTGGGGCTTCGTCTTGCTGCCTTTGCATCCGGTTCATGGCCTTGACGATCATGAACAGGACCCAGGCAACGATCACGAAGTTGATGACCAGGGTGATGAAGTTGCCATAGGCGAGGGTCGCGCCGGCTTCACGCGCAAGCTCCAGGGTCGGCTGTGGTTCGCCCGCAAGTTGTATATACAACTCACTGAAATCGACGCCGCCGGTGATCAGCCCGACGATTGGCATGATGATGTCGTTGACGACCGACTGGACAAGGCCGCTGAAGGCCGCGCCAATGATAAAGGCGACGGCGAGGTCGACCAGGTTGCCCTTCAATGCGAACTCTCTGAATTCCTTGAGCATTTAGCTGCCTCCCCGGTAACCGGCGGTTCATCCAAGTGATGATCGGACACACCGGCAGTCTCATGTGGTAACGGCGATTCTGTCCTCCGGCAACCGAAAAACGCGGCCGAGAAAGTGTGCCGGGCGCGCCGCCGTGCGATGCTGCGCCGCCACGAATCGGCCGTATGGAGCACGAACCGGAAATGGCTGACGCCGACCAAAGCAGACGGTGGTGGGAAACACGCTTGTTGGCGGCCGCCGTGCTGACGACCGGCGCTCTCCTTATTCTCTTGTTCGTGGCGCTTGCCGCACCTGCCGACAACGATGGCGGCTACCCGACGGGCCTTGTCTTTGCGACGACAGGATTGCCGGTCGTTCTGATTCTTCTGGTCTTCTCGTTCGCGCGACGTCAGGACATTATCGACCGCCGCCATGGGCTCTTCGAGGACTGACATCGATGACGCCCAATGGGAACGCGAAACGAGCGATCGGCAAGGCTTATTGGCTGCTGACAGTCGCCTTCGCACTGGTCCTGGTGGTGATCGCATTGGTCGGTCACTTCGGTGTGGCCGATGGCGTAACGATGGTACTGGTGGTCCTGGTGACGCTCGTCGCCTACTCGGCGATCGGTATCGTAACGCGCACCCTGTCGCTGACCGAGTTCTTCGTCGCCGGCCGTGCGATACCAGCCGGGGTAAACGGGCTCGCCACCGCGACCGCCTTCCTCTCGACAGCCGGCGTCATCGGGCTTGTCGGGGCTTTTTTTGCCGACAAGACGGCGGGACTGGCCATCGCGGCCGGCTGGGGCGGCGGCTTCGTGGTCCTCGCCGTCGCCGTGGCTCCATTCTATCGGAAGTCCGGCGCTGTGACCCTGCCGGACCTTCTTGCCGTCCGCTACGGCAACCCGCTGATCCGTATCCTCGGCGTGATCGTGCTCGTCGCCAGTCTCCTGCCGCTTCTGGCTGCTGCCATTGCAACCGCCGGCGAGATCACCGGCCGGGCGCTGAGCCTTTCTCCCGACACCGCGCTGACGGGAATGGTCGTTGTTCTGGCGATTGGAACCGTGTTCGGCGGCATGAGGGCCGTGACAATGGTCGCCGGCGCGCAGGCTATCGTGGTCCTGTTCGGCATCCTCACACCGGCGCTGGTGTTCTCGTTAGAGCGATACGGCATGCCGTTGCCACAGATCGCTTACGGCGACGCTGTGGGTGACGCTGCCTGGGCCGCCGGCACACCCATTGCCGTCTTGCCGAGCGTTCTGGTTCCGCTGTCTGACCTGGACGGTTTCAACCTCTTTGCCCTCGCTCTTTGCATCGCCGCCGGGGTTGCTTCTCTGCCCCATGTCGTCGCCCGCAGCGGCACTGTGTCGACAATGAGCGAGGCGCGGTATTCGGTCGCCGTTGCTTTGATCGTGGTGGGGATCGTAGCAGCGACGGCTCCGGCAATTGCCGCGTTCGCACGGCTTGCCATTCTCAATGACGCAATCGGCGTCGAGGTAACCGAGCTACCCCAATGGGTCTACGACCATGCCGCGAATGGCTCGCTTACGGTCTGTGGCGCGGCGGTCGCCGACATCACCGAGGTCAGCGCGGCATGTGGCGCCGCGACGATTGTCAACGGACTTGCGCCGGGTGATCTCGCCATCGGCGGCGATGCGATCTCCACGGGATTCACCGCTTTCGCCGATCTCCCCAGTGTCCTGACGGCGTTGATCGTCGCTGCGGTGATCGCGGCGGCACTCGGCAGCGCCGGTGCAGTCACCATCAGCCTCGGCGCCTCACTCGGCCACGACGTCTATGGCTCGCTGATCAATCGCCGGGCGCCAGCCGGCCGACGCCTTGCCGCATCGCGCCTCGGCGTGATCGCCTTCATTATTCTCGGCACCTGGCTGGCGACCACGTATCGCGACGACGTTGTCAAGCTCGCCTTTGCGGCGCCGTCGCTGGCGGCGGCCGGTTTCTTCCCGGCGCTCGTGTTGGGCATCTGGTGGCGCCGTACCACTTTCTGGGGCGCTATCACCGGCACCGTGGCCGGATTCGGCGCCACAGGCGCCTATGTCTGGCTCCTTCACATTGGCACTATCCGGCCGATTGGCATTGCCGGGTTAACAGAGTCGGGACTCTCCGGCGCTGCCGCTGCATTTCTCGGCGTTCCAATCGGCTTCGTCGTCACTGCGCTGGTCAGCTTCGTCACGCCGGCCCCGTCACCAGCCCGACTGCAGGTCGTCAACGCCATCCGGCGGCCGAGTCCGGATCCTCTTCTCGAAGACCATGCAATCTGACGTGCAATCCAGTCCCAAAAGGAAGCGGTAAATGCCGGCGCTGCGTTCCCTGTTCCCACCCGCCCAGCCCAACCAGGTTCATCGCCTGAAGGTATCCCAGCTGCACGAGCTTCATATCGCTGAATACGGCAATCCGGATGGCAAGCCGGTGGTCTTGCTCCACGGTGGTCCGGGCGCCGGAACGAATCCGACGATGGCGCGCTTCCACGACCCGGCTGTCTACCGCATCGTCATGTTCGACCAGCGGGGATCGGGCCGATCGACCCCGCGGGCCGAACTCGCCGAAAACACTACGTGGGAGCTTGTCGCCGACATGGAGCAGATTCGCCAGCATCTCGGCATTGACCGCTGGCAGGTTTTTGGCGGCTCCTGGGGTGCCTGTCTCGCTCTTGCCTATAGCGAAACCCACCCCGAACGGGTGACGGAAATCGTACTCCGCGGTGTCTTCACGCTGCGCCGCAAGGAAATTCAATGGTTCTACCAGGAGGGTGCCTCACGCATCCTGCCGGACGCGTGGGAGAGTTTCATTGCTCCTATTCCAGTCGACGAACGCGGAGACCTGGTTGCCGCCTACCACGCTCGGCTCACCGGTGATGACAGTGGCACTCAGCTGGCGTGTGCCCGCGCGTGGAGCATGTGGGAAGGGGCGGCCCTGTCGCTCCTGCCCAACCCGGGTCGCGTCGCAGCGTTTGGTCAGCCGGACTACGCGCTCGCTTTCGCCCGGATCGAGAGCCACTATTTCATCAACGGCGGATTTCTCGACAGCGACGACCAGCTGATCGCCAACGCCCATCGCCTCAACGGCATTCCGTGCACGATCGTTCATGGCCGGTACGATGTGTGTACGCCGGTGTTCATCGCCTGGGACCTTCATCGTGCCTGGCCCGAGGCCGACTTGCGTATCGTCGCGGACTGCGGTCACGCGATGACGGAGCCTGGCAATATTTCGGAGCTCGTCGCCGCGACGGAGCGCTACAAGACCGGAACCTGACCTCGATTCAGCTTTGCCCGGAAGGCAGCTGCCTGATGTCGCGAACGAAAAGAATGAGCCGCTCCATCAGTGTCGCTGCGAAGCTCGATTCGACCGCCCTGCCGCCGTCTGCAGTCGTGGGCGGTGGCGTCGCCTCCAGCGTCGCGACCCTGGCAGTCAGCGCTGCAAGACCGTCGGCAAGCGCCGAGACATCGGCAGCCAGTGCGTCGATCGCCGAGCGATCCTCGGTCAGGACCGCACAGCGCCAGATACCGTCGCGCCGCGTGCAATGGGAGAGCGCGCCGGTCTCGGTGTCGAGCCTGACAAAACCATCGACACTCGGCTCGATGGCATAGCGCGCTGCATCCGGCTCCCCGGCAACAGCCGAAGCCAACAGTGTCGCAAGAGCGCCGAGCGTGGCGGCAAGACGGCGCATGGTCCAGTGCCTCTTCGCAATCCTGTTTGAGTGTACCATAGTCCGGCCACCGAATGCATCGCTTGCCGGGAGGCCGGGACGTGCCTACCGTCCGGGCGGTCGATTCGACGGACGTTGATATGGTCGCCATCTACAAGATCTGCCCGCAGGACGTTTGGCGCTCGGCCGCCGCCGAGGGTGTTTTTGCCGGCGCCGGGATCGATATCGAACACGGCTTCATCCACTTCTCCACCGCCAAGCAGGTGGCCGAAACCGCTGCCAGACACTTCGCCGGTCAGCGCGACCTCGTCCTGGTTGCGGTAGACGCCGACCGGCTTGGCGATGCGTTACGCTACGAGCCTTCCCGTGGCGGTGCACTGTTTCCCCATCTATATGGCCCGCTCGACGCTGCTGCAGTGCTTTGGGCCCGGCGAATCGGCACCGGCGACGACGGCCACCACATCCTGCCTGACCTGGACCCGTGACCGGCTACAACCTCGTCCGACCACTGCTGTTCTCCTTCGATCCGGAGTTGGCCCATAGGTTGGCGCTGCGGGCCTTTGCCGCGGGCGTTCATCCGCGACCGTCGCGACGGCATCCCGCACTTGCCCAAAGCCTGCTCGGTCTCGATTTCCCGAACCCCATCGGCATCGCCGCCGGATTTGACAAGAATGGCGAGGTTCCGGACGCCCTGCTGGGGCTTGGCTTCGGCTTCACGGAAGTCGGCACGGTGACGCCGCTACCCCAGGCCGGCAACCCGAAACCGCGCGTGTTTCGCCTCACCGAACACCGGGCCCTGATCAACCGGCTGGGATTCAACAATGCCGGATTCGAGGCCGTCCACCGACGACTTGCCGCACGAACCGGCCGCGGTGGCGTTGTCGGGGTCAATATCGGCGCCAACCGCGACAGCCCCGACCGCATCGCCGACTATGCCGCCGGTGTCACCCGGTTTTCGGATGTAGCGGACTATTTCACCATCAACATCTCCTCACCAAACACGCCTGGCCTGCGTGACCTCCAGGAGTCATGGGCGTTGCGAGACCTGCTGGACCAGGTCAGCCACGCCCGGAATATGTGCGAGCGCCGTGTACCGGTGTTCCTGAAAATCGCCCCCGACCTTGATGAAGCGGCGATGACAGACACCGTAGAGGCCGCTGTCTCGGCGGGTGTCGAAGGAATGATCGTCGCCAACACGACGGTTGCCAGAGATGCCGTCGCCGATCATCGGATGGCAAGCGAGGCGGGTGGTCTGTCCGGCGAGCCGCTTCATGAGCTATCGACTGCGATGCTTGCCAAGGTTCGGAAGACGGCAGGCGACAAACTCGTCCTGATCGGCGCCGGCGGTGCGCATTCGGCCGAAACCGTGCTGGCGAAGATCCTGGCCGGCGCC
>JAAEOR010000345.1 GCA_024222895.1 Hyphomicrobiales bacterium | reverse complement strand
CGCGCCTTGTAGTCGCGCACCGGCGCGAGGAAGCGAAGATCGGCGAAGCGGCCCTCCGGCGGCGGACCGCCCTGCCGGAGCATGTCCGACATCTTTTTCTGCACGGCCCTCAGTTCATCGGCGCTCGCGCCAACGATCTGACGTGCCATGATCGAGGCCGACGCCTGACCGAGAGCGCAGGCTTTCACCTCGTGGGCGAAGTCGACAACGGTATCGCCGTCCATGGCGAGGTCAATGGTGACCGTCGATCCGCAAAGGCGCGAATGTGCCGTCGCGCTGGCGTCGGGCGATGCGAGTCGACCGAGCCTCGGGATCGACCCGGCAAACTCCAGGATCCTCTTGTTGTAGATGTCGTCGATCATGGGAGCCGAATATAGGGGCCAGATCGGCCCGCCACCACCCCGATCCCGCCAACGCCGCGCCGATTCTCCCACCGAGCCAGCGCGGCCTTGCGGCTACTCAATAACCGAGCGATTGCCGTTGAACCTTCGCATTGCCGGGGACGGCCGCTATATAGAGGCTGGTGGCGCTGCACGAATGCAGCCTTAATCTCCGGAGTGGTCGATGGACGCCCTGCTGAACAGACCGGCCAATGCAACTGGCGATGACACCTCCAAACAGGTGGTGCGGCCGGACCGAGCCGCCGCCGAAGCGGCAGTTCGCACGCTGATTGCCTGGGCCGGTGACAATCCCGATCGCGAGGGCCTCAGCGATACGCCACGCAGAGTCGCGGCGATCTTCGAGGACTTCTTCGCCGGCTATGAGCAAGACGTCGGAAGTTTGCTCGGGCGGACGTTCGGTGATTTTGGCCACTACGACGACATGGTTCTCGTCCGCGATGTTCCTTTCTACTCCCACTGCGAACATCACATGGTGCCGTTTGTCGGCAAGGCTCACATTGCCTATTATCCCGCCGATCGCGTTGTCGGTCTTTCGAAACTCGCTCGCGTGGTCGATGCCTATGCGCGCCGCCTCCAGACCCAGGAGCGGCTGACCGATCAGGTCGTCACCGCCATTGATGAGACGCTGAAGCCACGCGGTGTCGCCGTGATGATTGAAGCCGAGCACCAGTGCATGACCTTACGAGGCGTTGAAAAGCACGGCGCCTCAACCGTCACCACCCAGTTTCGCGGCGTCTTTCGCGACGATCCGAGCGAACAGCTACGATTTCTGACTCTGGTTCGTGGTCGCGTCTGAACGCGTACCATGGATGCATTGCCATGACCGCTTCGGTCTTTGCCCCGGCCGGCGACAAGACAACCGTGGAAAGCGGAACCGTCCTATCGCCCAAGTTCGATCGCGAAGGTCTGATCGTCGCCATCGCGAGCGACCACGCGACCGGCGAAGTTTTGATGGTCGCCTACATGAACGCCGATGCGCTGGCGCGAACCATCGAATCCGGCGAGGCTTGGTTTTTCAGCCGTTCACGGGCGAGGCTATGGCGAAAGGGAGAGGAGAGCGGCAATACGCTCTCGGTCAACGATATCCGGGTTGATTGCGATCAGGACGCGGTCCTGCTG
>JAAEOR010000344.1 GCA_024222895.1 Hyphomicrobiales bacterium | reverse complement strand
TGTGCGTGTTCCCCCAGGGGCGCAAATACCGCGGCGTCCGTGCCGGTGAGGAACGCCTGACATCTCAGGTCGACAAGCAGGTCGAACAGCGCCATCCGGCGGGTCTCGTCGAGATGGGCTGCGATCTCGTCCAGCAGGACGATGGGTGCTTCGCCGGTCAGCTTGGTCACAAGCCGCGCCTGAGCGAGGACGAGCCCGACCAGAAGGGCTTTCTGCTCTCCCGTCGAGCAGGCCTCGGCGGCCATGTCCTTCGGGCCATGTCGAACACTGAGGTCGGAGCGATGGGGTCCGACCAGCGTCCGACCCGCGGCAGCATCGCGGGGACGCTCGTCGCGAAGGCGTCGGCGGTAGGTGTCTTCCGCCGCACTCGCATAGTCGCTTTCCAGAGCGGTCTCCAAAGTTCCCGTCAAAGCCAGTCGCGCCGCCGGAAACGGGCCGTCGCCGGCCTCGGCCAGCATCGCAACGGCAAGCCCGGTCCATTCCCGCCGGGCGGCAGCGATTGCAACGCCCAGTTCCGCCATTTCCGCTTCGATCGCGTCGAGCCATTTGCGATCCGGCGACGGTTCGCCAAGCACGCGGTTGCGACCGCGCACCGCCCGTTCGAATGCGTTGGAACGGGTACCGTGCGTGGTGTCGATGGCCAGCACCGCGCGATCGAGAAAGCGCCGGCGATCGGCCGGTGGCCCCGTGAACAGCCCATCCATGGCGGGTGTCAGCCACAATACGCGCAGATGCTCCAGGAACGCGGCGGACGAACCCGCCGCTGTCCGGTTGACGTTGACCCGCCGCCGCGTCACTGGTCCCGCTTCACCGAGGACAACACCGGTGCCGAGATACACAGTCCCCGCCCGATTGGACAGTTCCGCCGCAACCGCCCAGGTCCCGTCGCCGTCTTGGCGAGCAATTTGCTCCAGCCGCGCGCCGCGGATGCCGCGCCCGGGCGACAACAGCGACACCGCTTCGAGCAAGTTGGTCTTGCCGGCGCCGTTCGGACCGGTGAGGACGACGGGCCGGCTGTCGAGCGACAGCGACAACGACGCGTAGTTTCGAAAGCTCGTGAGCTTCAAGGCCGTGACTGCCGCAGCCGCCGTCCGGCTTTCTGTCAGCGAATCGGAGATCGTCTGTGTCACGTGTTTTTATAACGCGAATTCGCGCCGTGGCGTCGCGTTTGTCGGCTCGCGGTGGACATCTCGGGTCACCGACATATACCAAGTATGATTGCGTGAACATTCCGTTTGTGGCCGGTGTCACGGGACGGTGCCCGGCCCCGTCGAAACGCCGATCGATGCCACAGGTCGATCCGGCTGTCACACGAGACACTCGCACTGGCGCTTCTTTACAGGTAGTGTCGCCGCGAAAAACACACGAGGAGCGTTCCCGTCGAACCCTTCTCCAGGAACCGTTTGCAAGGAGCGAAGCCTGTGCCGGGGAAGAAGATCTTGATGCTGGTTGGCGATTTCACCGAGGAGTACGAGATTTTCGTGTTCCATCAGGCGATGGAGGCCGTCGGTCACACGGTCGATATCGTCTGCCCCGACAAGAAAGCCGGTGATCTGCTGGCGACTTCGCTGCACGATTTCGAGGGTCATCAGACCTACACCGAGAAACCCGGCCATAACCATCACGTCACCAAGACCTTCTCGCGAATCAACCCGGCCAAGTATGATGCGGTCTATGTCGCCGGAGGCCGCGGCCCGGAATATATCCGTATTGACAAGCGGGTGCAGAAGATCGTCCGCCACTTCCACGACGCCGACAAGCCGATCTTCACCATCTGCCATGGCGTCCAGGTGCTGATGGCCGTCGACGGGGTCATTGCAGGCAAGGAAGTCGCCGGGCTTCAATATTGCGAGCCCGAGGTCCGGGTCGCCGGCGGTATCTATGTCGATGTCCCCCCGGACGGCGCGCATGTGGACGGAAAGCTGGTGTCGGCCAAGGGCTGGACCGGGCTTGCGGCGTTCATCCGCGAATGCCTGGCCATGCTGGGGACGACGATCACCCACAGCGATGACAAAGTCGCTGCGCCAGCCAAACGCAAGGCGCGCCGACCTCGCGCCCAGACCTCAAGCCTGCAGGCCTGAGGCCTGACCAAGCGCGGCCTGCGCAAGCCAGACAGACCGGTCCGCCAATTCGGCACATGTCCGGATCGGCCGGCCGTCGATTGCGGGTAGTGAAATCGACCCGGCTGATGCCTCACTCTTGACCGACCGCACTCGAGGCAACTAGTGTCAAGATACAAATTTACACGCGGAAAGTTCTGCGACCGGCGGCGCCCGGTGCCGGACGGCCCTAACCACTGGCGCTGGAGACCACTTTGTCGGGATCGAAAATCCGAACCATGGAGGAGTTTGCTGCTGTCAGCGGCGTCTCGCGACCGACCGTATCGAAATATTTCAACGATCCCGGCAGCGTGCGGAAGTCAACCCGCAATCGTATCGAGAGCACGCTGAAGGAACATGACTACCGGCCCAACGTTTTTGCGGTCAATCAGAACAGAAAACTCACCAAGAATATCGGGATCGTCGTGCCTTACCTCGCCGATCCGGTTTTCGGTGAAATGGCGCGAAAGATCGAGCGCCACGTCATCGATGCCGGCTATTCGCCGATCCTGTTCAGTTCCCACGGCCAGACCGAACTCGAGGTCGACGCCCTGGATACGCTGCAGTCGCTCAAGCCGGCTGGCGCGCTGTTAGCACCGCTGGGTCGGGCGTCCGACGTCGAGCACGTACGAAAGTTCACCGAAGCCGTGCCGGCCGTGATCTTCGACAGCAGCCTAGATGTCGGCGAAGCCTTTGTCGGATCTGATAATTTTCAGATCGTTGGATTGATGGCCGACTATCTTTGCCGGACCGGCGAGCCGCCCTGCTTTTTCGAGATGCCGCCCGTCAACCCCAATGCGGTCAAACGACGCCAGGCCTATGTGCAGGCCATGGAACGCCTGGGTCACACACCGGAGATCGTTCATGTCGGGGAAGGCGGCTGGGAGTTCGAGAGCGTGGGACTATCCGAGGGAATGCGCCTGATTTCGGAGCGCGCCCTACCCTCCGATACCGTATTGTGCAGCAATGACCGGATCGCTATCGGCCTGCTGGCCGCGGCCTACGAAAAGGGGCTTCGGGTTGGCCGCGGGTCCGGCTGCGCGATAAGGATCGCCGGCCTCGACGACCATCCCTGGTCTCGCTTTACCTGTCCTCCGCTGACGACGATATCGCTGGACTACGCCGCGATCGTCGAGCACAGCGTCGAGGCGCTGTTCCGGGTCATCGAGGCGGGCGGGAAGCCCAAATCGCGCGAAACAACCCTTTTCGAGGGAAAACTGGTCCTGCGTGCATCGGCCTGATCGCCGGAATTCGTGCTCTTACGGACAGGCTGAAATTTGACGCGCGTAAAAATTTGTTGACTCGCGGGCAACAGTTTCATTAAGGTTCGAACCCGCCAACATGGAGGAACCTGATGAAACTCA
>JAAEOR010000343.1 GCA_024222895.1 Hyphomicrobiales bacterium | reverse complement strand
TTTGGGGTCCCAAAAACTCGGTATCGTCGGACCGCTCGCGTCCGCGCCGGCGTCCTGCTGGGCAGCCACTGGCGACATCGGCATGCCGGCAGGTCCAGCAAGCACCGCCATCAGCAGAATCGGAAGCCAATATCGCGGCTTCTTCATTCACAGAACCCCTGTATCGACATCACGGCGCCGCCGCTCCCGGGTCGTCCGGCCCAGAAAGGTCACAGCTTCACGGATTGCCATGGCCGCTGCCGGAGGCCAAGGACACCAACATCACTGATCATCCGTACGACGTGTGATCCACGACGGCAACGATTCGTACGGCCGAACGCCGGCTATTGCTGATTTTCGCCATTGTTCACTGGCCAAGGCGGCCGCTGACATCGGTAGCGCAATACCGTCAGCGGTCGGCGCGACCGAGAACGTCGATCAGCTCGTCGACCTTGCGTTGCCGCTCTTCCGGGTCGCCACTGCGGACAGCATCGGCGACGCAGTGGGCAGCATGATCCCGGATCACTTCCGCCTCGATCCGGCGGAGCGCTGCACGAACGGCTGCGATCTGGGTAACCACATCGAT
>JAAEOR010000342.1 GCA_024222895.1 Hyphomicrobiales bacterium | reverse complement strand
TTTGGGGTCCCAAAAACTCGGTATCGTCGGACCGCTCGCGTCCGCGCCGGCGTCCTGCTGGGCAGCCACTGGCGACATCGGCATGCCGGCAGGTCCAGCAAGCACCGCCATCAGCAGAATCGGAAGCCAATATCGCGGCTTTTTCATTCACAGAACCCTTGTATCGACATCACGTCGCCGCCGCTCCCGGAGCGTTCGGCCCAGGAGGGTCACAGCTTCACGGATTGCCATGTGCCGCTGCCGGAGGCCAGGACGCCAACATCACTGATCACCCGTACGACGTGTCATCGACGACGGCAACGATTCGTACGGCCGAACGCCGGCGATTGCTGATATTCGCCATTGTTCAACGGCCATGGCGGTCGCTGACATCGGTAGCGCGCTACCGTCAGCGGTCGGCGCGACCGAGAACGTCGATCAGCTCGTCGACCTTGCGTTGCCGTTCTTCCGGGTCGCCACTGCGGACAGCATCGGCGACGCAGTGGGCAGCATGATCCCGGATCACTTCCGCCTCGATCCGGCGGAGCGCTGCACGAACGGCTGCGATCTGGGTAACCACATCGATACAGTAGCGATCCGCATCAACCATCCGCGCAATCCCGCGGACCTGGCCTTCGACTCGGTTGAGTCGCTTGCGAACCGACTCTTTCGTGTCATCCTGCATCTTGTAATTCTATACCCTAGGGGGGTATATTGTCGAGAGGCCAGTGGAGCGAATTTGACCTTTGAGTCCCACTTGCAGCCAGGCTCGCGCTCAAATGTCAAATTCAAAAGCTCCACTAGGATCAAACAGTTGCTAGAGAGCAGTATCGACTATGAATGATGGCATTGAAGAAACCGTCGATATTGCGACGGATCCGACTGATCCGGTCTGCGGCATGACCGTCGATCGCAACAGCAAGCATCCGACCCGCGAGCACGACGGCTCGACCTATCATTTCTGCTCCACCGGCTGCGAATCCAAATTCGCCGCCGACCCGGACGTCTATTTGAGCAAGGGACCGGGGGCGCCGGCCCACGAAGCGCCGGCGCCACCATCGGGAACCCGCTACACCTGCCCGATGCATCCCGAGATCGTCCGGGACGCGCCAGGCGACTGCCCGATCTGCGGTATGGCACTTGAACCGATGGTGCCCACCGGCGACGAAAGGCCGAACCCCGAGCTCGTCGATATGCGCCGCCGCCTGATCGTGGCGACGCCATTCGCAGCGGTTCTGCTCATCGTCGATATGGCGAGCCATTTTTTCGGCATTGATCTGCTGCCATTCCTGACGCCGAACCAGCAACAATGGGTCCAGGCGGCGCTGGCCACTCCAGCCGTCCTGTGGGCCGGCTGGCCGTTCTTCAAGCGCGCCGTCGCGTCGCTGCGGACGCGCCATCTCAATATGTTCACGCTGATCGGGGTGGGAACCGGTGCAGCCTTCCTCTACAGCCTAGTGGCCGTCGTCGCACCCGGCTTGTTTCCGTCGTCGATGCAGGACAGCCACGGCACGGTGCCGGTGTATTTCGAATCCGCAGCGGCCATCGTCGCCCTGGTCCTGTTGGGCCAGGTGCTTGAGCTGAATGCCAGGGAAAGGACCGGCGGCGCGATCCGCGCGCTCCTCGACCTGGCGCCGAAGACCGCACTGCGGGTGGCGGAAGGCGGCACGACCGAAACGGTTCCCCTTGATCAGGTCGCGGTCGGCGATGTTCTGCGGGTCCGTCCCGGCGATCAGGTGCCGATCGACGGCGTCGTGGTCGACGGACAGAGCCCGGTCGACGAATCGCTGATCAGCGGCGAACCGCTACCGGTAACCAAAAGCGTCGACGATCCCGTCACCGGTGGGACGCGCAACACCACCGGGGCCTTCGATATGCGGGTCGAACGGACCGGCGCCGAAACGACACTGGCACAAATCGTCTCCATGGTGGCTGCGGCCCAGCGTTCGCGGGCGCCGATCCAGGGTCTGGCGGATCGCGTTTCCGGATGGTTCGTCCCGGCCGTGATCGCCATTGCCGTCATTGCCTTCATCGTCTGGTGGTCCTTCGGACCAGCGCCGGCGTTCGCCCATGCGCTGGTGGCCGCGGTCAGTGTGCTGATCATCGCCTGCCCCTGCGCACTGGGCCTGGCCACACCCATTTCGATCATGGTGGCGACCGGTCGGGGCGCACAGGCGGGCGTGCTGATCCGCGATGCGGAAGCGCTGGAGCGCATGGCCGGGGTCGATACCGTGGTAGTCGACAAGACGGGCACATTAACAATCGGCAAGCCGATGCTGACCGGCATCGAAACCGTGTCGGGTTTTCCCGAGGCTACTCTGTTGGGCCTGGTTGCGGCAGTCGAGGCCCAGAGCGAGCATCCCCTCGCCGCGGCGATCGTCGAAGCCACGCGGCAACGCGGCCTGCCGGTCGACAGGGTCGACAGCTTCGAGTCAATCACCGGGCAAGGGGTTACGGCAACCGTCGAAGGCCGCAGGGTCGCGATTGGCAATTCTCGCCTGATGGACGCCATCGGCGTCACCATCCGGCAGCTTGAAGATACGGCCACCCGGCGCCGGGAGGCCGGCGAAACCGTGATGTTTGCCGCCGTCGACGGAACCCTTGCCGGGATCCTGATCGTCTCCGATCCGATCCGCGAGTCAACGCCGGCCGCCATCAAAGACCTTCACGAGCAGGGAATGAAGATAATCATGGCAACCGGCGACAGCCGGGGGACGGCCCGGCACGTTGCCGAAGAGCTTGGCATCGATGAAACCCACGCTGAATTGTTGCCGGACGGCAAGAGCCGCATCATCACCGACCTGCAGAAAAAGGGCGCCCGGGTCGCGATGGCCGGCGATGGGGTCAATGATGCCCCGGCGCTGGCGGCAGCCGACGTCGGTATCGCGATGGGAACGGGCGCCGACGTCGCGGTCGAGAGCGCCGGCATGACGCTGATAGCCGGCGACCTCGGCGGTATTGTCCGGGCAAGGCGACTGGCGGTCGCGACCATGGGCAACATCCGCCAGAACCTGTTCTTCGCCTTCATCTATAACGCCGTCGGTATTCCGCTGGCTGCCGGTGCTCTGTTCCCGTTTTTTGGAATTCTGTTGTCGCCGATCATCGCCGCCGCGGCGATGAGCCTGTCGTCGGTTTCGGTCATCAGCAACGCCTTGCGGCTGCGCCGAGTCGCCCTGTAGAACCGATGCCGGCAAATCGTCTTGCGGATCACCGCCACGGATTCCTTATCGTGTATAAGACGCTGGCACGGCCATCAGCCGCCCCGGCCCGACACGAGGGAAACAATGCCTGACGAACTCGCCAACCTCGATGCGACCGACGCACGCGACCGCATGGCGCGCGGCGATCTTTCGGCAAGCGACCTCTGTGAGGCCTACCTGACCCGGATCGTCGCGCGTGAGCCTGACGTCGGCGCTTTCGCTCATTTCGATCCGGAATTCGTCCGCACCCAGGCAAAGGCATGCGACGATCACCGCGCGACGGGGGGCGCGGTCGGGCCGCTCGATGGCCTGCCGGTCGGGATCAAGGACATCGTCGATACCCGGGACATGCCAACGGAGAACGGCACGCCGATCGACGTCGGCCGCAGGCCGGCCAAGGACGCCGTCATCATCGAACGACTGCGGGCGGCCGGCGCCGTCATCATGGGAAAGACGGTCACAACCGAATTCGGGTCCCGTCACCCTGGCGGCACCCGCAATCCACACCACAGCGAACATACGCCCGGCGGCTCGTCTTCCGGATCGGCCGCCGCGGTCGCGGCCGGGATGGTCCCACTCGCCATCGGAACCCAGACGAATGGTTCGGTCATCCGCCCGGCATCCTTCTGCGGCGTCGTCGGCTTCAAGCCCAGCTTCGGCCTCATTCCCCGCGCCGGGGTTCTGCCTCAAGCCAGACCGCTCGATACGATCGGTGTCTTTGCACGCTCGATCACCGACGCGGCGCTAATCGTTGATGCGCTTGCCGGTCACGACCCCCGCGACCCCGACTCGCTCATCTCCCCGCCGCCCCGGCTTCTCGAGGCTGCTTCGGCCGATGCGCCGGCAACTCCGGCACTCGCCTTCGTGAAGACGCCTGTATGGGATGCCGCGGAAGCCGCAACCCGGCAGAACTTCGCCGACCTGGTCGCGGCGCTCGGAGATACATGTCGGGAGGTTCCGCTCCCTGACTCCTTTGAAAACGGCGACCGCGCTCTCGTCACCGTGACCAATGTCGGGGTCGCCAGCACTTACAAGCCATATTACGACCGGGCCACGGATCAACTCAGCGACTTCATGCGCACAACGATCGAGGAAGGCGCGACCATCTCAGCCGTTGACTATCTCGAAGCACTCGAGATCCAAAAGGCGCTCAGGGCCGACATTGACCAGGTGTTCGAGCGACATGATGCGATCATCACTCCCGCCGCTCCGGGCGAAGCACCGCACGGGCTGGAATGGACCGGCAATTCGGCGTTCAACAATCTCTGGTCGCTCCTCGGCGTTCCGGCGATTACCTTGCCGCTGCTGCAGGGGCCAACGGGATTGCC
>JAAEOR010000341.1 GCA_024222895.1 Hyphomicrobiales bacterium | reverse complement strand
AGCGGTGCCGGCGAACTGACGGGCTTCGCCCCCGGCCTGCGCAAGCGTTTTCTTGATCCGTCCCTCGATCGATCGCGCTTGAACGCCCTGCTGGACGAATTCGTCGCCGCCGTTGCCGATGGCAGTTATGAGCAGGCCGGCTGGCCGGGCTCGGCCTACAAGGTCTCCAAGGCGGGGCTGAACGCCCTGACGCGGATCTACGCCGACGACCTTTCCGACCGGCATATTCGCATCAACGCCGTCTGTCCCGGATGGGTCCGCACCGATATGGGCGGCCGGTCGGCACCCCGCCACGTCTCGCAAGGGGCCGCGTCGATTGTCTGGGCAGCGACCTTGTCCGGAGACAACGGCCCCACCGGCGGTTTCTTCCGCGACGGCGAGCCGATCTCCTGGTAGTAGCGCCCTCTCTGTTCCCTTAATGTTTTTATCTCGACACCTAGCGAGCCTTCCAGCTCAACTCGCGGATCAGTGACCTGAGCCAGTCGGCTTCTCGGCCGAATTGTGTGATCTCCGCCAGTGCCAGCGACTGGAAGCGCTCCGCTTTCCTTCGCGCTCCGTCTACACCTAACCAGTCGACGACGGTGAACTTGGCTGCGTCGGACCCCGGTTCCTTTCCGAGTTCTGCAGCTCTGGCGGTGACGTCGGCGACGTCGTCGAGAATTTGGTAGGATAGACCCACATTCACTCCCGCCGCATAAAGTGCTTTTGCCTCATGCTCCTTTGCCCCGCACAGGATACTGCCCACCATCGTCGAGGCCCCGAAAAAAGCTCCGGCTTTCAGGCGAGCAAGCTCGATCAGGTCGAAGCTGGGGTCCTCTTCACCGCTGCGAGTCACGTCCCGTACCTGACCGGCGATCATGGTGAGACCGGCACGGCTGAACTCCACGGCGGCCCATGTCCGGCGCTCGGGTGTTGCGCGCGGATTGTTGAGGCTGATCTCGTAGGCCATGGACAGGAGGAAGGCGGGCGCCATGTCGACTGCCCAATTGGGGAACACAAGATGCGTGCACGGCTTACCGCGGCGAAGGCGGGCATCGTCCATAGAAGGAAGGTCGTCCAGAATCAGGGTTGCGGCTTGAACCAATTCGATGGCGCCAGCGCATGGTAGGACGATGTTCAAGGCGTCGCGGTCAAAAATCTTCCCGGCGGCGACGGCGACCAGAGCACGCCAGCGATGCCCTCCCAATGTGGCGTATTCGGCCGCTCGGCGAACCTCGGTCGGAGGATATTTGGCGAAGGCATCGACAAGGAATGACTCTACGGCCGCACGCCCATGATCCTTCGCGTCATCGAAGTTTGGCTCACCGTCCATTGCTGCTACCTAGTCTTAGTCTGGTGCCTCGACAGAGTGATTTTGACTGTTTGGATTTAGCGTAGGATCGGCAGGTGTTCGGGGTCAACGAGCAATTCGATGCTTCGAGCGACCCGGGGCTTAGGTTGGATCAGGCCGCTGCGCTCCAGCGACCGCCCCATTCATTGGCGCCGGCAAGCAATTTCATCCAAAACCTACACCAACCATTCGCCGCCATCGTGGTCCTTTCCCTGGGCCGCGGAAACAGGTGAGAAGCTGCTGGACATCACGGCCTGCGGCCTCGCAGGATTTCGTGACTGGTTCGCGACGGCGCGGCTCGTGACCGGACGGCGCCGAAACCGGCTCAGCGCCCGGCGAGAGCGCGCACCATGCGGTCGATCCCTTCATCGAGGAGCGACCGCGGGCAGCCGAAATTGAGACGCACATAGTTGCCGTAGGCCTTGCCAAAGTCGGCGCCGTCGCTCAGCCCCACCTTGGCATGCTCCAGAAAAAACGCCTGGGGCGAACCGTCGAGGCCCGGCGACGAACAGTCCAGCCAGGCGACGAACGAAGCCTCCGCCGGGCGTATGACGATATCGGCAATCTCGCGTGCCAGCCTTTTACCGAGGTGGTCGCGGTTGGCGGCGAGATAGGCGACCATATCCTGTCGCCAGCCGGCGCAATGGGTGTAGGCGGCCAGCGTCGCCTCCAGGCCCAGCGCGTTGACGCTGTCGACCATGCCGAGGCGCGAGGCCAGGAACGGCT
>JAAEOR010000340.1 GCA_024222895.1 Hyphomicrobiales bacterium | reverse complement strand
GTGATCTTGTGGCCGGTCACCGTTCAGGGCGAAACCGCCGCCGCTGAAGTCGCGGCGGCGATTCGCGGCTTCAATGCGCCCCGGCTTGTCGGCGGCGTGCCTCGCCCGGACGTCATTATTGTGGCGCGAGGCGGCGGCAGCCTGGAGGACCTGTGGTGCTTCAACGAAGAGGTGGTTGTGCGCGCCGCCGCGGATTCGACGATCCCGCTGATCGCCGCGGTCGGGCACGAAACCGACATCACCCTGATTGACCACGTCGCCGACCGCCGGGCGCCCACACCCACCGCCGCAGCGGAAATCGCGGTACCGGTTCGCAGCGAGCTTCTCGCCAATCTCGGCTCCCTTGCCACCCGGCATGGCAGCGCCGCAGCCCGGTTTGTCGAAACCCGCCGGCGCGAGTTGCAGGCGACGGTCCGCGCGCTGCCGAAACCGGATGATTTCCTTGGCATCGTTCGCCGCCGCCTTGACGAAACAGGCGCTCGACTGGAACGCGGCCTGCTCGCCAATGCCCGCGCCCACCGGCTGGCCTTCGAGCGCAACGCCGGTCGCCTGTCGGTTACGCGGTTGCGCGAGCTTCTGCGCCACAATGCCGAGCGAACGGCAAATCTCGCGGCCCGGCGGGATCGAGCCCAGGCCACACTTGCCGAACGGCGTCGCCTGGCGCTTTCCGCTGGCGCCAAGAGGTTGCGACCGGAACCGATCGGCGAGAGGATCGCGCGCGACCGGGAGCGCCTCGGGGCTGCCTCGACCACACTGCGTCGCGCCCAGCAGGTGTTCACAGTCAATCGCCGGCAGCGGATCGAAACTCTCGATAC
>JAAEOR010000339.1 GCA_024222895.1 Hyphomicrobiales bacterium | reverse complement strand
CTGCGTGGCATGAGCGAGACGGAGGTGATTGCCGACTACGTCGCTCAGACCCCGCTCGGCCGCCTGGAGGAGCCCGAGGACGTCGCGAATGCGGTGCTATTCCTTGCAAGCGACCTGTCGGATTTCATCACCGGCGAAGCAATCAATGTCACCGGCGGCGTGAGAATGGACTGACGGCGCAATGAACCGACTGGCGAAGAAGATCGTTCCCCATGTGATCCTTACGGTCTTCTCACTCATCATCCTGATGCCGCTGATCTGGATCGTTCGGGTCAGCGTTACCGACAAGCTCACCGCCTATAGGATTCCACCGGAGATCGGCACTCTCGGCCTGATGAACTACGTCGAAATCTTCGAGCGCTTCCCCTTTGTGACGTGGTTCGCCAACAGCCTCATCGTCGCGCTTCTGTCGACGGCGATCGCGCTGCCCTTTGCTACCGCGATGGCCTATGCCTTTGCCCGCAGAAATACCGGCGGCCCATTTCTGAGACTTGGCGTTCTTGCCAGTCAGATGCTGCCGCCGATTATTCTCGTGCTCCCTCTTTTCGGCGTCTTTCTATTTGTCGGCCTCACTCAAAGCCGCACGTCGCTTGTCATCGCCCACCTATCGATTTCACTCCCCTTTCTGTCCTGGATGCTGGTGTCCTTTTTTGAAGGGGACATGGCACGGCTCGAGGAAGCAGCTCGCGTCGACGGAGCCTCCCGGTGGCAAGCCTTCCGCCTGGTGGCCGTGCCAGTGGCAGCGCCGGGCATCCTCGCCGCCGGCCTGCTTGGCTTCATCCTGAGTTGGAATGAATTTTTGTTCGTCCTGGTCCTTTCGGGGCCCGGCACACAGACCCTGCCAGTCGGGCTCGCGAGCCTCGAAACCCACGCCGGCGTGGAGATCGCGCCGCTCGCCGCGGCGACCGTCGTGTCATTACTACCGGTATTTGCGCTGCTGCCTTTCCTGCGCAAACACCTGATCAAGGGGCTGTCGCTTGGGGCCCTCAAGTGATGCTCCGAACAGGGAGAGGCAAACCAGGGAGATGAACATGCTGAAACAGTCTGTGATGACTTTGGCGCTGGCTGCGGGCCTTTCGACCGCGGCCCAGGCCGAGTCCGTGAACATCCTGATGGAGGGCGTTCCCGATACCGAATACGTCAAGACGCTCCTTCCGGAGTTTACGAAGGAGACCGGCATCGAGGTCAATCTCGAGGTCGTGAACTATGCGGAAATGCACACCAAGTTGGTGCCACAGCTTCTCGCGTCCAAGGGAAGCTATTCGGCTATCGTGGTCGACTTCTACTGGGTCGGTGAATTCACCAAGGCCGGCTGGCTGGCTCCCCTCGACGACCAGATCGCGGCGGATGGCTTCGACACATCGGTCTACGTGCCAAAGCTGATGGATCTCGTCGGCGAGGTGGACGGCGTCACCTACATGCTGCCGTTCTACAACTACGCAATGGGGCTCCTCTATCGGACCGATCTTCTCGAAGACGAGGGGAACAAAGCTGCGTATCTGGAAGCGACCGGCATGGAGCTTGGCCCGCCGAAGACCTGGGGCGAATACCTTGAGCAGGTGAAGTTCTTCACCAAGGACGGCATGCACGGCGTCGTCAATCAGGGTCTGCGTCCCGATCCGATCGCCATGGAATGGTCCAACTACCTCTTCGCCAACGGCGGCGAGTACCATAATGCCGACTGGCGCTCGACGCTGAACACCCCGGCAGGAATTGCGGCGCTGGACCAGTACAAGACCAACGTCAACGAGTATGGGCCTCTCGGTTCAGCAAGCTTCTCGTTCGACGAGGCCTTCAATGTGATGGCGCAGGGCGATGCCTATAGCTACATCACCTACAATTTCTTCCGCACATCAATTGATGATCCGTCTCAGTCCACCGTTGCCGGAAAGGTTGAGATCATGCCGGTGCCGGGTCAGGAGCCGGGTGTGGGCGCCAGTCTGAACGGCGCATGGGGTTGGGCTATTCCGAAGTCGAGCCCGAACCCGGAAGCGGCGTGGACTTTCCTTAAGTGGGTCGAGTCCAAGAAGATCGCGACCGAACGGGCGCTGCAGGGCGGCTCTCCGACCCGCACCGATGTCTTCGACGATGCGGAGCTGAATGCCAAATACCCGTACACCAGCTCCATGAAGGATATGCTGCTCACCAGTCATAACTTCCCGGTGTTCACCTACACGCCGCAGCTTGTCGAAGTTCTCGGACGCGAGCTGAGTCTGGCGGTCGCCGACGAGGCTTCGCCTGCCGACGCTCTCGCCAAGGTCGAGACGGAAATGAACGAGCTCGCCGAGAAGGATGGCAAGCTCAAATAGACTCGCCTGGACTCCGGACGCGCGACATGAGCCAGCCTCGGACGATGGAATCGGCAGATCGCCGGTTCGGCTGGTTCATGTCCGCCCCGAGCATCGCTCTGCTCCTTTTCGTCATTCTTTTTCCGGTGTTCTGGGCGTTGTTCACCAGCGTCCACGACTACACACTGATCGCGCCAAACTTCGATACTTTCATCGGATTCGACAACTACGCCTCGGCGTTTCAGGACCCCGAGTTCATTCATAGTCTTTCGTTAACCGGCTTCTTCGTCCTGGCCGTGGTGGTGATCGAATTTCTGATCGGATTCCTGATCGCACTCATGCTCAACAGCGTCGAGCGTTTCAAGCCGATCTACTACGGCATCCTACTATGCCCATTGCTGATGAACCCGGTTATCGTCGGCCTGATCTGGCGGATGTTTCTTCATCCCACGCTCGGAATCGTCAACTATCTCCTGAGCGTCGTCGGCATCGAACCGGTCAACTGGCTCGGTAGCACGAGCGTGGCGATCTGGACCATCATCATGGTCGATATCTGGCACCAGGTGTCGTTCATGATCGTGCTGTTGCTCGCGGGACTCTCAGCAATGCCCAGCGAACCCTACGAAGCTGCCCGGGTCGATGGCGCCAGCATTTTCCAGTCCTTCTTTCTCATCACACTGCCTTTGATGCTGCCGGTCATCATTGTCACGCTGTTGATCCGATTGATCTTCGCCGTGAAAACCTATGATCTCATCTACATCATGACCCGTGGCGGGCCGGGCGTTGCAACGGATCTCGTCAGCTATTCGATCTACCGCACGGCTTTCGTCAGTCTGAATGTCGGCGAAGCCTCGGCGATGTCCGCCATTCTGCTCGGTTTCATTCTGCTCCTCACCGGGTACCTCTATCGCTACATGCGAACGCTCACCTGAAGGCGACAATGGCGTCCATAACCCTCGACAATTTGACCAAGGTCTATCCGAACGACGTGACCGCCGTCCGTGGTGTCTCGCTCGACATTCAGGACGGCGAGTTCATGATCCTGCTCGGCCCATCGGGCTGCGGAAAATCGACGACGTTGCGGATGATTGCTGGTCTCGAAGTGATCTCGTCCGGTGACCTGTTTATCGGCGGGCGGCATATGAACAACGTCGACCCGGCCGAACGCGACATCGCAATCGTGTTTCAGAACTACGCCCTTTATCCGCATATGACAGTGGCCAAGAATCTTGCCTTTGGTCTGAAGCTTCGGCATGTCGCACCGAGCGAAATCGAAAACCGCATTACGCAGGTCGCCACACTGCTCGGGATCGAACCGTTGCTCGCGCGAAAGCCCTCGCAGTTGTCGGGCGGACAACGGCAGCGCGTTGCTCTCGGCCGGGCGCTCGTGCGCGAACCACAAGCCTTTCTGCTGGACGAACCGCTTTCGAATCTCGATGCGACACTACGCAGTTCAATGCGCACCGAGTTGATCAAGCTCCATCAAAGCCTGGGCACAACCATCGTCCACGTCACCCATGATCAGGTCGAGGCGATGACCATGGGCGAGCGTATCTGCATCATGAAAGACGGCGATATCGTACAGGTCGGCGCACCAATGGAGGTCTATCGCAATCCCGCCAACACATTCGTAGCAAGTTTTCTGGCAACACCACCGATGAACCTTCTGCCCGGGCGAATAGAAAACGCCGATCAAGGCGGTCTGGCGGCGATTTTCGGGAACAGCAAACTCGGTCTTCCGACGGAATATTGCGCCTCCTACGCCAGCCACTCCGGCAAGCCGGTTATCATCGGGCTGCGGCCGGAGGACTTTCACATCGCCGCGGATTCGGCGCCGCACACCTCCCCGATCGAACTGGTCACAGTTACGACGGAAGTCCTCGGCCCGGAAGTCATCCTGGTCGCTAGCCTAACGCCGGGCGGGCCCGAAATTCACACGCGTATGCCTCGCGATTTCAGAGCACGACCGGGGCAGGCCCTCACCCTTCATTTCGATCTATCGGAGATTCAGATCTTCGACCCCGTGACAACCAGAGTGCTCACTCGCCCTGCCCATCCCTAGATGGAGACCTTCATGCTCAAGGAAACATTTGGCACTCAGAAGCCGATCACGGCAATGGTGCATTTTCCGCCCCTCCCCGGCACGCCGCTCTATGACGCTGACGGCGGCATGCCGAAGATCCTCGACAGCGCCGCCAAAGACATAGCCGCTTTGCAGGAAGGCGGCGTCGACGCCGTGATGTTTGGCAACGAGGGTGACCGGCCTTATGTGCTGAAGGCATCGCCGGTGACCCTTGCAGCGTTCGCCTTTGCGGTCGGAGAACTGCGAAACGCGATTACGGTGCCGTTCGGGGTCAACTATCTCTGGGACCCGGTCGCAAGCGTTGCCCTGGGTGTCGCGTCGGGTGCGCGTTTCGTGCGCGAGATCTTCACTGGCGTCTACGATTCCGACATGGGCTTGTGGGTTCCCGACGCTGCAGGCGCGCTGCAACTACGAACCGACACGCGCCGCAACGACATCCGGGTCATGTACAATATCAACGCCGAGTTCGCTTCGCCGGTAGGCTCCCGCACCCTGGCACAGCGAGCGAAAAGTGCGGTGTTTGCCTCTCTGGCCGACATTGTGCTGGTCTCCGGGCCGATGACCGGTGAGGCCGTGGAACTCTCCAATCTCAGAGAAGCGAAGGATGCGATTCCCGATACACCGGTGTTTGCGAACACCGGCGTGAATCCCGACAATGTCGAGGACATCCTGTCCGTCGGCGACGGCGCGATCGTCGGAACGCATTTCAAGGTCGAAGGCGATACCTGGAAGCCGGTCGACGGCGATCGGGTGAAACGCTTCATGGATCGTGTCTCGGGGCTGCGCTAAGGAATGCCGGCTCTCCTCGGTCTCGATATTGGCACCACGTCGACAATCGGCATCCTGATTGACGACAATGGTCAGACGCTTGCGACGGCGAAACGTCCAACCGAGCTCTATTCGGAAGAAGCCAATTGGGCCGAAGAGGACCCGGATCAATGGTGGGTGAACGTCGGCGATGTGACCCACGAACTGCTTGCGTTAGCCGGGATTCCGCCGACCGAAGTGTCAGGCATTGGCGTCACGGGCATGCTTCCGGCCGTTGTTCTCGTTGACGCGCAGGGCCACGCTATCCGTCGCAGCATCCAACAGAACGACGCGCGTGCCACAAACGAGCTCGACCGCTTTTCCGCCAGCCTGGATGAAAACGAATTCCTGGAACGAACGGGAACCGGATACAGCCAGCAATTGGTTGGCCCGAAGCTGATGTGGCTCCGGGACAACGAACCAGAGAATTTCAACAGTGCCGTCGCCGTGGTTGGCTCGTCCGACTTCATCACCTTCAGGCTTACCGGCACGCTGCAGGTCGAGCACAACTGGGCACTCGAGTCGGGCTTCGTCGACCTGACAACGGGCGCGTATGCCAAACAACTCGTGGCGTTGTCCGGCACCGACCCATCGCTCCTGCCGCCGATCCGTCGAAGCGAAGAAGTCGTGGGCCGTTTGCAGCGGGAGGCGGCAAGGCACTTGGGACTGCCGGAGGGAATTCCAGTCGTGGCCGGCTGCGCCGATCACGTCGCTTCCGCATTCGTCTGTGGCGCGTCGAGCAACGGTGATCTGGTCATCAAGTTCGGCGGAGCCGCGGATATTCTTCTGTCATCCGATACGCCGGTCAGGGATCGCCGCCTGTTCATGGACTACCACATTGTGCCCGGCCTCTACTTCCCGAACGGCTGTATGGCAGCCGGCGGCAATCTGCTCAACTGGATCATTGCCAATCTGGCAGGCGGTGAAGTCGGCAAGGCGACCGAGTCTGGCATGTCGCCTCACCAGTGGCTCGACAAAGCGGCTGAACACAGCCGATCCGAACTCCTCTTTCTGCCTTACATACTGGGTGAAAAGACACCGCTCATGGATCCGCATGCCCGTGGTACGCTTGTCGGGCTGGGCCTGCATCATACGATTGCCGACATCTGGCGCGCAGCCCTGGAAGGCATCGTCTTTGGCATGCGTCACCACGTCGACACCTTTGTCGGGCGCGGGCTCGCTGTGACGAATGTGAAGGCGGCCGACGGCGGTGCGGCCAGTGATCTGTGGCTGCAGATCGCGGCGGATGTCCTTGAGCGACCTGTCCAGCGTCTTGACCAACATCCGGGGTCCTGCCTCGGCGCGGCCTTCGTCGCCGGTATGGGGACGGGGCTCCTCTCCGACTGGTCGCGGATTGACAACTATGTCGAGCTCGGTCGCGTGTTCACGCCGCGAGAGTCCGAATCCGCAGCCTATGCGCCGATTTATGCCAACTGGCGCGAGTCCTACGAGCGCCTGAAGGACCTTTACCCCAAGCTTACAGCGCGATGACTCTGCGGCAGGCCCATCGCCCGAATATGCGGGGAAAACGGGTCACGGCTCGACGTCGTCGTCGCACCATATGTTTCTACTCGCCCATCTGCTCCACGCTATCATCCAGCAACCATTGGCCGATCGGGTCGATCTGCGCGGCGACCATGTCGCGGCCGGTAATCAGCGGAACGCCGTGGGTGTCTGCCACGCCCGCCAGAGCCGTGCGCGGTGGGTCGGCAACGATATCCGCGACAAAGCGGGCCTGGGCAACAAGGTGCTCCGAAAACGGGCTCGGATCGCCATCCCGCATGCCGAGCGGCGTCGCGTTGACCAGGATATCGAACGGCCCCGCCTCAGGCGCCAATCGCTCGACGGCGGGTCCGCCATCCGCGACGAGTGACTCGACGACTGCTTCGAGCAGATCCGTATTCGTGTCGGTCGCGGTCAGGGTCGCACATCCGGTCGCAACAAGCGCTTGGGCGATCGCCAGACCCGCGCCGCCCAAACCGGCCAGAAGCACGCTCGCCGTTTCCGGCTCCGCTCCGGCGGCGCGCGCCGCACCCACCAGCCCAATGCCGTCAAACTGGGCGCCGATCCAACGGCCGTCGGACAGGCGCTTGACGGCATTGACGCTGCCGGCCCTTCCCGCCACGGCGGTTACCTGATCGAGATGGCGGACGATCGGTTTTTTGTGGGGCATTGTGACCATAAGGCCGTCGATCCTGGGACCTGACCGTACTGACCGCATGAAGTCCCCTAGACCAGCCGGCTCCAGGTGTATGGTCACGACTTCGGCCTGCTGACCATGCCTGGCGAAGAACGCTTCAAGCATCGGCGGCGAGCGAACAGTGGTCACCGGCGCGCCGATCATCATATAGCGTCGCGTCGCCTCAGGGTTCTGAAACCAGGTCATTTGAAATCATAGACTCCGAGCTTCTCGAACGTCGCATAAATCCGTTCGGCATAGGCTGCGAACTCGGGATAAGCACCAAGATGAGCCGGTCGTGGCCGCGGCAGGTCGACGTGGATTTCATCGACAATCCGGCCTGGCCCCTTGGACATGACCAGAACCCGATCGGACAAGCCGACCGCCTCCTCGATCGAATGGGTGATAAACAGAACCGTCTTGCGGGTATCCAGCCACAGCATCTCCAGATCGTGCCGGATCTGGGTCCGGGTGATCGCGTCCAACGCGCCAAAGGGTTCGTCCATCAGCAGCATGGATGGATCATGGACCAGCGCACGGGCGATCGATACGCGCTGGCGCATGCCGCCGGAGAGTTGCCAGGGATAGCGGTTCTCGGCGCCCACGAGGCCGAGCCTGTCAAACAACGCCGCCGCGGCGGCGCGTTGCTGTGCCTTGTCCAGTCCACGGATCTCCTGCTGCAGAAGCACGTTCTTCATGGCGGTTCGAAACTCGAGCAGAAGATGATCCTGGAAGACAATACCGACCTCGGAAATCGGCGCGGTCAGCGGCCGGCCGTCAATCTCGATCGTTCCGTCGGTGACCGGCTCGAGGCCGGAAACGAGCAGCAGCGTCGTGCTCTTGCCACAACCCGAGGGACCGATCAGGCTGACGAACTCGCCGGGCTTGATGTCGAGGTCGATTGGCCCCAGCACCGTGTGGGCGTTGGCGCCCTTGCCGTAAACCTTGGTCAGGCCTTGCGCCACGATCGACGCACCGGCGCTCATTCAGCGACTGCCCGGTCACGCATGGTGGTGCCGCGCCCAGGGCATCAGTGCGCGCTCGCCGGCCATCAGCGCACCATTGAAAAGCAGCGCAACGATCGCGGTAGCGATGATCGCGGCGAACATCAGGGTCAGATCCATGAAGCTCGACGCCCGCATGATCAGGAAGCCGAGCCCGGCCTCCGAGGCAATGAACTCGGCGATGATGACGCCCTCGACCGCCTTGACGATGCCGATCTTCATACCGGCATAAATGAAGGTCATCGAGGCCGGCAGGCGGATATAGCGGAATTCCTGCACAAGGTTCGCGCCCATGGATCGGGTGATGTAGGAGAGCTTCGGGTCGACGGCGCGAAAACCCGACATGGCGTCGACCATCACCGGGAAGAAGCACATCAGGAAGACGATCAGCACCGAGACCAGCGGGCTGATGCCGAACCAGATGATCAGGATCGGCCCGACCACTGTCTTCGGCATGATGTTGAGAAAGACAATCACGGGATAGAGCCCGCGCTGCAACGCATCGATCGAGACGATCAGCAGCGCCGCGGGAACCGCGATGGCGACACCAAGGGCGAAGCCGAACAGGATTGTCGTTGCCGTCACCAGCGCGTGGCGACTGATCAGCTCAGCGTCGGCAACCAATCGGCCGAGAAAGTCGCTCGGCTTGGGGACCAGCCAGATCGGAACATCGTAGTACCTGATCGCCGCCTCCCAAAGGCCGAGCAGGATGGCGACAGATACGACAGTATAGAGGATTGGTTCGAGCCAGGGATGAGACGCCAAGCCTCGGGCAGTCGTGGCCACCAGCCCCGTTTCATCTGCAAGCGTTGGGTTACCTGGCTCGGACGTCACGGTCGTCTCACTTGGCGAAGAAAGCGCGGAGGCGGCATTGGGCCGCCTCCCGATGTGCGGTCAAGGGATTCACACATCTATGGCGCAGTCGCATCTGTGTTGTGCTGTTCGACTCCCTTTTTCTTGATTGTGCGGAGGGTCGTTCACCGAGGAATACAGGCGGGGTGGGTGCGTCCTTCCGACATTCAACGCTACGAGGCAGCGGCGCTCCTCCCCCGATTTCGGGGGAGGGGGACCATGCGAAGTATGAGCATGGTGGAGGGGGCGACCATGTGGCGACGCCCGCGAAGCATCGGTCCTGGTACGGCTTCAGTCTGAAACCTCCATTGCAGGGCTTGAGCGCACTGCCGCACAACGCCGGCGGCCGTAAGCTGCAAAGTCCCAATCCCACGGCCGAGGTGGCCTCTCGCGGCCGTGACATCAGCGCCCCCTCCACCATGCTATCGCACGGTCCCCCTCCCCCGAAATCGGGGGAGGAGCGCCGTTGCGTCGTCGCGCCGGAGGTTGAGAGGACCCGCCCGCGCAAGAGTTGGGAGGGCGGATCACCCCAATCGCCAAGGTCGCTTACCTCAACCTCACGGACAGGTCACGGCGTCGGCCGGCAGAAGCTCAACCGAGTAGTAGTCGGTCACCGGCTTTGTCGTCGGAAACTCCATCGCGGTCGTCATCACGCCATAGATTTCCCGCCAGGTTTCATGGCCGGTCACGCCAATCGCGTCGCCGGAACCTGCGGGACAGGTCGACGAGAAGCTGTAAACGGCGCCCTGCATGAGGGCCTCCTTGGTGTTCTCGGTCTCCGGGAACAGCTCAAGCAGCGCGTCGACTGCCGCCTCCGGATCCTTCATGGCTTCCTGCCATCCCTTCAGGGTAGCCCGGATGAAGCGCTCGTAAAGGTCGGGATTCGCGGCAACCTTGTCATCGCTCGCGATCAGGCTGAGACTGACCAGCGGCACGCCGTTGGTGTAGAAGTACATATTGCCGACATCGAGACCCTGGGCGGCAAGCGGCACGACGGTGTTCTCCGGCGTTTCGGCGATCGCATCGATGTCGCCCGACGCCAGCAGGCCGAGTGCGGCGTTCTGCGTCGCCGAGACGATGGTGACGTCATCCTCCGACATGCCGTTGGCATTCAGAAATACCGGAACCAGCGGCACCATTGCGGTTCCCGGGGCGACGGCAATTCGCTTGCCCATCAGGTCCTTGGGTTCCTTGATCCCCGATGATTCCAGGAACTGGATACCGAACTGGCCGGACTTCCAGATCGTTGCGATAATCCGGATCGGCGCGCCTTGTGAGGCGACCTTCAACGCGGCACCGGCATCGGCGTAGCCGATGTCGGCCTGCCCGGTCGCAACGAGCTGGGCAGCCACCGCGGACCCACGGCCCTCTTCCAGCTCAACCTCGAGGTCTTCATCGGCGTAGTAGCCGTTCTTTTGGGCGACAGCGAAGCCCAGATGCGCCGAGTCCGCGGTCCAGTTCATGATCATCTTGATCGGATCCGCGGCCATGGCCGCCGGGATGGGTGAAAGTGCAAACGCGGCCAGCGCCGCGATCACTACGGGCTTCAAGAGCAGTGTCATGTTTTCCTCCTTCGGTTGGATTGCCTCAGCAGACGGTCCGCTGATGGATGGTGATGTGTGTCGACGCGCTCGTCGGCGCCCCTTCGGAAATCAGTGCTCATCGTTGGTGCCAGGGCATCATGATGCGCGCGAGAATGTCGACGCCGTAGCTCAAAAGAACGCCAATGGTGGAACCAACGACCAGCGTGGCAAAGATCAGCGCGGTGTCGGAGCTATCCATTGCGCGCAGCACGATGTAGCCAAGCCCGTTCTTCGAGTTCAGCCACTCGACGACGATGACCACGGTGACCGCGACGACAATGGTGATCTTGAAGCCGGAAAAAATGTTGGGCGCGGCCGAAGGCAATTGGATGTAGCGGAAGGTTTGCCACCACGACGCACCGGTCGACTTGCTCAGATAGTAGAGCCGCCGGTCGACCGACTTGAACCCCGCAGCGCTGTCCACCATCACCGGAAAGAACGTGATGAGCGCCGTCAGCAGAACCTTCGGAAAATCGCTGAACCCGAACCAGACAAGCATCAGCGGCGCCAGCGTTATCTTCGGCAAACCCTGAATGAATACGACAAGCGGATACAGCAACCGCTCGCAGACGCGGAAGTTGGCGATCAGATAGCCGAGGATGACACCGGGGATCGCCCCGGCAACAAAGCCATAGGCGATCATCCGGGTGGTGATCAGCCCGTGATGAAGCAGCTTCTCGTGGTCGGTCACCAGGCGGGCCAGGAAGTCGGACGGCGCCGGCAGCACGAAGGCCGGCATGTCGTAGAAACGCACCAGACCTTCCCAGATCAGCAGAAGGCCGACGAACCAGAGCGCCGGCTCGGCGGCGCGGCGAAGCATGTGGACCATGGTCACGACACCGGCTCCGTTTCCCGGGCGGTCCACCCGCCGTTCGACCCCGCATGGCGCTGTCGGGCGCGCAAAGGCCACACGGCCGCGATCTCCCGCGCTGAGGCGCGCAGGTCACGGCCCAGTTCCTCGTACCGATCCGGACCGATCCGCAACCGCGGCCCGGCAACACTGATCGTTCCGGCGATCGGAGCGCCCGGCACGTCGTCACAGTGGAACGGGACGGCAATCGCCGCCGTGCCCGGCTCGGCCTCATCGACGGCAATGGCGTAGCCGTTGGCACGCGTATCGTCGAGATGCTGTCGCAGTTCATCGACGGTCTTGATACTGTTGGGCCCCAGCGGCCGATGTGCCTCGAACCCACGGCCACAGACGATGCGAAGCGCCTCGTTCTCAGGCAGCGTCGCCAGCCACGCCTTGCCGTTGGCAGTGGCGTGCAGGACGATCTCCTGACCCATGTCCGGATCATAGCGAAGACCGGCTGTCGCTCCCTGGGCGCGAGCGACCCAGACCAGGTCTTCGCCTTCGACAATCGCCAGACGGCAGTACTCGCGGGTCCGCCGGGCAAGCCCATCCAGCACGGATTGCACCAGGTCTGGCACGGCGCGCGTATCGAGATTGCGAAACGCCAGCGTGCTCAGGCGCAGCGATAGCGCGTAGTTCTGGCTGGCGGGATCCTGGACCACCCATCCGCGCGCCATCAACGTCGTCAGGATCCGATGGGCGGCACTGTTTGGCGTCCCGATCCGGCTGGCGATGACCGAGAGTTCCAGCGCCTCGGGCTCACCCGCAAGCGTCTCGATCAAGCTCAGGCAGCGGTCTATCGCCGTAACAGTCATCGCTTCTCCACCCGATAGCAACACACTATAGAATCTTGTTTCAAAATGAAATAGGTTTCCAAATCTGATGTTGGCTGAACAGCCCGGCGATGATCGGGACGGAAGGAGGACAGTAGGCATGGCGCTTCTGGGCACCGGCGCAGTGGCGATCTGGCACGACATCACGCCGGAAGGACGCGACAACTTCTATGCGTGGCACGGCCGCGAACACATGCCCGAACGGGTCGGGATACCTGGATTTCATCGCGGCCGGCGCTACGTCGCGAGCCGCGCCGATCTGGAATTCTTCAATCTCTATGAGGTGGAGAACCCTGCCCTGCTCGCCGGCGACGACTATCGGGCCCGGCTGAACACGCCAACGCCCTGGACTGTTGAATCGGTCAAGCATTTCCGCGATGTGGCGCGCTCGCTCTGCCGGGTCGCGGTCTCGGCTGGTGAAGGCGGTGGCGGACTGGCTGCGACATGGCGTTATGATGTCATGGACGACGATGCAAACGCCCATATCGCCGCGATGGCCAACCGGGTGTTTCTCGACCTCGCCGAACATCCGCATATCGCCGGCACCCACCTGCTCGTCGCCGACATCGAAGCCAGCGCGGTCGACACTGCCGAGCGAAAGGCGCGCGGGACTGCAAACCGCATCCCCGGCTGGATTGTTGTCGTCGAAGGATGGGGCGACGAGGGCCGGTTTGTCGACCTGTGCGAGTCACAATTGTCCGACTCCGTCCTTGCCGAACACGGCGCGGCCGGACCTGCAACCGTCGGGTTCTATCGTCTGCAGGCCACGGCACTTCCTGCCCTGCCGGGTTAGCTGGATCGAACTGCCTCGCCGTCGTCAGACCCAGCCGCCGTCGACGATGAAGTCCTGGCCGCTGCATCGTTCACTGTCGTCGGATGCCAGAAACAAGACCATGCGTGCGATGTCTTCGGGCACAAGTTTATCCGGCAGGGATTGGCATTCGGCAATGCGTCGCTCACCGTCTTCGTCCAGCCACAGCGCAACTTGCCGCTCCGTCATGACCCATCCCGGCACGACGCTGTTGACCCGGATGCGGTCCGAACCAAACTCGCGCGCCAGGGCCCGCGTCATGCCGTGGATACCCGCCTTCGCGGTCACATAGGAAATGGCGTCCGTTGCACCCATCTGCACCACAATGGACCCGAGATTGATAATCGAGCCGCCGCCGGCCGCCGCCATGCCACGGCGCACCGCCTGCGCGGCAAAGAACTGCGGCCGCAGATTGATCGCCATCCGGTTATCCCAATAGGCGGCGTCGACATCGTCGACATCGTGGCGATCATCGCTGGCGGCGTTGTTGACCAGAACGTCGATATGGCCTTGGGCAGCCTCGAAGGCAGCGACCGCAGACTTCAGGTCGTCGATATTGCCCACATCACAATGTTGGTAGCTCACATCGGCTGAAAGACGCTGCCGAAGCGTGTCAGCGGCTCCGTCGTCGATGTCGATGAAACCAACCCGGGCACCCTGATCGAAAAACTGCTCGACCATGGAAGCACCAATCCCGCTGGCGCCACCGGTGACGAATACGGATTTGCCGGCAATGCTGGGGTAACGCGCGTATCGGGACATGGTGTGCTCCTTGTTGGCCGGCGATACGACGGGCGACCCTATAGCCGCGCGGCAGGTGTGTCGAAGAAACGCCCGGACATCTCCATCAAATCGAACCGACCGGCCGGGCACACGCGTGCTTTCGCGGCGTCGAACATCGGTCGGTTTTCTCAGCCTCGATTGCCTCCTCAACAAGGTATTTGCAAAAAGTACCGTTTAACGTTAAATGTACTTCGCCCGTCGGCTCGATGCTGCCGGGCCAACAAGAAAAGCCAACGGAAGCAAGTCAACCGTAGCGCAAGGCGTGACGCCTTGCCCGCACACAAGGGAGAGGTTTCAGTGTCAATTTTGACTGTCGCTCGGACGAGTATCATGGCCACGGCCGCAGCCATCCTCGTCGCAACAGCCCCGGCTGCCGTCGTTGCCCAGGACGTGACGCTCCGCGTTCCCAGCTGGTGGTTCGGAGAACCAGGAAACGAAATCTGGATGAACGGTGTCATCGACGCATTCATGGAGGAGAATCCCAACATCAAGGTCGAGGGATACAACCTTCCCTATGGCGCTTACACCGACCAGATGCTGCTTGAAATGAGTTCGGGCTCACCGCCGGATATCGTCCATCTTCTCAACCTCAACATCGGTGACTTCCTGCGCAACGACTTGCTGCTGCCGCTCAACGACTACATGGCGGACACGGACATCAATCCGGAGACGTTCACGCCGGCTCAGTTTGCATCGCCGATGGTGGTCGACGGAAACACATATGGCGTCATTCATATGGTTGCGAACTACATCCCATTTTACGACGAGCGTCTTCTCGAGAAGGCCGGTTATGACAGCTTCCCGGACAATCCGCAGGACTTCATGGCGCTCGCCAAAGAAATGACGGATCCGCCCAACCAATTCGGTTACGCCGCAATGGTCAAGCCGGGCAGCTACATCGAAACGTATATGGATGTCGCCCAGTGGGTCATCGCCAATGGTGGCCATTTCGCCATAGACGGCAAGCCGACCATCGACGACCCGCGCAATGTCGAGGCGGTGACGATGTTCAAGGAGCTTTTCGACGCCGGTGTCATGCCGCGGGATGTGGACAAGTCGACCTATCGCCAGATGTGGTGGCAGGACAAGGTCGGTGTGCTCTTCGACGGTTCGTGGATGATGGGCTTCGCCAGGGAAGGCAACCCGGACATCGTCCCCCAT
>JAAEOR010000338.1 GCA_024222895.1 Hyphomicrobiales bacterium | reverse complement strand
CTAACCCGGATTTCTCACCAGCTTTCGTAGCGAAAAGCTGTAGATTGCTGAAATCAGGAGGCTTCGACGGGGGCGCCCAGCCCGAGAAAAACCGCAGGCATACTGGCCAGTATGTTGAGGATTTTTCGACCGAATAAGCCTTCTGATTTTAGTAATATACAGCCGGTCCGCGTACGGTTTGTAGCAGAAAGTTGGTGAGAAATCCGGGTTAGGATTTTCCCCATGTGTGGCGCACCGAGACCAGGCCTTTTTTGGCCGGTCCTCCGCCTACTCGCTGTTCCTGTTCGGGCCTTCGTCGCGGAGACCCTCGCGGATTCTCACCACATAGGCCTTGCCGCCTACCGTTCGGATGGCCTCCGCCACGGACTCGGGCTCGTTGGGAGCGTAGGCGAACATGCAACCTCCGCCTCCCGATCCGTTGATCTTGCCGCCGAGGGCCCCCGCGTTCAGGGCGGCATCGAGCATACGGTCGATCTTGCCCGTGGAAATGCGCTTCTTGCGGCTGAGCTGCTCGTGGTGGCGAGTGAGCAGGCTACCGAAAGCACGATGGTCGAGCGTCTTTTCCGCGAGCAGGAACCGGGCCCGCACGAGGAGGTCGCGGTCGATGAGGTTTGCTTCCAAAACTTCCCGGAGCCGGGGAGCCAGGTTTTTCAGGAAGGGACGAATCTCTTCCAGGGTCGTGGTGTGCAGGTCGAAGGAGGGCAAAAGGTTTCTCAGGTGGGCGACGGCTTCCAGGGCCGCGCTCTTCACGTTTTTGAGCATGGTATGGGTGTCCTTGGGCACACCGGAATCACCGAGCACG
>JAAEOR010000337.1 GCA_024222895.1 Hyphomicrobiales bacterium | reverse complement strand
CTTTGCCGCAGTCGCGGCGCTAAAATAACAAAAGCCGAAACCCGCCTCAGCCGCGCAACGGATGCGCTCGACCCGGTTACGACGACAAAAACCATCACACAAAAACTATAAAAGAATCCCCAGTGTGAGAAATGCGCGCTAGGGACATGCTTCATCTTGCCGTGGTCCCGGGGGACAGCATCGACCCCGAGGTTTGCACGGCCGCTCTCGAGGTGTTCGCGACGGCAATCGACGGCGTCGCCGAGCTCGAAGTGCGGTCGTTGCCAGGTGGAGCGTGGACCTACCGCGACGTCGGCGATGCCCTCCCCGAAGAGACCTTGCGTGGTTGCCGCCACGCCGATGCAGTCTTGCATGGTGCCGCGGGCCTGCCTGACGTGATGTTTCCCGACGGGACCGAAGCGGGGCAGGATTTCTCGATGAAGATTCGCGCCTCGCTCGACTTTTTTGCAATGCACGCAGCAAATTGTCGATCGGCTGGACACGCTCAAAGCTCAGGATGACGTCGGGTGACAAAACGATGAACCACAGGGTCGGTGCAAGCCACCTCGAACTGCCTCGGCTCGGATTGGGAACCGGGTCGCTGGGCGGCATGATCCCGGGTTCCGACGAGCAGGCGAACGCGGTTCTGGATCAGGCATGGGCCAGTGGCCTCCGTCTCTTTGACACCGCGCCGTGGTATGGGACGACTCGCAGCGAACACTGTGTCGGCCATTTCCTGCGCAACAAGCCGCGTGATGAATTCATCGTGACGACAAAGGTCGGCCGCGTGTTCAAGCGCCCCGATCGTGGCTTCGATTTCGAGCAGTCGCCTTGGCGACGGCGATGGCCGGCCGGCCTTCCCTTCGTGCCGCATTTCGACTATGGCGCCGATCAGATCCGCCGATCATACGAGGACAGCCTTTCCAGGCTCGGGCTTGCGCGCGTCGATGGTCTGGCGATTCACGATCTCGATATTGGTCATCGCAAGACGGACGCCGAAGTGGACCGTGGCTTCGCCCAGCTTGACGATGGTGGCGGGTTCGAAGTGCTTGCCGAGTTCAAACGAAGCGGCGAGATCGGAGCAATCGGCGCCGGCATCAACTTGCCGGGATACATCCCCCGGTTTCTCGAGCATTTCGACATCGACTATTTCATCCTTGCCGGCCCTTACACGCTTCTGGATCAGCAGGCATTGGTGGAGGAACTTCCCCTGTGCCAGGAAAGGGGCGCAAGCATCATTATCGGCGCACCCTTCGCCTCCGGCATACTGGCAACCGGTGCCGAGGAAGGGGCGCGGCACCGCTATACTGCGGCCGAGTCTGACATCATGGAGAGGGTGGCCCTGATCGAGGCAGTATGCTGCGATCACAAAGTGCCACTTGCTGCCGCGGCGCTGCAGTTTCCCATGGCTCATCCGGCGTGATTACCGTCATCCCCGGCGCCGACAGACCCCACCACGTTCAGGCGAATTGCAGTTCGTTCGACTTCAGAATCCCGGACGCGTTCTGGACAGAGCTCAAGACGCAGGGTTTGATCACTGACGAAGCGCCGGTCCCGGACGGCCGGGGCTGATCCAGTGGGCTCTGACGACGGCGGGAAGGGAAGGCCAAGATGCTGGCACAGGACGAGTACGAAGTTCTTGCGATCAAATACTCCGAGCGAAACGACCGGCGCCGGGGCGAAACGTTCATCGTCGATGACGATCATCTCTCGCCCCACCCGATGGACTATTTCATCTGGGTAATCCGCAACGCGGAGCGGACAATTCTGGTTGATACAGGATATGACGGCGAGGAGGGCCGCCTCCGCGACCGCCCGACCCTGGTCGAGCCGCGCGAAGCGCTGCAGCGGATCGGCATCGCGCCGGAGGACCTGGACACAGTGATCGTCACGCATCTCCATTACGACCATGCCGGCGGTCTCGCTCAGTTTGGCGGCGCGCGCCTGCATATGCAGGAGGCGGAGATGGCCTACGCGACGGGAGCCTGTATGTGCTACGAGGCGCTGCGCCATCCCTTTACTGCCGACCATGTTTGCGAGGCGGTGAAGCGCGTCTATTCGGGTCTGGTGACCTTCCACGACGGTGACGCGGAGATCGCGCCGGGTATCACCGTCCATCTGGTCGGCGGGCACTCATCGGGATTGCAATGCGTGCGGATCAAGACCCCTGACGGACCGCTGGTCCTGGCCTCCGATGCCGCGCACTATTACGAGAACTACGAGCGTCACAAACCATTTGTAATCGTCGCCGATGTTGGCGCCATGCTGCGTGGCTTCGACCGACTGGTTGAACTTGCCGGTAGTGACGGGCGAATTGTCCCCGGGCACGATCCGTTGGTTCGCGAGCGCTATCCGCAAGTCTTCGCCGAGACGGGGCTCGACATCCGGCGGCTTTGAGGAACCAAAGACAAGGCGTCAGGCCCAGGCATCCGTCCCACGCACCACCAACTCGTGATCGAGCAAAATTGAGGGGGCCTGCTCTCCACCCGTCATCTCGTTGAGTATCGCGACCAGGGCGTGCCATAGGCGTCGTAGGGGACGCGGACCGACGTCAGCCACGGCGCAACCCATTCGTTGAGGGGATTGTCGTCAAACCTGACCAGTTCAGCGTCTTCCGGAACGCGGAGACCTGTTTCGCGGCAAGCACATTGAAAGCCCTACGTTTGTTTTGGTGTTCCGCGCCGTACCTTGGGACGAAGCGGTGCCCGTCTGACGCTCTGAAGCGGATCAGGATGGATCAACTGCCGCCGATGTCTGGTGTGCGGGACAAACCGGCCTCATTATCGTCAGCGGGTGACGGATGGCGGGTGGTAGATAGTCTATAGTTAACTTTCGATCCGGCTTGCTTTGCCGAAGAGTTCCGAGAAAGATTCGACATGCGAGAGGCGGTAGAAATCAGGTTTGGGGGCTATGGACCCGCGACCACGTCCTTCAGCCGGTCTCTGAAGTTCATTGGTGATGGGCTTGAGGCGAGGTTTGGCGACCGCGTCGATGTCAAATATGTCTGGAACATCATGGATCTTGGCTATCGAGGCGAGGATATCCTTTGGCTGGTCGAAAGCGGTGTTCTCACGGTCGGATATCAATCGAGCAGCTATCTGACTGACCGGGTGCCGGAGTTGGGCTTTGTCGATCTGCCATTCCTATTCAGCAACAATGACGACGCACGCACTGCAATCGACGGTGCATTGGGTAGGTTTCTGACCAAAACGATCGAAGATCGAATCAATTACCGAATACTGGGCTATTTCGAGAACGGGTTTAGGCATATCTCCAATCGGTTGCGTCCTGTCCGCACGCCAGCGGACCTGGTCGGAATGAGGATTCGGGTTCTGCCAAGCGACGTTCAGGCCCGCACATTCGAGCTGTTAGGAGCTGTCCCGTTGAAGATGGATCTGACGGAGGCGTTGGCGGGCGTCGTCGATGGAAGTCTTGATGCACAGGAAAACCCGCTCGCCAACACGGTGACGTACGGCGTCCACGCGTACCACCGGTACCATACGCTATCGAACCATTTTTACATTTCTCGCCCGATTTTCTCGCACCGCGACAGTGTTGACGCATGGCCCGAAGACATCCGAGCCGCAATGTACGATCTGACCAGACAAGCAACTGCATTCCAACGGAATCTTGCGGAGAAAGAAGCGCGGGACGCCTACAAAGAGATTGAGAAGGAAGGCGGAGAGTTTGTGAACCTGACCGAGGCGGAAAACGCCGCATTTGCCGATGCGGTCAAGCCTCAATACCATGAAGCGCGCCGAGATTTTGGCGGCGACGCCTTCAGGCTCATAGGCCGGTAGGATAACGGGGGGGACTAGGACTAACTCTAACTCTAACTCAGATGCGCTGGCCTACTGAGCCGCCTCGCTTTCATGCATCTCAACGACGAAGCCAGGGGCAGACTGGACTTCGCCCACGTGGTACCTGCGTTCGTTCACCGCCGAACTCTTCTCATCAGTGGGGATTGGCCGGACCAGTTTGTGTTCGAACCGGTAGCGCTCGGCCTGATAGTACGTCCGAGCGTACACTACGCGCTCGCCACTCGCCAGAAGCACTACGCGCTCGACAAGTATGATCGCCTTGCCGGTCGCAATGCGAAGCATGCCCGCCCGGAGTTGATCGGCGCTGATCAATCGCATGGTTTCTTCCGCCGCGGCCGGCAGCAGATCGAAGCTGTCCTCGAGAATTCGATGGACAGGCGTGGTCAGGTCGAGTTCTTGCAGGCTCGGCGCGACGTGCTCCGGAACATATATCGTGCGCGACGCAAGGACGTCCTCCTCGTTCTCCTTGTTTGCTAGCGTCAGGCGAAGCTTATGAGCTCGCTCCTTCGCGGCCATGCCAAACCGCTCACGGATCCAGCGCGGTAGCGGTTCCAGCGCCGCGCCGTCCACTTGAACCAATGTCCCGTCGCCTGCCTCGAAACCATCGTCCAGGAAATGCGCATGAGTGCGCGGCGGAATGGTTAGCCGGGTCGGCAGCACAAAAGTGCCACGGCCCTGCTGACGTCCTACGAGACCTTCGTTGACCAGTGCGGTGATCGCCTGGCGCACGGTCATTCTTGAAAGCCCGTAGTGACGGCAGAGTTCCGACTCCGGAGGGATGCGCGCGCCCGGTGAGAGATGGAACGTGATCTGGTCCCGAAGCGCATGTTTGAGCTGAAGCCACAGCGGTGTCGGCGCCTCGTGGCGCATGGCTGGCAGGTTCATCGATGTCGTTCCACAGTCACTTCCCGTCTTGCCCCCTGTGGGGCCCGCATCCTTGTGCATCAACATCTCGCCAAGCATGTCCATCGGCGAGACGGGCGGACCTGCCGGCCTGTCAAGCGTCGGCAAATGCCCGACCGTCGCAGTTCACGGCGTGCCCGACCTCAACCTCGACCCAAAGGCGTCTGGGTGGGTCAGTCATCTTGATACATCTCTACGGTCAACACCCGGATAAATCAAATGACCCGGGGCTATTTGTGGTTGGGACACCGCGTGTTGCAGGCCTCGGAGCGGTCCGCGGCGGCGGGCGATGGGCACGTTTCGGCCACCGGCGCGGTCAGGGTTTCCTCGGGCCGAATGGCCCGGGCGGGGCCTATCAGGCTCGTCATCGGAGGCGTGCCGTCAGATCACCTGCTCGGTGTGGACGACCGCGGGCGGTGCGGTGAAGAAGGGGCCTGCGAGCGAGCGCCAGGACTGGAAGCTCTGGCTTTCCCGAAAATCCTCCATATGCGCTGTCGCAGAGGTCCAGCCGACCACGAGCCGGTAGGACCCGGATGTCTCGATAACACGCTCCAGCGCGAAGGACAGGCAGTCGGGCGACGCCTCGAAGAGCGGTCGTGCCTCGGCCACGGCGGCCTCGAACCGCGCCGCCTTCGCCGGATCGATCGTCAGGGTCGCGATCTCGCGGATCATATCCGTTTTGCCTTCGCGTGCTCGTCATCGATCGACTGCTCGACGCCGGTCTCGACCATTGTTCGTGTCGCGTTGATATCGGCGTATGTCCAGAAGATGCGCATGACGTCCTCACCCTCGTTCAGAAACCGGTGCGGGACGCCGGCGGGTATCCACGTCGTGTCTCCAGCCCTGAGGGGGAACCGTTCGCCGTCAATCTCGGCGATGGCGTCGCCTTTGAGGACCATCACGCTTTCCTCGCAGTTGTGGTAATGCACCCCGATCTTCGCACCGGGATCGAACTCGGTGATCCCATTGATCACTCCGGTCGAACCGCATCTGCGGGTGACGAGCGGGATCGTGCGCGCGCCGTTTCCCCGGTCGTTGACGGGAAGTTCGTCGGGTTTCAGGATTGCAGCGTCCATGTTTCCTCCTCAGGCCGTTTCGGGCCGATCCAGATGGTCTTGATATTGGTGAATTCGCGAATGCCGTAGGAGCCAAGCTCGCGGCCGTAGCCCGATTTCTTGATCCCGCCGAAGGGAAGCCGCGTGTCGGACGCGACCATTCCGTTGATGAAGACTGCGCCGGCGTCGATGGCCCGCGAGAGCTTGCGTGCGCGGTCCAGATCCGAGGTCCAGAGCGCGGCGCCCAGCCCGAACTCGCTGTCGTTGGCAAGCGCCACGGCATGATTGGCGTCGCGAGCGTGAATGATCGAGGCGACGGGCCCAAAAACCTCCTCCCTGAAGGCAACGTGCTCCGGTGTGACCTTATCGAGCACAGTGGGCGCGTAGAAGCAGCCCGCACGATCGAGTGGGGCGCCGCCCACCACAGCTCTCGCGCCACCCGCGACCGAGCGTTCGACCTGATCGTGCAGCTCGTCGCGGAGGTTCATACGCGCCATCGGTCCGATTTGCGTCTCCGGGTCCAATGGGTCGCCGACTTCAAGCCGCAACACGCGCTCCCGGAACAGCTCCGCAAACCGGAAGAACTGCCAGAAGGGGTAGTTCCAAGGCATGATCGCGAGGAGCACTCCGAGCGGGTCGAAGACGACGCCAGAGTAGGTTGCATTGGCCTCGATCGGCTCGTCGGCGAGGAATCGCGGCGCAGCCCCGGCACAGAAGTCACAAGTGACCGCGCATTTCTCGATTTCGGTAGCTGCCTCCGTCACAGGCTTGCCCATCTCCTCGGTGACGAGCCGCGCCAAGCTTTCTTTGCGATGGATGTGAGAAGCGTCACCCGTTCCTCAACGGGCCGCTTTCGCCATTGCGCCTGTGCTGTCACGGCTGCCGTTAGCGCCTCATCGACCTGATCGGGCGTGTGAGCCTCGTAGGTCGCAATGACAGCGCCGGTCGCTGGGTTGATCGATTGGATCAAAGGTCTCGCCTTCCTTGGATTGTCTTGTGCCGCTCCCTCTTTGGTCATCGGCACACTCACGCGACGTCGGCGCTGCCTAGGCACCTGAAGCCAGCCATGCTGCGGCGGTCGCACCGGCGCCCTCGTCCTCCCCCCGACCCGCCGCGGGAGGTTTTTCCTTGCGTCACGCGACCCATCTTATAAGATGTCTACAGACGTATGGGCTCCAAGAAAAGACTCCTTTTCAAGAAGTGCTCGCGTCCCAAGGGAGGAAACTATGATCTCAAGGCAATTGAGGAAGTGCACCTGCGTCGTGTTGCCAGCCGCAATTGCGACACTGGCAATCTTCGGCAGCCAGGTCGCCGCGCAAAGCGATCAGGATGCCACCGAGCTGACCGTATGGTTCGCACGGGAGTACACCGTTCCGTCGCGCGAGAAGCTGGAGGCATTCGAAGCGGAGACCGGCATCACGCTGTCGGTCGACGTCCAGCCCAACGACAATCTCTTCCAGCAGCTTATCCGGATGCGGGACGCCGGGCTCGAACTGCCCGACATCGTCCACCTTGACGGCTTCCTGCGCCCGGTCGTGGCGGAGGCGGGCGTCGTCGTGCCGATCCAGGACATCGTGGATCAGTGGGCAGCGGACGATCCCGAGGGCTATGCTGAAATCTACGAGTCGACCTGGTCGGATGGCATGTGGAACGGCAAACTCTTCGGCATGGCCAATACCGCGTCGATGGAGGAGGTCTACTTTCGTGCCGACTGGCTGGAAGAGGCCGGTGTGACGGGCGAGCCGGAAACCTGGGACGACGTCCTGGATTTCGCCCGGGCGATCAAGGAAGCGCGTCCCGACATCGTGCCCTTCGGTTGGTGGGCGCAGCGCGGCAATGGCGCGAACCTGATTTTCTCGTCGATGAGCGCGATGGGCACCGAGTTCGACGGCTCGGTTCCGAACCTCAAGAGCGAAGGCGGCCAGTACTGGATCAGCTTCCTGCAGACGCTCGTGCGCGAAGAGCTTGTCAGCCCTGACGCCATCGCCTGGAACGAAGACAACATGCGCGGCGGATTCGTCGCGTCCAACGTCGGCATGATGCTCGACTCGGCGCCGACCTCGGTCGACGCCCAGGCGGCGGGTCTTGAGGCGGGCACCAACTTCAACATCGTACCGATGCCGACGAGCCGCAGCGGCGGGAGCACCGATGGCGTGCTTGTCTCGCCGGCGCGAACCTTCTTCGTCACGGCAGACGCCGCCGAGCGGGGTGCCAAGGATGAGGCCGGGCTGGCCCTGCGGATGCTCATGCAGTCTGACGTGGCGCTTGAGCTCATGCTTGCCGGGGCCGACCCGCACCGGACCGACAGTGTTCTGGCAGATGCCGGGGCCGTCGATCAGTGGCTGCCGATCTGGAAGGAGGACAATATCGAGGCCTTCAGAAACCAGGGCATGTTCCCGGTGGATCTCGACTTTCCCTCGGCCGAGGATGTCATGGAGCGGTTCAACGAGTTCGTTATTTCGAACCCCGACATGGATCCCATGGCCATCGCGGACGAGTGGCAGCCGCAGTTCGACGCAATCCGCGACTGATCCGGTACCGGACGTCTGCGGTCGCTCCTCAGTGCGAGGGGCGACCGCGTCGACCATGCCGCGTGTCTCCCCAATCCGGGCGCCTATGGCGGTCGCGCCGGGACCCGGCGCGGAATACGCGGCCCATAGGAATTCCCGGCTTCGGCATCCAAAGCTGTACCGATCAAGCGCGGCCGACGGAAGTCTCTAACTGTTCACTCGACAAGGACGGACTGCATGGCGGGTGAACCGACGACAAATGTGGCCTCGGCGACGAGGATCGTCGGCTGGCAGCACCCGTGGATTGCCTATCTGAGTTCCGCGCCGGCGATGATCGTGGTTGCGGTGTTCCTGGCCTTCCCGGTGCTGTTCGCGGCTTGGCAGAGCCTCTTCAGCATCAGCCCACTCGACCGCGAACAGCCGTTCGTGGGCTTCGGCAACTACGCCGAGGTCTTCAGCCGGCCCGAGTTTTGGTCAGCTCTCGGTCGCACGGGCATCTTCGTCTTCGGCGTCATCGTTCTGGGCCTGACGCTGGCGGTGATCTTCGGATTCGCCCTGAACCGCATCGTCTCGGGGCTGCGTTTCATCCGCGGATTGGCGATCCTGCCCTACATCGTCTCCAGCGTCGCCGCGGCGCTGATGTTCCGGACGGTGTTCAACAGCGATTTCGGGCTTCCGAACCAGGTCCTCGAGTTCATGGGCTTCGCCGGCATACCGTGGCTCTCGAACGGCTTTTACGCGATGATCGTGGTCATCATCGCCCAGGTCTGGACCGATCTGCCCCTCGCGCTTCTCTTTGTGCTTGGCGGTCTGCAGACCATCGACAAGCAGCTCACCGAAGCGGCATATGTCGACGGTGCGACCCGATGGCGTAGCGCGCTTTACATTTCGCTGCCGCTGATCGCGCCACAGCTCACGCTGGCGACCGTCTGGCTGAGTTTCAAGGCCGTGACATCGCTTGGCACCGTGCTGGCACTCACCGGCGGCGGACCGGGCGAGGCGACCCAGCTTCTGACACTCGAGATGGTCCGCCTCGGCTTTGACGAATACGACACCGGGACGGCGATGGCGCTGGTGATCGTCATCTTCGTTCTGAACGCCGGGCTGACGCTGTTCTACCTGGGTTTCCAGCGCAAATTCGGGATGAAGTAGCAGATGTCCGTCACAACAGATCCCACTGCTACCGAAGCCGCGAGGCAACCGACGGCCAAAACTCGCAAACGCGCGCGTCGCCGCTCGCCTTTCGCTGGCCCCTTGCAGCGCGCGGTGATCTGGCTGCCCCTCGCCGCGCTCGTCCTCTGGACGCTAGGGCCCTTCCTGATCTCGCTGTCGGTATCCTTCAAACAGCCCGCGCACGTCTTCTCGGACCCCGGCCTTATCCCGGATCAACCGACACTGGATGCCTATGCGCGCGTCCTCGATCGGCCCGGTTTTCGCTCGGCGCTATGGAACAGTGTGGTAATCGGCTTCGGAAGCATGATCCTGACGCTCCTGATCGGCGTACCCGCAGCCTATGCCTTCGCCCGGTTTCGCTTCAGGGGCCGGCACCTGCTCCTTCTGTTCTCGCTCCTGCCGATGCTGGTACCGAAGGTCGGCTTGATGTACCCGCTCTTCCTCCTTGCCGTAGAGGTAAAGGGGTTCGATTCGCGGATCTTTTTGATACTCGTCTTCACGGGTATGTTGCTGCCGCTCGCGGTCTGGCTGATGGTCGGCTTCTTTCAGGCCATTCCGCGGGAACTCGAAGAAGCGGCCGCGGTCGACGGCGCGACGCAATTCAACACGATCCGCATCATCATCCTGCCGCTGTCGATCCCGGCGCTGCTGACGGTCGCTGTGCTGGCGTTCCGCGAATCATGGAACGAGTTCGAACTCGTGCTCGCGCTCACCCAAACAGCCAATTCGCGCACGCTGCCATACGAACTTTACCTGATGCAGGACGCGACCGGGCTGGCCGACTTCCCGATCCAGAACGCCTTCGCGCTCCTGACGATCGTGCCGCTGATCCTCGTCTATCTCCGCATCGAACGGTATGTCGCCGAAGGTTTGCTCAGCGGGGCGGTGAAGTGATCGTGCATGAGAGGTATCTCCCGCGCCAAGCGCCCCCTTTGTTGGCGGGGGCGGTTCAGGGCGGGGAAAACAACATGAACACCGATCAGGGGGCAAAGCTGCAGATCATGGCAGGGACCACATCTGGGCAAGCGGCGGCACGGTTGCACTGCAAAGAGGTCATGGCGACATCGCGGCTGGATACGTGTCATGGGTGAAGTCACCTTCAATCATGTCGTCAAGCGCTTCGACAATGGCACCGTCGCGGTAAATGATCTCAACCTGAGCATTGGCGAAGGGGAATTCGTGGTGCTTGTTGGACCATCTGGTTGCGGCAAGTCGACATCGCTGCGCATGGTCGCGGGCCTTGAGGAGATCTCTTCGGGTGAGATCACCATCGACGGCGAGGTGGTGAACGACTACACGCCGCGCGAGCGAGACATCGCGATGGTGTTTCAGACCTATGCGCTCTACCCGCATATGACGGTCGAGCAAAACATGGCCTTTCCTCTGCGAATGGCCAAGACGCCGGCTGCCGAGAAGGAAAAGGCCGTCCGCGGCGCGGCGGAAATCCTCGATATCACCAACCTCCTTGGCCGCTATCCCCGCGAATTGTCGGGGGGGCAGCGCCAGCGCGTCGCGATGGGCCGCGCTATCGTGCGCTCGCCGCGCGTGTTCCTGATGGACGAGCCGCTGTCGAACCTCGACGCCAAGCTCCGTGTTCAGATGCGCGGCGAGATATCACGCCTGCAGCGCGAGTTGCGGACCACAACGCTCTATGTGACGCACGATCAGGTCGAGGCGATGACGCTCGGCGATCGGGTAGCGGTCATGTTCGACGGCGTGCTGCAGCAGCTCGCGCCTCCGGGCGAACTCTATGCCGCCCCCGAGACCGTGTTTGTCGCCGGCTTCATCGGTTCTCCGCCCATGAACCTCTGTCACGCGGGCATCGAACAAGGCCCGCACGGGCTTCAGGTCAGGTTCGGCAGCCTCGCACTCGACATCGATCAGGGGAGCATCGATAAGTACCCACGCGCGTCCGAGCAGACGGGACAAAACGTGATCCTCGGCACGCGGCCGGAGTGTTTCTCCTTGGCCGACGAAAGCGCGCCCGAAGGCCAGTGCATCCGCGGAAAAGTCGATCTCGTGGAGATGTTGGGCGCTGAGGCCCTGGTCTATGTTCAGACCGATGCGCGTCCGGCCAGCGCGAACAACCTCGCCGGTACGCCCTCCGGGGCGGGGGAGGCTGGCTCGGGCCAGCCGGAGACGATGAAATTCGTCGCGCGGATCGCGCCGCGCCCCCTGCCGAGAACCGGCGAGATAGTGTCACTGAGCTACGAGACCGACACGCTGCACTTCTTCAGCCCGAAAGGCGGGGGCGCGCTCCGATGAATGTCGCGAACGCGGCGCCCTGCAACCAAGAGCGCCTAGGGCCAGTGGTTCGACTCCGACATTTGCTACCCCTTGCATCACCCGCTCGAGCAAATGTCGGAGTCATAAGAACCACTAGCAAGTCTATGATCCTAGTGGAGCTTTTGAATTTGACATTTGAGCAAGAGCCTGGCCGCAAATGGGACTCAAATATCAAATTCGCTCCGCTAGCGCGGCAGGAGCACGGACAGACATGTGGGCGACGCCAAAACGGTGCGCTCATGGAAACAAGAGGATAGGACCGTGTCGAAACGTGAAGAAATTCTGGACATGGCCGTCCATGCCCTGACGCCGCTCATGAGAGGCCGACCGCAAGCCAGCGCCGCCGATCTCTTCGACGAATCCCTGGACATCGGCGAGAAGCTGGTCGCGAAGGTCGAGGAGACAGTCAAGCGCAATGGCGCGCCGGAGCGGGACGAGCTTCTCGACATGGGCGTGCATGCCCTTTCGGCGCTTCTGAACAGCCGTCAGCCCGCCCGGGTCGAAGAAGTCCTGAACGAATGTATGGAAGTCGCCCGGGCGCTCATCGCCAAGGTTGATGCGGACCTCGTCGATGGTGCGGACGAGGACGCCCGGGAAGAGCTTCTCGACATGGCCGTTCACGCCCAGACCGCGCTTCTCAACAGCCGTCCGAAGATGCCGGCGGATGATCTTGCCGATCAGTGCGTGACGATCGCCAAGGACCTGATCGCCAAGGTTGACGCGCAATTGGCCTAGGCGACGCCGCCACGACCCACCCGGGGCCGCGGAACAAGACACGGGAGACCAACAGCCGATGAAAGTCATCGCGATAGAGGAACACTTCTGGAGTCGTGCGTTCGCCGACCGGTTTTCGGGGCCGCGCGCCGAGCGCTCTGCCGACCTGATGCGACATCTTGAGGACTATTCGGAGTTGCGCCTGATGGACATGGACGCGGCCGGCATCGACGTGCAGGTGATTTCCCATGCGCCGCCGGGTGGACAGAGGCTTGAGACCGAGACGGCCGTCGCCGCCTGCCGGGACGTGAACGATGTCGCTGCGGGCATCATCAAGGTGGCGCCGGACCGGTTCGCGGGCTTTGCTACCTTGCCGCAGGCCCATCCCGACGAGGCGGCGGACGAGCTTCAGCGCTGCGTCGAAGAGCACGGCTTCAAGGGCGCGATGATGTTCGGCGTTACGAACGGGCAGTTTCTCGATGAAACGACGTTCTGGCCGATCTACGAGCGAGCCGCGGCCCTGAAGGTGCCTGTCTACCTTCACCCATCGATGCCTCATCCCACGGTGCGGGACATCTACTACGGCACCTATGCCGAGTCGCATCCCGCGCTTCTCGGCGCCGCTTGGGGTTTCGGCATCGAAACAGGCACGCTCGGGATCCGGATGATCCTCAGCGGAGTCTTTCAGCGATACCCTGACCTTCAGGTCATCCTCGGCCATCTCGGCGAAGGGATTACCTTCCAGCTTGCCCGGATCGACGAGGCGCTTTCGCGTCCCGGCAATGCGACGACTGATTTTGCGGCGACGTTCCGGTCGAATTTCTACATCACGACAAGCGGCTTCTTTTCGGATTCAGCGCTCCGCTGTTGCCTCGAGGAAATGGGAACCGACCGAATCCTGTTCGCGGTCGACTGGCCGTTTGTCGCGAACGCGGAAGGGGTCGAATGGCTCAAGGCCTTTCCCACCGATCCGGAGGTCCGGGAGAAGATCTTCGCCAAGAATGCCGAGCGTCTTTTGTCCCTCTAATGCTGACTAGGGACGATGACCGAACCAAACAAGACACTGCAATAGGACCAGATACATGGCCGAGAAATTTGGGCGCCTCGCGCTGCACACCTGGACAATCGACACGACGCCTCTCGACCCGGCGCTGGAGGCAATCAGGGGTGCCGGATACTATGCCGCGGAGCTTCGCCGGACGGATTTCAAACGCTGCTACGATGCGGGCATGACGAACGACCAAGTGCTCGAGATGATCAAGAACAGTGGCGTGAAGGTCAGCGTTCTCGGTGTCGAATACGGGTGGCTGTTCGCGACCGGGGCGGAGAGCAAACGAATCTTCGAGGACTTCCATGTATCGTGTCAGAATGCGGTCGCGCTTGACTGTCCGCAGCTGATGTCCGCGCCCGGACCATATACGGGCTCGCTAAAGGATGCGGTTGGCCACCTGAAAACCGCCGCTGATATCGCAGCCGAATACGGATTGAAACTTTCGATCGAGTTCAACTCCCAGCATGCCAACCTCAATTCCGTCGAAACCCAGCGCGACCTCGTGACGGCGGCGGGCAAACCAAACGTCGGGCTTTTGCTCGATGCCTATCACCTGGCGCGCAGCGGTCGCCCGGGCCGCGCTTTCGAGGATGTGCCGGGAGAGGAACTCATGCACTTCCAGTTCTCCGACCTCTCGCCCAATCCGGTGACGGGTGTGAAGAGGCCCACCGACCGGCTGATGCCGGGCAAGGGGGTTATCAAGTGGACGGAGATCTTCCGGCTCTTGCACGAAAAGGGCTACACGGGCCTGCTCAGTTTTGAGGCCCCGAACCCGGTCCAGTGGGAGCGCGATCCCCTCGAAGTCTGTCGCGAAGGCGTCGAACTCACTCAGGACCTTTTGCGCAAGGCCGTCCCTGACTACGCGGCCTGAACCACACATGAACCAAACCGCAACGTCCAGAAACAAGGTGTCCCAACCATGAACTCTCCGCTTTTCCAAGGTCTGTTCGATAAGAACATTACGGCCATCCCCGATACCGTCGAGCAGCAACGCTACATGACCACCGTGGCGCCGCCGGCGGAGAACCAGGGCCGCTGGGTCGAGATGCCCCGTCTGCCGCATCCAGTGGGCGAGATGGGCGTCGTTGAGTGCCAGGGCAAAGTCCACGTCTTCGGCGGCTACTCCAACCACCGCGTCGACGGCAACTACCACCAGGTGTTCGACCCCGGCACCGGGGAGTGGACTATGAAGGCGGACTTCCCGCATCGCTGCAATCACAACTCCGCGGCCGCCATAGGCGGCAAGATCTACACCTTCGGCGGCTTCGTTGAGCAGAACCGCTGCCCGCATTCGAAATGCTTCGTCTATGACGTGGCGGAAGACGCGTGGTCGCCGATCGCGCCGATTTCGAGGCCGCGCGGCGCGGTCTTCTCGATCGTGCTCGACGGTAAGATCCACCTTCTCGGCGGCCGCGACGTGCGCTCGGTCGAGTGGCACGAAGTCTACGACCCCGAGAGCGACGGCTACGAAGAACGCGGCCCGATGATGGGCTCCACAAAGACCCAGCCCTACGCCGGGCAGCGCGACCACATGGGCGTTGTCATCGTCGACGGCAAGATTCACGCGATTGGCGGTCGGATGGATTCCTACGACTTCAACACGGGCCTCCACGGCGTCTACGACCCGCAGTCGGACAGCTGGTCCTTCCGGGCGCCCCTGCCGGTGCCGCGTAGCGGCCCCTCAGCGGCTTACATCAGCGGCAAGATCGTCGTCTTCGGCGGCGAGGCCACCGGCAAGGTCTTCGGGACGAACGAGGCCTACGACCCCAAGACCGACACCTGGGAGGCCCTCGCCCCGATGGCGGTGCCACGTCACGGTCTGCACGGCGCCACCGTCGCCGTCATCGGCGACATGGTCCATGCGCCCGGCGGCGGGCCGGTCCCGGGCGGAAGAATCCAGGGTGCCCACCATGACGCCTTCACCTTCAGTTGACGGGGTCGCCAACGCGAAACTCAGAACCAGCAAGGAGACTATGATGGCGCGTATCGTGTTGCCAGACGGCGTTTCGATCAACACCGGAGTGGACGAGGGGCCGGACGGCGCGCCCTGGGTCCTTCTGTCGAATTCTCTCGGTGCGGATCTCTCGATGTGGGACGGGCAGGTCGATCTACTGACCCGCAAGTACAATGTCCTGCGCTACGATCAGCGGGGGCATGGAGACAGCGACGCGCCACCGGGGCCCTATTCCTTCCCGGTTCTCGTCGCCGACGTAATCGCGCTGATGGACCACCATGGCATCGATAAGGCCGACTGGGTCGGCCTTTCGGTGGGGGCGATGACTGGTATGGGGCTTGCCATCCACCACCCCGACCGGTTCGGCCGTATGGTGCTCGCCGACGCCCGATCGGTCGCCACTGACGCCTACAAAGAGATGTGGGACCAGCGTATCGCCGCCGTAACCGACGGGGGGGTCGAGGCCATCGCCGACCCATCCCTGGGGCTCTGGTTCACCGAAGACTGGCGCGCCGCCAACCCCGAGGCGGCCGCGGTGGCCCGTACGATGATCGTCGGTACGAGCCCTCAGGGCTACGTTGCCACTTGTTACGCCTTGCGTGAGCTCGACTACTTCAAGGACCTCAACAAAGTGACGCTGCCCGTGCTCTACCTCTGCGGCGGCAAGGACAAGGGGGCCCCGCCAGAGGAGATGAGGGAGATGGCTAGCGTTACCCCGGGGGCGAAATACATAGAGGTCCCCGATGCCGGCCACGTCGCTAACATCAACCAGCCCGCCGCGTTCAACGCCGCGCTGGAAGGGTTTCTCGATATCTAGAGTCGTCTATGCCTGTGCCGAGCGGTCGCGCGGTGGATCTCCGGTTGGGGTTTGTTGCGCGGAATAGCCGCTTACTTTTCTCTTGTGAGCTCTGCCAGTCGAAAAATCCTTCGGATAAGCGCGCTTCACAGGATGTGGTTTTGTATGACGAACGCCTTCCGCGGATCGATGAGCTGGCGACCCACGATCTCGACATTGGTCATCGGAAAACGGACGCAGAAGTGGACCGGGGATTTGCCCAGCTTGGCGACGGTGGCGGGATTCGCGGTGCTCGCCGAGCTCAAGCGAAACGGCGAGATCGGCGCAGCGAGCGGGACTCAAATGTTGAATTCGCTCCACCTTCGCGTCAGGCCCAGGCATCCTTCCCGCGCACGACCAGCTGGTGATCGAGCAGAATCGAGGGGGCTTGCTCTCCACTCGTCATCGCCTTGAGTGTTGCGACCACCGCGTCCCCATAGGCGTCGTAGGGGACGCGGACCGACGTCAGCCACGGCGCAATCCACTCGTTGAGTGATTTTGTTTCTATTCAGCACCCTTGGTATTAGTCCGAAGTTTGGACGGTTGGAATGTCGCTATTGGCGGTATTCTGCGGATGGGCGGCTGATTTAGTTCTGATTTGTGTCCATGTGGGGATTCCCAAGGGCTTCGAAATGTGATTCGATAGGGGCATGTTCATCGACACGGTGCCCAATCGAAGCTCGCCGCCGGCGGTTCTTCTGCGCGAAAGCTGGCGTG
>JAAEOR010000336.1 GCA_024222895.1 Hyphomicrobiales bacterium | reverse complement strand
GTCGACAAAGGTTTCGGCGCCTCCCAGCACTGCGAGAAGGCACAACAGAAGCACCTCGTCGAGCGGATAAAGCACCTTGCCGGGCTGCCGTGTATCCGGCAAATCCCTGAAACAGCTCAGAAAAACAATCGATTCTTCCAGCGCACCACTGTCAGCCGTCGCGGTCCCCATCACCGTCCCCCAAAATCGAATCAGAGGATCACGACAGATTCACCACCTCAGCCATTTGTCACGCACTTCTTCACCCGATTGCCCTGGGCGCGGCTGCCCTCGACATCGATGTTGGACGGCGTCAGCGGTACAGTGTCGGCGCAGGCGACGATCTCACACCGCTCATGCTCCGCGAAGCGGCGCACGAGTTCGTTGACATGCATATGCGCAAAACCGATGACGCCGACGCGGTAGTTTTTCTGTCCGCCAGCCAAGGTGCCCCGCCTTCAAATCCGAAAAAGTACCGGCTTCTTCTATACATGAGATTTCCGATGACGTGCCGCATGACCGCGCATCATAGAGCCGTATCGCGGAGGGCTCGCGCCACCTGCTTCCCGGCAAGGCTCGTAGCGAAGTGGGCACTCATGCCGGGCGTCGCCATGATGCAGCGGCGGACGGTACGGCCAATACCAAGGGTGCTTAAGCACCCTTGGTATAACGGTTCATCCGGATGGCGACCGAACGAGCATGGGCATCCAGCCCCTCGGCCTCGGCCAGGGTGATGGCCGCTGGCCCCAGCGCCGCCAACTGCTCCGGGTCGAGCTTCAAGGTCGTCGTCCTTTTGAGAAAATCAAAGACCGACAGACCGGACGAAAAGCGGGCCGATCGAGCCGTCGGCAGGACGTGATTGGGCCCGCCGACATAATCGCCGATCGCCTCTGGCGTATGGCGACCGAGAAACACCGAGCCGGCGTTGCGAACACGTTCCAGCAGGGCGTCGGGGGCGGCAACCGCGAGCTCGAGGTGTTCCGGCGCCAGCCGGTTGGATAGTTCCATTGCCGCCGCCGGCGACCCAACGACGATGATGGCGCCGTTGTCCCGCCAACTGGCCGCGGCGATCTCGCTGCGCGGCAGGGTCGCAAGGTGCCGCTCGACGGCCGCAGCG
>JAAEOR010000335.1 GCA_024222895.1 Hyphomicrobiales bacterium | reverse complement strand
GTGACGACGCTGGATGACGAGACCTTCGAAGGCACGGAGACGACCGGTACGCCTGACGGCAACGGCCTGTCGCTCCGCGAGGCGTTGGGATTAGCACTCGCCAACGGTGCCACCACCGCTGACACCATAACCTTCGACGCATCGCTGACAGGCGGCGCGACATCGGGTGTCAATGACGGAGTCATCACCCTGGGCGGCACTCAGCTCACGATCTCCTCCGATGTCACGATCGATGGCGACACCGACGGTGACGACAAGGCCGACGTCACGATCGATGCTGATGGTAACTCGCGCGTGTTTGGCATTTCCGACCGCACATCGACTCTCGACGCGCTGACGATCACCGGCGGGAGCGACAGCTTTGGGGGCGGGATTTTTGTCAACGACTCCGCCAATCTTACGGTCGTCCGGTCGACCGTAACGGGCAACGCCGCGACAAGCAGTAACGGCGGAGGTATCAGCAGCACAGGTACCCTGACCCTGGTCAATTCGACGATCAGCGGGAACTCATCGATGATCTCGGGCGGCGGGATCGCAAGCACCGGCGCCACGACGCTGACCAACGTGACGTTGGCCGGGAACGTTGCTGATTGGAATGGTGGCGGCATCGATCACGATGGCGGCTCGCTGACACTGCTGAACAGCACGCTTTCGGGTAACAAAGCCGGATATCGGGGTGGGGGGCTTTATACCAAATTCACGGCCATGACGATCGCCAACAGCGTCCTTCTTGCCAACTACGCCGTCCACAGCGGGTTGGAGAAGTTCGTTTTCTTCAACACAGGGACCCCACCGAACTACTCCGGTGTCAACCTCATCGATTTTGGGCTGGACGATGACCCTTCGGATGGCGTGATCAATGCCGTAGACCTGAACAGCGTTTTTGCAACAGTCGGCCTCAATCCGCACACGGCAGTCACGTCCGGCCTGCTGGCTGACAATGGCGGGGCGGTCGAGACCATTGCGCTGAATCTCGGGGCCGCCAATCCCGCACTCGAAGCCGGTGACGCGAGTGCCCTTGACGAGAGCGTGGCCGGCGACCTTAACGGCGACGGCGATACGAACGACACGATCACCACCGACGCCCGCGGCTTCGACCGCGACGTCGACTTCGACGGCGTTGGCGGCACACCCGACCTCGGCGCCTTCGAAGCGCAGCGGTCCGACCCAATGGTCGTGACGACGCTGAGCGACAGCGGCGACGATGCGACGGTAACCGGCGATCTCGCCGCCGAGGCCGCCGACGGTGGCGGGCTGTCGCTGCGCGAAGCTCTGATCCTCGCCAATACGATGGACGGCGCCGACACGATCTCCTTCGATGTGGCCCTGACCGGCGGCAGTGATCCGGGCGTGGATGACGGTGTTGTCACCCTCGGCGGGAGCCAACTGGTCATCACCTCCGATGTGACGATTGACGGTGACACCGACGGTGACGCCACGGCCGACATCACCATCGATGCGGACGGCGGTTCGCGGGTGTTCAACGTCACCGCCGGCGCATCGACTCTCGGCGCGCTGACGATTACTGGAGGTTATGCCGACAGCGACCTCGGCGGCGGCGGCGTCCGCATTGACACGCTCGCGAGCCTCATCGTTGTCAATACGACGCTGGCGGAAAACACCACGGCCACCGGAGTGTACATCGGCGGCGGGGTTTTGAACAATGGCACATTGACCATGCTCAATTCGACGCTGTCGGGCAACAGCGGGGACTACGCCGGCGGTGGTCTGGCAAACTACGGCACGGCCACACTGACGAACGTTACGCTTGCCGGCAACGATAGTGCCACCGGCTCAGGCGGTGGCATCGCCAATTTCAACCCCGGCCAGCTGACGATGACCAATTCGACGCTGTCGGGCAATATTGCGGACGAGCTTGGCGGCGGCCTATGGAGCGGCGGCACTGCCGCGACGATCGTCAACACAGCGATAGCCGGCAACCATGCTGGCACGGCGGGTCCCGATATATACACGATCTCGGGCGCGACCACAACCTATTCGGGCGTTAATCTGTTCTCCCAGGTCGGTGCCGGCGTCGCCGGGGCCGACATCGTCGAGGCGGACCTCACCAACATCTTCGCCTCGGTTGGCGCCAATCTGGATACCGGGGTGACGTCGGGCGACCTCGCCGACAATGGCGGGCCGGTCGGGACGATCCTGATCCTGCGCGGCGGCGTGGCGCAGAATGCGGGTAGCAATGCGGCACTGCCGCCTGACCTAAACGATCTGGACAAGGATGG
>JAAEOR010000334.1 GCA_024222895.1 Hyphomicrobiales bacterium | reverse complement strand
CCGTGGGGTCCTGCGGCGGATGGCCGCCGTCATCCCCGCCGTCATCTCCACCCTCCGGGTCCTTCGGCTTTGGCGGGCGCTTTTCGGTCTTTTTCCCGAACAGGATACGGCGCAACTTCGACAGGCTGATGCGGGTCTGCAGCAGGGTGTGCTGCAGCCATACCAAGGTCTTGAGCAACGGCACCAGCTGCTGCTGCTCGGCGCCATCCAATGCCCCTTGTTGCGCCTTGCGAATCAGCTGCTCGACTTGCGCCTCCTCGATCTCGATGGGTGGCGGTGGTTTCATTGGCACAGCGCCGCCCGGAAGTCCCGCACCAGGGGATAAACCCATACCGCCTTGATCGGCACCTGTCCGATCCGGTGGTCACCTAACTTTCCCCGGCCCTGGGTGTGCCCAACACAACGCCAGTTTGCCGCCCGATAACAGGTCCCCTGAAAACGCTCGCGCTCCACAAAGCTCTCCAGCAACACCGGCCGATAGCCATAACGGTGCTCCCAGTCCGCTGGCAACCGCCTGGCGGCCATGGATAATAGCTTGCTGGCCAGGCAGTGAACGCGGATCCAGGGCAAGATTAGAAATCGAGCGTTATTGACGATACCCCACAGGTTG
>JAAEOR010000333.1 GCA_024222895.1 Hyphomicrobiales bacterium | reverse complement strand
TCCTCGGGCCGGCGCTTTTTCAGCATAACCTGATTGTCTACCTGTCGGTCGCCCTGGTCTTTGTCATGATGTTCGTCTATCGCCGAACCCAACTTGGACTGAACCTGCAGGCAGCCGGAGACAAACCGGCGGCGCTTGATGTGACCGGTGTCGATGTTGTCGCCACCCGCAGCGTCGCCGTACTGACGACCGGTGCTCTGGCCGGCATCGGTGGCGCCTATCTCGCCAATGTCGGAGCGGGCATCTTCGTTCCGTTCGTCACCAATGGTGCCGGCTTCCTGGGAATCGTTCTGGCGATGCTGGCGCGGGGCAGGCCCGTTTGGGTGTTGTTCGGCGCGCTGTTATTCGGCGTGAGCCTCGCGCTTACCACCGCTCTTCAAGTCGCCGGGATCAACATCCCCACCGACGTGATCCAGATGATTCCGTTCCTGGCCGTCATGGTGATGCTCGTCGTCTTCGGCCGCAGATCGAGCCTGCCGGCGGCGCTTGGCCTACCCTATGAACGGGGGGCCCGGTGAGGCCAACTGATTGACAAACGAAGCCGCGGCAGGGAGGCCGGGGCGCAAGAGACTGGAGAGTTTAATGTCGGATACCAAGGTCTATCTCCTCGACGGCGGGTCGCTCGTTCTTGACGGCTTTCATGTCTTCTGGAACCGCGGCCCGGGGGGCGAAATCCGCTTTCCGGTCTACTCGATCCTGATCGAGCACGCCGAGGGGCGCTTCCTGATCGACAGCGGCTACGACTACGACCACGTCATGAAGGTTCTGCCCTTCGAGAAGCCGCAACAGAGCAAGGCGCAGACAATTCCCGGTGCGCTCGCGGAACTCGGCCTGGAACCCAAGGATGTTGGGGTGGTGTTCAACTCGCATTTCCATTTCGACCATTGCGGCGGCAACAAATATCTCCCGCATGCCAAGAGGATTTGCCATAAGCTCGAGGTGCCCCAGACCTGCAGTCCCGAGCCGTTCGAGGTTCTCGGGTATTCCGATGTCAGCTTTTCGGTCGAGGCCGCCGAGACGCGCGGCATGACCGACCAGCTGATCGACGGGGCGACGCGGGAAAACACGACGTTCGAAGGGATCGAGGGCGACGTCGAACTCGCCAAGGGCGTGAAGCTGTTCTTCACCCCCGGTCACTCGATCGGTCACTACAACCTGCTGGGCGAGTTCGGGACACGCAAACCAATCCTGTTCTCCATCGATGCCGCCTATACCCAGAAGAGTCTGGAGACCCTTTGTCAGGCGTCCTTCCACATCGATCCGGACGCCGGCGTTCAGTCGATGCGCCGGGTCAAGCAGTTGGCCGAGGACCACGAGGCCGATCTGATGTTCTCGCACGACATGGAAAACTTCAAAACCTACAAGACCGGCACCCAGTTCTACCGGTGATGGAAGAAGGGGACCGATCATGCGCTACGCCCCCGACAGTGATCCCGTCATCACCCTGACTTCGGGGCCGGTTGACGCTTATCCCGCCGTATTGAGGGCGCTCGGTCGCACCGTCCTCTATGACTTTGACCCGGCATTTCAGCTTTTCTACGAACGGGTGGTCGGCAAGGCCACGGTCGCCATGCGGCTGTCGAACCAGCCGGTCATCATGCATGGCGAGCCGGTGCTCGGGCTGGAAGCGGCGGTAGCCTCATTGATCTCGACCGACGACACGGTCCTCAACCTCGCTTCCGGAGTCTGTGGCAAGGGCTTCGGCTATTGGGCGGCCCGCTACACGCCGAACCTGATGGAGATCGAAGTGCCTTACAATCAGGCGATCGATCCCCAGGCGGTCGCCGACAAGCTCCTGGCCAGTCCGGAAATATCTGTCGTGGCGGTTTGCCACCATGATACGCCCTCCGGCACCATCAATCCGATCGACGAGATCGGGGCGATTGTCGCCGACCATGGCGCATATCTGATCGTCGACGCGGTGTCGTCGTTCGGCGGCATGAATACCCATCCCGAGGCCTGCCAAGCGGACATCTATGTGACCGGGCCGAACAAATGCCTCGGGGCGCCGCCAGCCCTGTCGTTGCTCGGTGTCAGCGATCGTGCCTGGGAGAAGATGAAGGCCAATTCGGCGGCGCCGCGGGCGTCTATGCTGAGCATTCTCGACTGGGAGAACGCCTGATCGCATGAGGCGCCATTTCCGTTCACGCCTTCGGTGGCAGAGGTCAACGGCCTCGACGCAGCCCTCGACCTTTACCTGGAAGAAGGGCCGGAGACCGTGTGGGCCCGCCATGCCCTGACCGCGGCGGCAACCCGGGCCGGAATCAAGGCAATGGGAGTCGAGCTGTGGGCGGCCGATGAAGCGATCGCCTCGCCAACAACCACTGCCGTGAAGACCCCCGATGGTGTC
>JAAEOR010000332.1 GCA_024222895.1 Hyphomicrobiales bacterium | reverse complement strand
CGTCACTGACTGACGAGAACGCCACGTCACTGATCACCCGGCTGCAGCATCCGCAGTGGTGCGTGCGCGGCCACGTTCCAGACTCCCGTTGACCAGTCGCCTGGCTGATCAATCAAGAGCGGTGTCGGAGCGCGTGATTCGCTCAACTCGGCCAACGACGTCCACAACGCGCGGAAACTCTGGGCCGTGATAGCCCAAATTCGTTCGCCGAGTTGCGGTACATCTCTCGCACGATGACCCGTATCCCCCTTCGAGACGTGCCTTGTCGGCAGGCAAGTGTGGGCCATCAAACGGGTCGATATCCGCGACCCTTTGGATGACTGGCCGATTTCTTGCGTCGCCCTTACCAGCCCCCTTCGGCGCGTCGGTCGTATTTGACATCGCCACCCAGATCGAAAACCAGCAATTTCGTCTCGGTGAACGTCTGAAGAAACCATTGGGATAGCTCTCGCCCCACGCCACTGTTCCCGGTACCGCCGAACGGCGCGAGTTGATCCCAATAATTGCTGGTCTCGTTGATATTGACCGATCCGTGGGGCAGTGCTTCGCCAACGCGCCAGGCCGTGGCGAGGTCGCGGGTCCACAAGGAGGCGATCAAACCCAAGCCGGTCGAGTTGGCAATTTCGATCGCCTCTTCAGCTGACTTGACTTTCTTGATCGGAGCCACCGGGCCGAAGGTCTCCTCTTGCATGATTTTCATGTCTGTCGTGACTTCGGTCAGGATGGTCGCGGGGTAGTAGAGGCCCCTCTCGTCGCCGATCTGCTCAATCTTTGCGCCCTTTTGGCGCGCATCGTCGACATGCTCCTTCACACGAGCGAGGGTGGCTTGATTGCACAGCGGCCCCATCTCCGTGTCTTCGGAAGAAGGATCACCGATCTTGAGTTCGCGTGCCTTGGCACGAAACTTCTCGAGAAATTCATCGTAGACCGCCTCATGTACCAGAACGCGTTCAGCGGACGTGCAAACCTGACCCGAATAATAGAAACAGCCGTTCATGGCCCCGTCGACGGCAGCGTCGATATCGGCGTCATCGAGAATGATGAACGGGCCATCGCCGCCCAACTCGAGAAGATGCGGCCTCAGCGCACATTTCTCGGCAATGCCGCGGCCGGTCTTGGTTGAACCGGT
>JAAEOR010000331.1 GCA_024222895.1 Hyphomicrobiales bacterium | reverse complement strand
CGCTTCGGGATCGCGGTGTGGAGCCATGACCCGGCTTCCCCCTCACCCGGTTCGGCCTTCGGCCTCACCACCCTCTCCCGCCGGGGGAGAGGGGTTGGAGCGGGACACGACGGACGAAGTCGAAGACCTGTCCGTGACGGACGGGTCAAGGCACAGAGGCCGCGATCCCTCTCCCCTGGTGGGAGAGGGTGGCCCGGCGCGAAGCGCCGGGTCGGGTGAGGGGGCTGAAAAGCGCCAAAAGAAAACGAAGCGCACTGTTCCGGAACGGATTGCCTTTGCCCGCAGACTGCGTCGCGAAGCGACCCCGGCAGAAAAAGTCCTGTGGCGTCTTCTGCGCACTCCGCTGTTCAATGCCGCCAGGTTTCGTCGTCAGGTGCCGCTCGGCCCGTTCGTCGCTGATTTTCTGTCCTACTCGGCGCGGCTTGTGATCGAGGCCGACGGCAGCCAGCATGATCCCGACGGTCGTGACCGTCGGCGCGACGCCTGGTTTGCGGCCCAGGGGTGGCAGGTCTTGCGGTTTGCGAACCGCGAGGTCACGCATAATCGTCAAGGTGTCGTGGAGGCGATCCGGATTGCGCTTCGGGATCGCGGTGTGGAGCCATGACCCGGCTTCCCCCTCACCCGGTTCGGCCTTCGGCCTCACCACCCTCTCCCACCAAGGGAGAGGGGTTGGAGCGAGACCCAATGGACGCAGTCGCCTCGCTAAATGATCATGTGAATGACAGAAGCCGCCGTCCCTCTCCCCTGGTGGGAGAGGGTGGCCCGGCGCGGAGCGCCGGGTCGGGTGAGGGGGTTCCGCGGCGTCACCGGTCGACCAAAACCCATGATCGGCAGGGAGCCACCTTATGACCGATGACCTCACCATGATGATCGACCACGTTTCGTTGAGCGTCGAAGACCTGGATAGCGCCAAGGCGTTTTACCAGGCCTTGTTGGCGCCGATTGGAATGGAGCTGATTGCCGAGGTGACCGCCGCGCAATCGGGCAGTGTTGCGTTCGCCGGTTTTGGAATCGGTCGCAAGGGTCAGCTCTGGCTTGCGGCACGGGGTCGCCAGACGCCGGCCACCCACATCTGCTTCCGTACGCCGAGCCGGGCTTTGGTTCGCGCCTTTTACGATGCGGGTTTGGCTGCCGGCGGGGTCGATAACGGTTCGCCGGGGATCCGGGAGATATATCATCCGGCCTACTACGCCGCGTTCGTTCTTGATCCAGAGGGTCACAACATCGAGGCGGTGACTTTCGCGCCCGAGGACGGAGCCGATGACTGAGGTGCGTTTGACCGGCGGCTGCCAGTGCGGCGCCGTGCGCTATGCGCTGACCGAGCAACCAAGCGAGCCGCATGTCTGCCATTGCCGTATGTGCCAGAAAGCCTTTGGTTCGTTCTTCGCACCGTTGACCGGCGTCCCGCTGTCGGCCTTCAAGACAACGCGAGGCGATCCGGCAATCTTCAAGAGCTCTGATCGGGCCGAACGCGGCTTCTGTCGACGCTGCGGAACACCGTTGACGTTCCACTATGTGACCTCGCCTCGGATCGCAGTCTCCATCGGCTCGCTCGATCATCCGGAACGGGTCAAGCCGAAGGCCCAATACGGCGTGGAAGGTCGCCTGCCGTGGTTTGCATCGATCGCAGGGCTGCCGGGGGAAAAGACGACAGAACAAGACGATCCGGAGCTTGCGGCCGCAATCGCCGGGTCCAACCGCCAGCACCCGGATCACGACACGAAAGATTGGCCGCCATCTTGATGTGAAATTTGAGAAATAGGCGGCAAGTGTTTGAAATAAAGAAATATCAGCGGAAGGCTGAAAGTGATGAGTAAGGAACGTCTGTACCTCTTCGATACGACCCTGCGCGATGGCGCGCAAACCAATGGGGTCGATTTCGCACTCGAGGACAAACTGGAGGTCGCGCGGATGCTCGACGCGCTCGGCATCGACTATGTCGAGGGCGGTTACCCGGGCGCCAACCCCACCGACACGACCTTCTTCTCGAAAAAGCGGACCAGGTCGGCGACGTTCACGGCGTTCGGCATGACCAAGCGCGCCGGCGTCAGCGTGTCGAACGACCCGGGCCTGCGCGGTCTTCTCGACGCGGAGGCCGACGCCATCTGCTTCGTCGCCAAGACGTCAGATTACCACGTCAAACTGGCCCTCGGTATCAGCGAGGAGGAGAACGTCGAGTCGATTCGCCAGTCGGTCACTGCCGCCCGAGACGCGGGGCGCGAGGTACTGCTCGACTGCGAGCACTTCTTCGATGGTTACAAGGCCAATCCGGACTACGCGCTGGCGTGTGCCAAGGCAGCCTATGATGCTGGTGCCCGCTGGATCGTCCTTTGCGATACCAATGGAGGCACGCTGCCCGAGGAGGTCGAAGCAATCGTCGCCGAGGTCGCCACGACGATCCCGGGCGACCATCTCAGCATCCACGCTCACAACGACACCGAACAGGCCGTGGCGAATTCACTGGCGGCAGTCCGCGCCGGTGCACGTCAGATCCAGGGAACGCTGAACGGCATTGGCGAGCGCTGCGGCAACGCCAACCTTACCTCGCTCATCCCGACCTTGATGCTGAAGCCCGCCTTTTCCGACGCTTTCGATATCGGAGTTGATGTGGACAGTCTCGCCGACCTGTCGCGGATCGCCCACCGCTTTGATGAACTGGTCAATCGGTCGCCAAACCGGCAAGCCCCTTATGTGGGCGCCAGCGCTTTCACGACAAAGGCTGGTATCCACGCCTCTGCCATCGCCAAGGATCCGCGAACCTACGAGCATATCGATCCGACCCATGTCGGAAATCGACGACAGGTGCTGGTGTCCGACCAGGCCGGCAAGGCCAACCTTGTTGCGGAACTTGAACGAATGGGGCTTGCCGTGGCGCGCGATGATTCGCGGCTTGAGGGCCTGCTTCGCGAGGTGAAGGAACGAGAGTCGGTTGGCTACGCCTATGAAGCGGCCGGCGCCTCCTTCGAGTTGCTCGCCCGCGGTATCCTCGGCAGTGTTCCCGAATATTTCGATGTCGACAGCTTCAAGGTGGAAGTCGAACGCCGTCACAACGCGCTCGGAAATCTGGTCACCGTCTCGGAAGCGGTCGTCAAGCTGACGGTTGGCGGCGAGCGCCTCCTGACGGTGGCCGAGGGCAATGGCCCGGTCAACGCCCTCGACAAGGCCCTGCGCAAAGACCTCGGCGTCTATCGTGACGCCATCGCCGACCTCGAACTGATCGACTACAAGGTCCGCATTCTCAACGGTGGCACCGGAGCAGTGACCCGGGTTCTGATCGAGAGCGCCGACGCGTCGGGCAATTCCTGGTTTACCGTCGGGGTGTCGGAGAACATCGTCGACGCCTCTTTTGAGGCGCTCAATGATTCGATTGTCTACAAGCTCTTGCGGGAGGGGGTTGAACCGGCTGCCTGACGGTCGTGCCTCTCACATCAGCTTGGCACTTTCGTCGAGGGCTGGCTGCGGCAAGTCGGCAACGGCCTGCTGCAGAGTGGGAATAACGTCTTCGATTCCGTTGCAAAATCGAGCCGGCAGCGCCGGGTGATCGCCCAGAAAATCCTTGTGGAGGAATCCGGTGTCGGTCATCACGTCGAACTGGGCGATCAGCGGATTCCAGAACCCGTCGATATTCACGAACAGGATGGGCTTCTCATGCTGTTCGAGTTGGGCCCAGGTCATCACCTCGACCACCTCCTCCAGCGTGCCAATGCCACCCGGCAACGCCACAAAGGCGTCGGCTCGCTCGAACATGGTGCGTTTTCGCTCGTGCATGTCAGCGGTCACGATCAAGTCCGTCACCTCCTGCAGCATCACCTCGCGATCCTTTAGAAACTGCGGAATGATGCCGGTCACCGGGCCGCCATGGGTGAGCACAGCGTGGGCCACGATTCCCATCAAACCGATGGATCCGCCGCCATACACAAGGCGAAGTCCTGCTTCGGCGATCTGGCGGCCGAGATCTTCGGCGGCAGCCGCATAACCGGGGGACGTGCCACGATTCGAGCCGCAATAAACACAAACGTTTCTTAGTTCAGCCATGACCGTGGTGTGGCATTGGCACGCGCCGGCCGTCAAGCGGCACGCCTTGTGGCCGTCGGACAACAAGGATTTAATGGTCACTGACCTGTTGGAACTGGAGGCATCATGGAAGCGCGGCGGATGACCGTCTGGATTGGCTTGATCGTCGTGCTCGTCGGCGTCGGTATTCTCGCCTACTTCAACGTGCGGGATCGGGCGGAAGAACCGGTTGCGAGCTCGGTTGCAACGCAATCGGACGATTCGACACCGACGGAACCTGAAGGGGAGACGGACGCGGCCGCGACCGACGGTTCCGGTGCTGAGACCGAAGCGGTTGACCCCGCGACGCCCGAGTCGGATCCAGACACGGTTGCCACCCGGTCAGAAGACGCTGCTCCGACGGACGCCGAGCCTGGCCCGGAGATTGCCGAGACGGGCACCGGTGAGGAGCCGGATGCCGCCGAAGCAGCCAAAGCCGGTGACGATGCTGCCCCACCTGTCGATTCCGCCGCCGCAGCTTCGGATCCGGTCGCGGCACCTGACGATCAAGACCGGGAGACGGAAATTGCCGTTGGCACCTCGCCTGATCCGGCTATGGAGTCGAAGCAAGGTGTCGAGGTCGCGACGGACGTCCCGCCGTCTGAATCGCCCGATCCTGACGGGGCGGACAAGGTGACGTTGGATGCAGCGGAAACCGACGACGCTGCCGCTGCGGTGGCAGGCACGCCGCCGGCCGACGACACCCAAACCGCGATGATAACACCGGACGCGGAGGCGCCGCCATCGGCTACCGCGCTGTCCCCGGATGAGCCACCGGCAGCCGATGCGCCGGCGGTTGATGACCTCGCGGTCAACCAAGACGCTGAACCGGT
>JAAEOR010000330.1 GCA_024222895.1 Hyphomicrobiales bacterium | reverse complement strand
TCGGGTGTCTCGCGCAACAACCGGCTGATCGAGCGGCATACCAGCCCGACCGGGTATTTCTGGACGTCCTATGACTTTGCCGGCAACCGGGATCGACAGAACCTGTTCGCGTTTCCGCTCGGCCCGGGCGATGGCCCCCACGATTTTGATCATGATGGCGGCGAGACGATTTTCTCATTGCCGAATGGATTTCAGGGCTACTACCTGAACACGGCCGCCGGCGCCAGGCTGGACAAGGGTCCGACCGCGATCGTGCTCGATCCGGGTCGGCGCGATCAGACCGTCACCAACGGCATTTCCTGCATGGGCTGTCACGATCAGGGCATTCGCAAGGCGACCGACGAAGTCCGCGATCATGTGATGGGTAACCCGACCTATCCCGAACCGGTCCGCGACGCGGTGGAGGCCCTCTATCCGACCGCGAATGAGATGGACACGATCCTGGCCGCCGACACAGCGCGTTTCCAGAACGCGATGCGGGCTGCCAACCTCGACCCGGCGCTGAAGCTGAACGGGGTCGAGCCGGTCAATGCTCTCGCCAAGCGCTATGAGGACGACATCGACCAGGCGCTGGCAGCCGCCGAGTTCGGACAGGACGGGGACAGCTTCATGGCGTCAATGGATGTCACCGGCGACCCACGCGTCCTCCGGCTTGGCCAGAGGCTGTCACAGGGCCTTGTCCCCCGCGACACTTTCGAGAGCCAGTTCGCCGAC
>JAAEOR010000329.1 GCA_024222895.1 Hyphomicrobiales bacterium | reverse complement strand
GGGTGTTCGTAGGAGTCACAGCCGACCACGCAAGGCTGCGGGATGCCCACATCCTTTGTATCATGTAGCTGAAAGTCGGAAGCCTGCACCAATCCTCCCCCGACACTTCGGGGGAGGTGGCGACGCGAAGCGTCGACGGAGGGGGCACTGCACTCCCGTTCTCGAAAGATTGGCGGGAAGGGCCGTGGAATCGAAAATGCTTCGTATCCTGATCGTCGACGGGATGGGCAGTAGGATGACAGGACGGAAACGCTTTTCAGGCAACGCGAGGCGGATCGGGAACCGATCTGCGCACGCCGTCGCCCGTGATCGCCCCCTCCACCATGCTGCGCATGGTTCCCCTCCCCCACAGCCAGTGGGGGAGGATTGCCGTTACACCGTAGCGCCAATTCTCAAAGGGATATGCCGGTTTCCGGGTGTGTTTAGGACCAGTAGGCGATTAGAACTACCCTGACGAAAGCTGGTCGGAGATATGCGAATCTCATAGCCCGGTCCGGGAGAGGAAAAGCCCCGTCCCTCGCGGCAACGTGATCATCGTTGAAGAACCGACCGGTGATATGGGCAGGCGCGGCATCCTACGTCTGTCTCATGCGTACACTCCTCCCCGCGGCGACTATCATCCTGGCGGTTGCGACATCGGTCCCATCCTCGCAGGCCCAGTCGCTCGCCGACTGGCAGCGCGAATTTCCAGAGACCGATTTCAGCAAGTCGGCCGTACCATTCGATGAAATCCGCTTCGATGGCGCCCGCCGCGACAGCATCCCGCCGATTCATGATCCGCAATATGTCGCGCTCGACGAACTGACCGGCGTCGGCCCGCTGGAGCCGGTGATCAGCGTCGTCATCGGCGAAGACGCCCGCGCCTACCCCTTAAGCATCATGCTGTGGCACGAGATCGTCAACGACGTCGTCGGCGACGTGCCGGTCCTGGTGAGCTATTGCCCGCTCTGCAATTCAGGCGTGGTCTTCGACCGGCGCCTTGGCGAGCGCACCCTCGACTTCGGCAACACCGGCCGCCTCCGTCACTTCGACATGGTGATGTACGACCTGGAAACCGAGAGCTGGTGGCAACAGTTTTCCGGGTCCGCGATCATCGGCGATCTTGTCGGTGAGGCGATGAACCTCGTGCCATCGCGGCTGGAGTCCCGCGACCAGTTTCGCCAGCGCGCGCCGGACGGGTTGGTGCTGGTGCCAAACGATCCGAATCTCAGGCCCTATGGGACGACGCCGTATATCCGCATGGAAAGCGGGAACCTTCCCGACACCGCCTTCCTTCACGGCCTGCCGAACGATATTCGCCCCCTCGACTATGCGGTTATCGTCGATACCAGGGCCTGGCCACTCAAACGGCTGATGAACGAAAAACGCATCGAGGAAGCCGGGATCACGCTTACCTGGACGCCCGGCCGCAACTCGATCCACGACACGAGAGTGATCGCCGAGGGCCGCGATCTCGGCAATGTCGTCGTGCGTGACGAGCATGGTGCCGAGGTCGCCCACGACGTCGCCTTCGCCTTTGCGTTCTCCGCCTTCGTGCCGGACGGTAGCTGGATGATCGGAGCCGAATAACCTCTTCCCGGCCGGCGCGAGAGCCCGGTGTCAATTGGCGTACCGCAGCGGCGACGCTGTATAAGCGGTCCCGGACGGATCTCGGGGGCAGAGCGCGTGAGGGCGGGAGGTGACCGACGGACAATCGCTGCCGGTGGCGTTGGCAGCGTACTCGAGTGGTACGACTTCGGCGTCTATGCCTTCCTGGCCCCGGTTCTGGCCGCTCATTTCTTTCCGACCGGCAACAACGCAACCTCGTTGATCGCCACTTTCGGCGTGTTTGCCGGTGGTTACCTGATGCGGCC
>JAAEOR010000328.1 GCA_024222895.1 Hyphomicrobiales bacterium | reverse complement strand
GTAACCCACGAAATAGGCCCCTCCCGACCAACGGGCCTTGTTGCCCTCCAATGTGACGTTCGTCATGGTCGACACAACGCCAATGCGATCGACGATGGCACCGCCGAACTCCGCTGAATTGTTGGTGAAACGGCAATTTTCGATCGAAACCTTGGCGCGGTCGTAAGAATAGATGGCACCGCCCTCTTTGGCCCGATTCTCATCGAAGATGCAGTTGGCCAACGTCATCGAAAACCCCGTTACCGGCGCTTCTTTGGGCGCCTTTTGCGTGTGGTCGGCATAGTTTATCAGCCCGCCGCCCTTTGCATCGTAGCGTTCTCCATCGGCATTGCCCCCGGTCACCTTGACGCCGTCAAGCCGAGCACCGTTGGCGCCGATCACCACGTGGTAGCTGTTCTTCGCCACCGTCCCAGATGTGCCGATCTGGCCGGAAAGCACGCTTACATTCGCTTTCCAATCCCGAGCGTCGAGTTTGTCCTCAGAGCCGGCGAAGCCGCCGTAAACCGCTACGCCGGGCCGCAACTCGAAAGACGCATCGCGCGCGTTTGCGGAAGGAACATAGACGCCGGCAGCCAGCCAAACGGTGGACTCTCGTTTCGCCGCCGCATCGATGCCGGCCTGGAGTTCGCGAAATGCCGACGCCCAGGTCTTTCCATCAGGATCCGCCGCCTTGCTTGACGCGTTGACGTAGACTGGTGGGGCAGATGCATCGAATTCTTTCGCCGCCAGCACAACAGGCACAATTGTTTTGCTCGTGCGTGCCTTCAGCCGTTTGACCACTTCGGCGATTTTATCGGTTGCTACCGGCGCGTTGACCTGATCGCCGATGATTGATCCGGCGAACTGCGGGGAGTCGTCATGCCAGTTGTAGACATCGGCGGGACCGGCCGGCGCGCTGTTGTCCCGTACGATCGTATTGATGACGATCGGATCGTTCGCCGGTCCGGTGCCCTGGTAGAGGCCGGCGCCGAGATCGCTCGCCGCATTGCCCGTGATGACGCTCCCTATAATGACGGGGCTCGACTTTCCGTCATTCCCGATCGCGGCTCCCTGAAAGGCATGATTGCCAAAGAATACGCTGTCCCGGATCACCGGCGAGCACTCAAAGTCGTTGTAGATGGCGCCACCCTTTCCGCCCGACGAATTGGCAACGAAGACCGATTTGATGATGGTCGGATCGGTCATGAAATCGTTGGACATTGCACCTCCGCGCATGACCGCGAGGTTGTTGAGGAATACACAGTTTTCGAATTGCGCGGCGGGACGTTTTCTGAGGCCACCTCCAGCGATTTTCTCGGTGGTCATATTGTAGACCGCGCCGGCTTTCATGGCACGATTGTCTCGGAAGACGCAGTTTCGAACCACAGGGGCGGCTCGGAAATTCACCATCCCGCCACCGCTGCCTTCCGTGTCACCGGCCAGAACAATCTCCGGGGTGATGTGTATCTTCTTTTCGCCCTGCGCCTCTTCGGGTGGCCGGCCGTCGGAGCTTTGAGCACGTGGCGTGCCTGTCCCGCCTCGTGGCCTGCGCTCAGGTGTCTCACGTATGGCCGCGCCGTCGGCGATCGTAAAGCCGTCGAGCACCGCATCGTTGGCACCGGTGACCACGTGAAAACTATTGTCACGCCAATCGCCTGGCAGACCGATGTCACCGCTCAGGATCGTGGTGTTAAGCGTCCAATCGCGCGCGCCCCTCCGCGTCTCGCCGCCACCGAAACCGCCATAGAGCGCCACTCCCTCGACAAGGACGAATGAAGCGTCCCGATCATTGCCATCGGTGGGCTTGTACGTCCCCCGAGCCACCCAAATCTCGTCACCGGCCCGGGCTGCACCAAGCGCCGCCTGGAGTGTTTTGAACGCAGTCTTCCACCCAGCACCGTCTTGGGTAGCGCTACTCGCCGCCTGATTGACATACAGCACGCGCGCCGATGCCGCCGCGGGATAAAGCATGGCAATTCCTAAAAGGGCGATCCGCAGGAAAGCTGTCAGTGTGTTCATTTCCGTGTGCTCCTCACTCTCTTAGCATCGATTTGGCTCCCTTTGGGTGGGCGAGGGGCCCTGCGCGCATCGGCATTGAGACCCACAGCATTTAAGAGCGGCATTCTTTAGGCCGGATAAACGCCGGCAACGGACCACACGCCCCTGACCGGTAACATCGGCAAAAGTCCGGGCGCTCAGGTTGGGCTGGCGCGCTGACGGACGATGTTCGGCAAGGGCGGAATGATAGGGCCGTCCGCGACCATGAGGCGGCTGCCGAGGTAGTCCCAGAACGAGACGCCGAGCTTGTCGCAGGTCTTCATCAGGCCGAGGAAAGCGTCGCGGGCGTCGCGGCCCGCATCGCTCCGCGTGCCGCCCGAGACCTTGCGCTTGGTCACCTGGCAACGGATGTCGTTCTCCGAGCCGTTGGTGTGGAGCGGGATGTCGGGGCGCTCCAGAGCGACTAGCAACTCGTCCTTGTTGGCGCGCAGTCTTTCGAGCAGCCGATCGAGGGTGGCGAAACCGGTGCGGGTGGAGAAGACGCGTTCGAAGCGCTTCTCCAGCGCCGCCTTCCTGCGTGGAGTGGGGTCGCGGCAGTACGCCTTGAGAGCCTTGTACAATCGCCACACCCGCGCCCGCATCCCTTCGATGGCTTGGCGTTGGCGCTCGTTGAAGCCGACCAACTTGTGGATCAGCCGTTCGCCATGCACCCAGCAAAGCGCGTGATGGCCGACGTTGAATTGGCCGGCGTCGTCGCTGACGATCACCGCATCCTTCAAGAAGCCGTGCCCAACCACGCTGCCCCACAGCGCCGCCTCGGTGGCGATCTTCACCGGATCGGGATGGACCTTGAGCGCGCTGATCCCGAGCTCCTCCAGATGGGCCGTCCACGCCGCCTCATCCGCGAACCGCCGGCTCTCGTGCTCCGCCAGCAGCGCCACAACCGGGCCGCAAAGATGGCGCCCGCGCATGTACGCAAGCGCCGCCGCGTCGATCACATAGTCCCCGTGGCCGGCCCGCAGCAAAGAAAGAAAGTTCAACCGGCTCTTGGAGAAGGTCGTTGCAAACCAAGTGAAGTGATCGTTGCCGATCTGGGTCGTGACCCCGTTGCGCGCCTTGTGCCGCGCTCCGGTGTCATCGACCGTGATCCATCGCGCGGTTTCCACACCGGCCCGCAGAACGTCGCGTGCCTCGGCCATGAATCCGTCCTTGTCGCCGTTGACAAGCCGCACCACTTGGCGTTCCGAGATGTCCACCCCGATATCGCGCAACAAACCCACCAGGCGGGGAATGCTTACCTGGCCGCGGTGATACTGGGCCAGCACGAAGCGCCGCAACTCAGGCCCGAAGTGACCGCGGAGCCCCGCCGGCAACGGCGCCACCACCATCCGGCCATCGGGGCCGAGCCAGCGCCGGCGCCGGTAGCGCACCACATGAGGACGCAGGACAAGATCCTGAACCACATAGTCCTCGTAGCCCTTGAAACGCGAGCCGGCCGGAACCTCGACCTTGACCACCCGATCCTCATCGATCGTCAACCTCGAAAGCTTCTCGCCACGGCCGCGGCGCTTGCCCTTCCGTCCCGACGGCTTCGGATCGGTGGCCTTGTCCATGCCGCTCGGCTTGATCCTCGGCGGCCCCTTCAGGCCCTTCAGGCGCGAGATCTCCTCTCGCAATGCCGCCACCTCCGCCCTCAGAGCGGCGTTCTCTTCCAATAGCTGAAGAACCAATACCTTGAGGTCGTCAAGACCAAGACCATCAATATCTGGTGGCGATCCGGCCATGACCAGATCGAATCACAAATCAGCCGCGTTGGGAATCCCCTAATTTACAATGCTGCCCGGACTTTTGCCGATGTTACCAACGCGGCTCGTAACCCGTTGAAATCAATAAACTCTGCAAAAGCCACTGTTCAAGTTGGGTTTGGCGGCGCCTGGGTGTTCCGCGACAGCAAAGGCTCAGCCGCGATCAGCTCCTGATGAAGATCGGCGCGGCCAAGAAGGACGCTGGGCGAGCC
>JAAEOR010000327.1 GCA_024222895.1 Hyphomicrobiales bacterium | reverse complement strand
CTTGATGAAAAAGGCGGTCTCGCTCATCATCGGTCCCCAGCCGGCTTCGAACCAGCCGACGGAGCCGTCGGCAAACGTCACCTGGATATGGCCATAATTGTACATCCCCTGTGGCAGGTCGTCGGTGAGACGGGCGCCGACCCCATGGACTGAAACCGGATCGGTGGAAACGATCTGGCACCAGACATCGACATAGTGAACACCGCAATCGACGATTGGCGACAGCGTCCGCATCAGTCGTTTGTGCATCTGCCACGAGGCGCCATCGGACTGCTGATTGAGGTTCATCCGCAGGACCGTGGGAGTTCCGAGGGATCGGGCAAGCTCGATGAACCGCTGCCAGGAGGGATGGTGCCGGAGGATATAGCCGACCACCAGCTTGCGACGGGTCCGCTTCGCTGTTTCCACGACGCGGCTGGCGTCGGTGACCGTTTCGGCAATCGGCTTTTCGAGAAAGACATGCGCGCCGCCCTCCATCGCCCTGATGGCGTAGTCCGCATGGGTGTCGGACCATGTGTTGATCGAGACGACATCGGGGTTGGTCGCTGCGAGACCGTCTTCAAAGCTTGCGAAGGTCGGCAGTCCCGCTAGCGCTTGCGGGACGGTGCGTTCGTGAAGATAGGGGTCGCATATCCCGGCGATCTCGAAACCATCGATGCGGTGATACGCGAGCGCATGGCTCTGCCCGATGTTCCCGAGGCCGGCGACCAGCACGCGTTTTGGATCGATCATGGGGCTGCGGGGCTCGCCCGGGTCGCGCCAGCGCCGGCTGATGCCTGGCCGTCGATCCAGGTCTCGACAACTTGAAGGTCATCGTCCAGCAGCACCATGCTTGCCCGGTAACCCGGCTGCAATTGACCCAGCTCATCGCCAAGCCCGAGGAACTCGGCCGGGGCGCGAGAGGCCATGTGAAGGGCAGCTTCGAGGGGCAGGTTGAGTTCCGCGACGGTGTTGCGCACGGCGCTCGCCATGTCGAGGTCCGAACCCGCCAGCGTTCCGTCGCCGATGGTCAGGCGACCGGCCTCTCGACGGATCGTCCGCCCATGGAGTTCGAAGGCGTCGTGAGGCGAGCCGACCGAAGACATGGCATCGGTGACGAGTATTGTCCGTTCCCACCCACGCGCGGCGATCGCGACGCGCAGGCTTGCAGCGGAGACGTGGTGAAGATCGACGATGACACTGCACCACGCGTCCCAGGCCTCCAGCGCCGCGCCGACGGGCCCGGGCTCGCGGCCGGCTAGCGGCGGCATGGCGTTGAACAGATGGGTGAAACCGGTGAGGCCGGCCGCGCGTGCCGCACCAATCGTTTCGTAGGATGCCTTGGTATGGCCGGCTGACACGACCACACCGGCATCGGTGAGACGCGTGATCACGTCCGGTTCCACCATCTCTGGTGCCAGCGTCACCAGCGTACGGCCCTTGCCGGGGGCGGTCATCAGAGCGATGTCGTCGGCTTCGACGGGCCGCATGTAATCCACCTGGTGCACGCCCTTGCGCGCCGGATTGAGGAACGGTCCCTCCAGGTGGACGCCGAGCAGGCCGGGGACCCCGGCAGCCAACGCTTCCCGGGCTGCCGCTACCGCCTGGCGCATGACCTCCGGCGTATCAGTGATCAGGGTGGGCAGAAACCCGGTGGTGCCATATGGACGGTGGGCTGATCCGATGGCGGCTATGCCGTCGGGGGTTGGCTCGTCGTTGAAGAGGACTCCGCCGCCGCCATTGACCTGGATGTCGATGAATCCCGGTGCAATCAGACCGTCGACGGCACGGCGATCATAGTCCGCAGGTACCGTCTCGGCTGGCACGACATCGACGATGGATCTGTCGGCGATCAGGACGGCGTCGCCGCTACGAATCCGAACGCCGTCAAACACGCGCGACCCGATGATCGCCGTTTTCATGGATTCGCCTCGATCCGGGTAGCCGGCGCCACTATCGGGTCTCCGTGACTTTCTTGAGATTGGGGGGGCGATCCGGATCGTGGCCGCGCCGGCGCGCCAATGCTTCCGCGAGAGGATAGAAACTCTGGATCAAGGCCAAGGGCTGGGCGAACGGGTGGATCGCGCTCAAGGTCGGCAGCCGTGTAGCACCGTCGATGTCGGCCGGTCCGGCACTCAGCACCGGAACCTTGCGTTCGACGAGCTGACGGCCAGTCTCGGTGAGCGCGTCAAGTGCCGCATCCCGCTGGCTGAACAGGACGACCGGAAAATCAGGCCCTGCCAACGCCAGTGGCCCGTGCTGCATCTCGGCGGCGCTCAGTGCCTCGGCGTGGATTCCGGAAGTCTCCTTCATCTTCAGCGCCGCTTCCTGCGCGGCGGCGAATCCCGGTCCGCGACCGGCGACATAGAGGCTTTCGGTGTCGACCAGCGCCGGCAGGGCGATGCGCCAGTCGCAGGCAAGCGCGTCGCTGAGGTCGTCCGGAAGCCGCGCGACGGCGTTTGTAAGCCCAGCATCCTGGCTCCAATGTGCCGCAAGCTGGAGAATAGCGGCAAGTGACGCGATATAGGATTTGGTTGCCGCGACGCTCTTCTCGGGACCGGCATGGAGTGGCAGGACGATCTCGCAGCGGTCGGCGAGCGGTGATCCGGTGTCGTTGACGACCGCAACCGTCAGCGCCCCGCCGGCGAGCGCCGCATCGGTAAGGGTCAAAAGATCCGGGCTGCGGCCGGACTGGGAAATCGCGATGAACAAGCCGTCATCCATCCGCAGGGGCTTGTCGTAGATAGAGCTGACCGACGGGCCAACCGAGGCGACGATCGTGTTGAGATGGAGTTCGAACAGATACTTGGCATAGGCGGCGGCGCTGTCCGAGGAGCCGCGCGCGCATGTCACTGCGAAACGGGGTGGGCTGGCGCGCAGTCGCTTCGCCAGCGACGCACACACCTCAGCATTGGCCTCAATCAGCCTTGCCAGCACGGCCGGGGCTTCGGCCGTTTCCCGCAGCATCAGGCTGGTCGCGGGGTCGGCGGTCTCCGTCATGGGGGAGTCTCGTGCGAACAGGAAGGAGCGGCGTGCCCCTGACATGGCGCCGGTCTCAGCATGACTGTGTTTCTTCCTTCCAGCCGATCGACTGTTTCGCCATCAGGATGGCGCCGTCGAGCGGGTCGCCCTCGGGCTCGACGCAGACGGCTCGATAGGGCGGGGCAAGCCATGGCAGAATCCGCGGAAAGACGCCGCCGATCATCGCGATCGATGGCGCGCCGACCTCCAGCAGCCGGGCGATGACCCG
>JAAEOR010000326.1 GCA_024222895.1 Hyphomicrobiales bacterium | reverse complement strand
CGTCATCGGCATCGGCAATCCGGATCGTGGGGATGACGGTGTCGGACCACTGATTGTCGAGAAGCTACGGACGAGACTGCCGGACGAAGTTGAAACTATTGTCCACAGCGGTGAGGCAACGTCGTTGCTTGGCCGGATCGACGATGCGTGCGTCGCTATCCTGATCGACGCATGTTCGTCGTCGGCGCTGGCCGGGACAGTCCGACGGATCGACGCCAACGGGGAGGCGCTGCCCGACCTGGAATTTGGACTCTCGACCCACGGTTTCGGTTTGGCCAGCGCCATTGAACTCGGCAGGGTCCTCGGCCAACTCCCGCCGCGCTGCATTGTGTTCGCCGTCGAGGCGGGAGGGTTCGACGCTGGGTCCGGGATGTCCGCGAATGTGATGGCGGCTATCGATGCCGTCGTCGAGGCAATTTGCGATGAGGTGATGCAGGATGCATGAAGCGTCGTTGATGAAGAACCTGATGAGCCAGGTCGATGCCGTGGCTCAGCGAGAAAACGCCAAGAGAGTGGTTGGCGTCGCTGTGTGGCTTGGCGCGCTCAGCCACATGACCGAGGCGCATTTCGGCGAACACTTTCGCCAGGCGGCGGCGGGCACCAACGCTGAAGGGGCACGGCTCGCCGTTACCCTTTCGGATGATGCAAGACACGCCAACGCGCAGGATGTCCTGCTGGAGAGCGTCGAGGTTGAAACCTGATACTGCCCTTGCAGAACGTCCGCTGGCTGGCGAAATAGTCTCCCGGGTCCGCGAGCGGATACTCGTTCGCGGTGTTGTTCAGGGCGTCGGGTTTCGTCCTTTCGTCTATCGGCAGGCCACGAAACTCGACCTATCCGGTTGGGTGATCAATACGGCGGCCGGCGTCACGATCGAAGCAGAGGGCAGCAAACAGGGCGTCGCGCGGTTGATCGAAATCATCCGCGCCGCGCCGCCGGCGAGCGCCCGGGTTGATGAAGTTGAGACGAGGCCAACTGGCCTTCGCTTTCACACGTCCTTTGTTATTCGCGAAAGCGAGGCTGCTGGTCCCCGCACCGCCGACATCCCTGTCGATCTCGCCACTTGCGATGACTGCCTTGCCGAGCTGCTCGACCCTGCCAACCGCCGCTACCGCTACCCCTTCGTCAATTGCACCCAATGCGGCCCGCGCTACTCCATCATCACTGACATGCCGTACGATCGGGCGAACACGACCATGCAGGCCTTTGCGATGTGTGCGGTTTGCCGGGCCGAGTATGACGATCCGGGCAGCCGGCGCTTCCATGCCGAGCCGAACGCCTGCCCGGTGTGCGGCCCGCAAATGGCGCTTCGGGCGGGCGACGGAACCCCGGCCGAGAGCGGCGACGCGGCCCTGGCTGCCGCGGTGCAAGCGGTTCGCGACGGCAGAATCATAGCCGTGAAGGGGATCGGTGGATTCCATCTGATCTGCGATGCTGGAAACGAGGCAGTCGTCAACGAGCTCCGCGCCCGCAAGCAGCGTGAATCCAAGCCATTTGCGGTGATGGTCCCGTCATTGCACGATCTGGCCGGATGCTGCCGCATATCGCCGGACGAACAAATGCTGCTGACCGGCCCGGAGCGTCCGATCGTGCTGCTGCGACGTCACCGAGATCGCCTTGCACCATCGGTAGCGCCGGACAATCCCCGGCTCGGCGTGATGCTTCCCTATACACCACTGCATCATCTCCTGATGCGCGACCTCGGTTTTCCGGTGGTGGCGACCAGTGGCAATATCGCCAACGCGCCGATCATCATTGACGAACGCGAAGCCCTGTCACGGCTGGGCGGAGTCGCCGACTTTTTTCTGCTCCACAATCGTCCGATCGCCCGGCCGGTTGACGATTCGGTTGCCCGATTTGTCGCCGGAGAGCCCCAGATCCTGCGCTGTGGTCGCGGTTACGCACCGACGCGAATCCCGATACCTGGGGTGGCCCCCGGTATTGTCGGCCTCGGTGGACATCTCAAATCGGCCATCGCCGTGTCGCAGGCCGACGGCGTGGTGCTGGGCTCGCATATTGGCGATCTCGAGAGTGGGGCCAGCCGCCGCGCCTACGCCCAGGCGCTCACGGACATAACCCGGCTTTCCGATGTCACCCCACGGCTGATGGCCAATGATCTGCATCCCGACTACGCGACCAGCGGGGTGAGTTTTTCAGGCGGCTGCCCGACTGCGTCAGTCCAGCATCACCTCGCGCATGTGGTGGCGTGTATGGCCGAACAAGGCGTCGAGCCCCCGGTTCTCGGTGTCTCATGGGATGGCAGCGGCTTCGGCCCGGACGAAACCGTCTGGGGTGGCGAGTTCCTGCTGGTCGACAAGGCTGGTTGGCAGCGGGTTGGCCATCTCAGGCCATTTCGACTGCCGGGCGGGGAAAAGGCGGTGCGTGAACCGCGTCGCGCTGCCCTCGGGCTTCTGTTCGAGATCTTCGGGATCACCGGACTCGCAATGAGTGACCTCGCTCCCGTGGCCGCATTCTCCGCCGGCGAGCGAACTGTGTTGGCAAAGATGCTGGAGCACGGTGTCAATGCGCCGCGTACAACCAGCGCCGGGCGACTGTTCGATGGCATTGCAGCCCTCTGCGGGCTCTGCCAGATCAATCGCTATGAAGGACAGGCTGCGTCGACACTGGAATGGTCGGCCGGAGACGGTACGAGCCCGCACGCCTATACGTTTCCTGTTGTGTCGGAGAAGGCTGGCGAATTGACCATCGACTGGGGGCCGGCACTGGAGACAGCCATTACCGATCTGCGGGCAGGCGCTCGGTCCTCGGCGATAGCCGCCGCAGTGCACGATGGCCTCGTCACCGCGATTGCGAATGTCGCCACGCGTGTCGGTGTCGCCAATGTCGTGCTCACGGGCGGTTGCTTCCAGAATGCGCGACTGACCGAGGGGGCGGCAGATGCCTTGCGCCGGAACGGATCCACGCCTCATTGGCATCAACGGATCCCGCCCAATGATGGTGGTCTGGCCCTCGGCCAGGCGGTATGGGTCGGCTGGACGGCAGATCAGGGAGAATAAGCATGTGTTTGGCGGTTCCCGGACGGGTTCTGAGCATCGACGGTGATGATCCATTGATGCGGGTCGGTCGGGTCGACTTCGGTGGAGTGCTCAAGGACATCAATCTCGCCTACACGCCGGATGCCGAGATCGGTGACCATGTTCTGGTCCATGTTGGCTTTGCGATCACTGTGATCGACGAATCGGAAGCCAAACGGGTCTTCAGTTATCTGGAGGAGATCGGTGAACTTGACGAACTGGAACACACCGACAGAAGCGTGACGGCATCATGAAGTTTCGCGACGAATACCGCGACCCAAAGGCCGCCCTTGCGCTGGTCGACGCGATCGCGCGGATCACGACACGACCCTGGACGCTGATGGAGGTGTGCGGCGGTCAGACCCACGCGATCGTCCGCTACGGAATTGATGCATTGCTGCCGAAGACGGTTACGTTGGTGCATGGTCCAGGATGTCCGGTGTGCGTGACGCCGGCGGAGTATATCGACAAGGCGATCGATATCGCCGAGCGCCCTGACGTTACGCTTTGCTCGTTTGGCGACATGCTGCGGGTTGCCGGAACCGGCGGCGACCTCCTCGCCGCCAAGGCTCGTGGGGCTGACGTGCGTGTGGTCTATTCGCCGCTCGACGCGCTTGCGGTGGCTCGCGACAATCCCGACCGTCAGGTGGTTTTCTTTGCTGTCGGATTCGAGACGACGGCACCGGCCAACGCCATGGCGGCCTATCGGGCAAAGCACGAAGGACTCAGCAATTTCACGATGCTCGTCTCCCACGTGCTGGTGCCTCCTGCGATGCGCGCCATCCTCGATGGGCCGGGCAACCGCATCCAGGCCTTCCTGGCTGCCGGACATGTCTGCACGGTGATGGGCTATGACGAATACGAACCGATCTCCGCACACTACAGGGTACCGATCGTGGTGACCGGCTTCGAGCCCGTCGATATTCTTGAGGGTATCCACATGGCGGTGCGCCAGCTCGAAGACGGTCGGGCGGAGGTGGAGAACCAGTACAGCCGCTCCGTCAAACGGCGCGGCAATCGGCCGGCACAAGCAGTCATGGCCGAGGTCTTTCGTGTAACACCGCGGCGCTGGCGCGGCATTGGCGACATCGCCGAAAGCGGCCTCGGTCTTTCCGACGCGTACGCCGACTTCGACGCCGAAGGTCGGTTCGGGCCGATTGACGCCGGGCCCGAACCGGCAACCGAGTGCATCGGCGGCCTGGTGCTGCGGGGGGAAAAGAAGCCAACGGAATGCCCGGCATTTGGCACGCGCTGTACACCGGAACGGCCACTCGGCGTCACCATGGTGTCGTCG
>JAAEOR010000325.1 GCA_024222895.1 Hyphomicrobiales bacterium | reverse complement strand
GTGGCTTGCGCGTCGGGCACGCCGCCGGAGATCAGCGTGTAGTAGAGCCCCGCGGTCTGCTCATCCAGGCTCGAGAGCTGCGGATTGTCACAGATCGCGTGCTCGGTCGGCGTCGTTGCCTTGGTGCAGTCGAAAGAGGCGGCTTGGACCGCGCCCGGCAGGAGGAGGGCGCCCAACAGGGTCGCTGCGGTTATCATCGTAGCTACGGACATTGTCTCGCCTCGCATGGTGATCTGTCGACGGCCCCCGACAATCTAGCACAGGCTTATACCAAGGATCCCCAAGATTGACTCGTTTGACCGGATCCTGCGGTGGCCCGAATACGCCCGCCGAGCTGCGTTACGTCTCTCGAACGATGACCCCGTATCGCCCTTCGAGAGGTGCCTTGTCGGCAGACGAATTCGGGCCATCAAACGGGTCAATATGAGGCAACCTTGGTATTATGCCCGAGGTGCCCCGGACACGGCAGCCGCTGAACTGCGCCGTCTTGCCTCGTACGGAGTGGCTCGGGTATGCCAACGTGGTTGCCGCAGCATTGCGGTTTCCGCCGCGAACGAGGCCAATTACCGGCTCGGCGGAACCAGGATAATCGCGCCGATACTCTCCCGGCTTTCGAGGCGCGCGTGGGCAGCAGCAGCCTCGGTGAGCGGAAAACGGCTGTCGATGGTCGGTCTGACAACTTCGCGCCGCACTGCATCGAACAGACGACCCGCCATGGCGCGGAGTTCGACCGGGTCCGTCGTGTAGTGGCCAAAACTCGGGCGCGATATGGTCACCGATTTTGACGCCATCGCGCCGATATCCCAGGCGCCGACGGGACCGGATGCTTGGCCGAAACTCACCAGATGTCCACGGATCGCCAGAGTCTCGAGGGAGCGCCCGAAGGTGGCCGCACCGACGCCGTCGTAGGCGATGTCGACACCACCCCCGCCGGTCAGCCGGCTCACTTCCTCGACGAAATCCTCCTCGGTGGTGACGATCGCCCGGTCGGCGCCGGCGCCGAGAGCCCGCTCGGCCTTCTTGCGATTCGACACGGTTCCAATCACTCGGGCGCCGAGCGCGTTGGCCCATTGGCAAAGCAGAAGGCCTGTGCCGCCCGCGGCGGCGTGGACCAGAATGGTATCGCCAGCCTTCACCGGATGAACGGCGTGGATCAGAAACTCCACTGCCAGGCCCTTCAGGAACACGGCCGCGGCAACCTCGTCGCCGATGTTATCGGGCAACGGAATGAGCAGCGCCGCATCCATCGTCCGCATTTCGGCATAGGCCCCGACCGGTTCGCAGGCATAGACGACGCGGTCGCCCGGACTGAGATGCGAGACTCCTGAGCCGACGTCGCGTACGACAGCGGCTGCTTCCATCCCGGGTACACCCGGTGGCGTGAGAAGCTGGAGGTATCCGGTACGGCAGTAGATGTCGATGAAATTGACACCGATCGCCGACTGCCGGAGACGCACTTCACCGGGGCCAGGTTCGGGAGCCCCGACCGTGGCGACAGACATGACGTCCGGCCCGCCGAAGCGCTCGACGATGATGGCGGTCCCTTCTTCTTGCACCGCGCCGACACTCGGCGTCACCTCCGACGGCCGGACCGCATCGACAGGCGTTTGCGACGGATGGGTTGAGGGGGGCGGCGGAATCGGCGGCTGGCGCGCGTCCGGTCGCCCGAACCGGGCTTGCAGGGCCGCGAATCCGGCTTCGTAGATCTCCTCGGCCACTATACGCGAAAGAGCCTCCGCGCGGTCGACTGGCGGGCGAAAGCGCGATTCCCAGGTGAGCAGCACGCGGCCGCCGTCGGTGATCGGTCTGAGTCGCATCGTGGCGACGTATTCGACAAGCGGTATCGGCGCCTCGAGCAGGCAATAGGTCAGTTCGCGGTCGCGATCCGAGAGCGCGATCAGTTGTTCGCGCAGCGCCGATCCGTCGGCAAGCCGAAACGAGCGTACCGAGCCGACGGAATCGCCAGGCTCGCCGGCGTCGATCCGGCTTTCCGCGATCGCGGGGTGCCAACTCTCATGGCTGTTGAAATCGCGCAATAACCGCCAAACCACATCGACCGGCGCGTCGATGACCGTGCTGCGTGAAACCCGGACGACCGCACTCATCGGCGGGTGAAACGAGCCTGCAGGGCCTTGAGGGCCGCGAGGAAGGTGTCGCGTCCGATCCGGCCGATCAGCTCCCGTTGGTCCTCCGGCCGGCAATCGAACTCCGCGCTCCACTCCGCATAGCTGCGTTCGCCGTCGGTGACCGGCAGGAGCCTGAGCGTCGCTACGTAGTTCTCGACCGCCATCGGGCTTTCCAGGATCGCGTAGGTCATCGAGAAATCGTAGTCGGACAACGCCAGCAGGCGCTCCCTGATCACCCCGCCGCCCTTGAGGCGGAAGTTGCGAATACAACCGACCTGGTCGGCCTGGGCGTTGTGCTCGATCCTGCTCTCGACGGCGAAGGGCGCCCATGACGGCAGGCCATCGAAATCACGGACCACCGTCCAGACCTGGGCAACCGGCGAGTCGACGACAGTCGATATGAAAACCTTGGCCAAACCAGATGCCCTGCGTCAGTCGTCGTCGTTGTCGTCGCGATGAGGGAGGCCGTGTTGGTCCGACGTCGGTTTGGCGGTATCGCGTGCGATCGAGGTCAGGTCCTTTGCGTCGCGAATGACGTCAGACATGCGGCCGAGGCTCGAGCCTTCAATGCCGACTTCCTTCATCAGGTTGTCGATCATCGGTCCCTGCACGCGATAGCGCAGGGCGCTGTCGATGACCTCGTCGGTAACGTTCTTGCGCGCGCCTTCACCGTCGCTGCCGCCGGAGCCACCTAGCCCATCGACATGAACGATCTTGATGTTGTCGATCTTCTCCATCGGTTTGACGCTCTCGCGGATGATGCCTTCGAGCTTGTCGAGAAGATCGCGGCGGGTGCGCGAAGCACGGGCCGCATCGGACAGGACGTTCTCCGCTTCGTTGGTGATGCGCTGGCCCTCGGCGTCGACCTGATACCGCTCGGCGGCGGCGGCGGTCCGGATAACCTCCGCGTCGGCCTCCGCCTTGGCGGTGATCCGCTGGGCATCGCCAAAGCTGGTGGCAGCCTCCTTCTCGGCATCGGCCTTGGCCGTCAGACGAAGACGCTCCCGTTCCGCGTCGCGGGTGGCGGCGATCAGGTCAACGGTCTTCCGCCGTTCGGCGATCTCGCGTTCGCGGGTGGTGAAGGCCCGCTCCTCGGCCAGCACCGCCTTGGCGCGCGCGGCCTCGGCTCCGGTGATCGCCTCCGACCGCTGGGTAGAGCGGTTGGCAATCTCGATCGCCTTTTCTATCTCGGCAGTCTCGATCACCTGGTCCTTCTCGATATCGAGACGGCGGATGTCGCGATCGCGAACGAGGCGCGCTTCGGCGATGCCCCGTTCAGTGGCGATCCGGGCGCGCTCGACTTCCTCGCCGGAGGCGATCTCGGCCTCTTCGAAGGATTGGCGCTTCGCAATTTCAAGAGATTCCAGCGCGCGTTCGCGTCCGACGCGGCTTTCGTCGATCACCCGGTCGCGGGCCAGCCGCGCCTTCTCAACTTCCTGTTCGGCAAGAATCTCGGCCTGGCGCCTGGCGCCGTCGGCCTGCGTGACCTCCATTGCCTTGGCCGACAGCGCGATTTCGCGCTCACGCTCCGCAATCTCGATCGTTTTGCGACGGGTGATCTCGAGCGACTCCTGTGTCTGCTGGCGCTCGATCCGGTCGCGTTCGACAGCGAGTTGAAGCGCGATCTCCTCGCGCTCGGTCTCCTCGCGTGTTTTCAGTTCTGCCACCTCAAGGACCATGCGGCGGGCAATCTCCCGCTTCTGGATTTCCTCTTCGTTGACGATGCGGATTTCCGCGAGGGTCCCCTCCTGAGCAATCCGGGTCTTTTCCGTCGCTTCGTTGGAGGCGATCTGTGCCTGCTGGGCTTCCTGTTCGCGAAGCGCCCGCTCCCGGACAAGTTCGGCACGCTGGATCGCGCGTCTGATCTCGATCTCGCGCTCCTGTTCGAGGCGCGCGTATTCGCTCTCCCGCTCGATCTCCAACACCCGCCGCTCCGAGTCGAGATTCTGGTTGCGAATCTCGATCATCGTCTCCTGCTCGATCCGATTGCGCATCTTGCGGCGTGTCTCGATCGTCTCGGTCAACGCGGTCAGGCCCTCGGCATCGAAGGCGTTGGAGGGGTCGAAGAATTCCAGGCTAGTCTGATCGACGTCGACGAGCGACACCGTTTCTAGAACGAGCCCGTTATGAGCGAGCGCTTCGGCGGCCTGTTCGCGCACCCGCGCCGTGAAGGTGCTGCGCTGTTCATGAAGTTCCTCCAGCGTCAGTTCGGCTGCGACCGCCCGCAATGCCGACGCGAACTTACCTTCGAACAGATCGCCGATACCCTCGGGATGCATGGCGCGGCGGCCGAGTGTCTGCGAAGCGAGCGCCACTGACTCCCGGGTCGGCCGGACGCGAAGGAAGAATTCGGCGATGAGGTCGACGCGCATGCGATCGCGGGTGATGAGCGCGTTGGCCTCGCCGCGACGGACCTCGATCCGCATGACGTTCATGTTGACCGGTGATACCTCGTGCAGGACCGGTATGACAAAGGCGCCACTGTTGATAACCACCTCCTCGCCGCCGAAACCGGTTCGCACAAAGGCGGTCTCCTTTGTCGATCGTCGATAGAGCCAGCGAAGCAGATAGACCGCCGCGACCACTACCACAACGAGGACGGTCACCCAGAGCACTACCGAGCCGATGACTTCGTTTCCCATGAATATTCCCTCCCGGCTTTCCGCCCGTCATGGTTAGACCGGCTCTGCCATTTTCTGATTCCAAATCCGCATAACGCGATCACGCCCTTTTCCGAAGGGGTACGGCGATGCCGCGGAAGGCCTTGACGAGCGCCGCCGCGAACGACGGGTCGTTGACCGCCGCCGGCACCCGCAACAGCTGACGCTGGACAGTCTGTTGCACGCTCTTTTCGAGCGCGCTGAACAGCGCGTTGTCGGCGTCCGGATCATGAAACGGCTTTCCCGGAACGTCGATTCCGGACACGCCGTGTTCCGGGATCAGGAAGCGCACCGGTCCAGCCATGCGGTTGAGCCGTTCACCGATCCAGGCGCCGATGGCGGCATTCTCGTCGCGGGTGGTCCGCATCAGCGTCACGTTCGGATTGTGAACGACGAGGTTGCGGCCTCGGAATTTCGCCGGCAGCGTCTCGAGCGGGCCGAAATTGACCATATCCATGGCGCCGAGCGAACCGACATAGGGGATCGGGTGCCGGATGAAGGCGCCGAAGCGGTCTTCCGTCGCGGGAAAGACACCGCCGACAAGAAGGTCTGCGACCTCGGTCGTGGTGACGTCGATGGCGGCGGACAGCATGCCCGATTCAGCCAGGCTCTCCATGCAGCGCCCACCGATTCCGGTGGCATGGAAGACCAGACAGTCATAGTCGGCCTCGAGTTCGGCGATCGCCGCCTGCACGCAAGGCGTAGTCAGACCGAACATGGTGATGCCCAATGCCGGCTTGGCAGCGACGCGCCGGGCGGTGCGTTCGGCCGCGCTCGGCAGGCGCGCAATCATGCCGGCAAGAGCGTGGGCGCCATTGCCGAGGATCTGTTCGGTGATCGAATTGACGCCCTGCACATCGACGACCGAGTGCATCATCATGATGTCGCTGGGGCCCACATAGCGTCCGACCTCGCCCGAAGCGACGGTCGATATCATGATCTTCGGCACACCGATCGGCACCCGCCGCATCCCGGCGGTGGCGAGCGAGGTGTTTCCCGAACCACCCGCGGAGATGACGCCGCCGATATCGCGCTGACGCACGATCCAGCGCTCGAAGGCGGCAGCCATCGCCTCGACCGACTGGCCGCGATCGCCGGAGAACACCGCGCTGCCGCCGCGCGGACTGGCGCTTGCCACTTCCTGCGGAGTGACATCGGCGCTGGACGGCTTACCCGAGGTAGACAGATCGACCGTGCGGGTCCGCACGTCGAGATCGCGCAGCGCGTCGCGGATGAATTTCAGTTCGCGGGCCTTGGTGTCGAAGGTGCCGACGACAAGCGCCGTGCGCCCATGGCGTTCGCCGACAGGCATTGCGAAAACATCAGCCGCCGCCCCGGAGTCGGTCGGAGCCGCCGGGCGCGGCGTTGGCCGCAGGCTGCGGCCCAGATCGGCATCGCTGAGGGCCCAGCGATTGGGCACCGAACGCGCCAGCTGGAAATTACCGGACGATTCCGCGGCCGGCTCGTCGCTGCCGCCATTGCCGCCACGCACGACCTGGAAGACTTCGGCGACCCGCGCCTCGGTGTCGACGAGGCTTTCGCTTTCGTCTTCCTCTTCCTCGTCACCATCGTCGTGTCTTCCGACACCCAGCAGGCGATGCTGGAGATCGCGATCGGCTGCAAGCTCGGCGGCCGGTAGTACCCGATGGATGCGGCCGTTGACCATGATCGCGACATGCTCGGAGACCGTCGTCGCGACGCCGATATTCTGTTCGATCAGGAGGATCGACATGTCGTCGTCCTCACCGATCCGGGTCAGCGTCTCGACCAGATGGTCGACGATAATCGGCGCCAGGCCTTCGGTCGGCTCGTCCATGATGAGGAGGCGCGGATTGCCAAGCAGGGCCCTGCCGATGGCGAGCATCTGTTGCTCGCCGCCCGAGAGCTGAGACCCGCGATTGGTGCGCCGTTCGGCGAGGTGCGGAAAGGTCTGGTAAACCCGATCGGCATTCCACGCGCCGTCGCCGCGCGCGGCCAGCCGAAGATGTTCATCAACCGTCAGGCTGCGCCAGACCCGCCGCCCCTGCGGCACATAGCCGACACCGAGGCGGGAGATGATGTGAGGTTCGAGGCCGGAGATCTCCTTGCCGGTAAGGCTGATCGAACCACTGCGCGGTCGCTTGAGACCGACAATGGTGTTGCACAGCGTTGTCTTGCCCATGCCGTTGCGGCCGACGATCGACTGGACGCGATTCTCGATGGCGAGTTCGACGCCCTGGAGGGCATGCGACTCGCCATAGTAGACCTGCAGGTCACGAATTCTCAGGATCGCCTTGCCGCCGCTCCCGTCAGCCATGCTCGCCACCGAGATAGATTTCCTGGACCTCCGGATCGCTTTCGATCTCCTCGGGGGTTCCTTGTTTCAGGATGCGCCCATTATGCATCATCGTCACCCGCTGCGAGACCCGTAGCGCTACGTCGAGGTCATGTTCGATGATGATGTAGCCGATGTGAGGGGGCAGCGAGCCGAGAATGTCCACCAGGTCGCGCCTCTCATGCGGCGACAGGCCGGCGGCTGGCTCGTCGAACAGGATGAACCTGGGTGCGCCGGCAAAAGCCAGCGCGATTTCGAGCTGCCGCTGCTTGCCGTGGCTGAGTTCGGCAACGCGGGTATCGGCCTCGTCGTCGAGCTTGACGGCATGCATGATGCGGCTCGCCTGCTCGACGGTGGCGTCGTCGTCGCGCGGGCGGACGAACGAGTAGCGCCGCCGCGAAACGCCACGGCAGGCGAGGAAGACGGAGTCGATGACGTTGAGACCGCCGAATAGCTGCGAGATCTGGTAGGTGCGACGCAATCCGCGTCGGATGCGTTCGTAGGTGGGAAAACGCGAGATATCCTCGCCGAAAAAACGGATGGTGCCGCTCGACAGCGGGAAGTCCCCGGTGATCGTGTTGAACAGGGTCGTCTTGCCGGCTCCATTCGAGCCGAGGACGGCGTGTCGCTCGCCCGCCCTCACGGACATTGTGATATCCGCGAGGGCGGTAAGCGCACCGAAGCGGCGGCCGACGCCGTTTAACTCTAGGGCAAAGGCCCCTGTGTCGGCGAGCGAGTTCCTGACTGGTTCGGCCACCGCTTTCAGTCTTCTGTTTACGGACAGCTGGGATTGTCGCGCCCGACAACGCCGAGCTTGAGGAACTCGTCCTCGGACTGCCCCAGGGTCTGGTTGACCGCCTCTTTCACTTCCACGACCTTGTTGTAGAGATTGCCGTCGTCGCCTTCGGCCACCTCGGTCACGAAGATGTCGGCGACCGCGTTGCGGTTCTTATCGAGGCTGACCTTGCCGGTCGGCGTATCGAACTCGAGACCGGCAAGCGCTTCACGCAACTTGGTGCCGCCATCCGACAGATCGCCGTTGATCGCGTCGAGAGCGAGCAGCACTGCCATGGTGTTGACATAGTAGCCGTGGGCAAACAGCGAGGGGCTCGGGAAGCCATCCGGGTAAGTAGCCTTGTAGGCATCGACAAATGCCGTCCACCGCGGATCGTCCCACGTGTCGGCGATCGGCCCCGCCGACGGGGTGCCGATGACGTAGTCCTTCTGCCTGCCCTTAGAGCCCAACACCGACTGGTCGACAGTGATCGAACCGCCAATGAGCGGCGCGGTGCCGCCCGCCTGCTCGTATTGGGTCAGGAAGTTGACGCCGTCGGCACCGCCGAGGGCCACATAGACCGCGTCGATGTCGGCGGGAATGCCGGCGATGACCGAGGAGTAGTCTTTGGTTCCGATCGGTACCCAAGCCTTGGACGGAACGTGGCCTCCGGCGTTGCAGAACTCGGCCATGAAGCCGAATACCTGGGTGTAGGGGAAAGAGTAATCCTCGGCGACGGTGGCGACGTTTCGGTAGCCCTTGGTGTCATAGGCGTAGGTGCCGAGGCCCGCCATCCACTGAGCGCCGTCGGTCGTAAAGCGGAAGAAGTTCTCCGCTGGATCGCGCAGCGTCGTGTCTTGCGCCGCCGACGTGCCGTTGACGAAAACCACGTCGGGCTGGGTCTTGGCATAATCCTTGACCGCGAGGCCTTCGTCACCCGACAGCGGGCCGATGACGATCTTGACGCCGTCCTGCTCGACCAGCTTGCGAACGGCACGAATGGCGCTGTCCGGCGACGCGTCGGACGAACCAATAACCCACTCGATCTTCTGTCCACCGGCCATTCCGTCATGCTGCATCAGTGCGAGTTCGGCGCCGCGCTGGCTGTCTTCGCCGAGGACGGCGAATGCCCCCTCGAAGGTCGCCAGCAGACCGACCTTCAACGTGTCGTCGGCACTTGCCGGCGCGATAGCGGCGGCAAACGCAAATCCCGCCACTGTGGCGAACGCTATCCGTCTTGTGAGTCTCATTTCTCTTCCTCTCTTCAGGGCGGAGGCCTTGATGGCATCCGCTGGTTTTTACAGTGCAAGCAGTGCTCATGGCTAGGTGTCGCGCCTCTTCATCGAAAGGGAACGGCGCGCTTTCCCCCAAAGGCCGAGCAGCCCATCGGGTGAAAACAGGACGATTGACAGAAACAGAATGCCTATCAACGTGTTGAAGCGTTCCGCCCCGACGATATCAATGGCGAAGGTGTCGAGAAGAACGAAGAAGATCGCTCCCAGAAACGCACCGGCCGGATGTCGCGTGCCGCCGACCACCGCGATGACGAGGATATCGACAAGTCGATCGACCCCGATGGTTCCGGGTGAGACCCGCCCGTTGAACCAGACAAGAAGCACGCCGGCGAGCCCGGCAATGACACCGGATACCGCGTAGGCGGCGACCCGGTGGGCAGCGACATGAAAGCCAAGCGCACGCATGCGCCGCGGATTGTCGCGGATCGCCTGGAGCGCAAGGCCGAAAGGCGACCGGGCTATGTAGACGACAGCGAGATAGAATGCCGCCGCCACGAACAGCGAGAGATAGTAGAACGGGACCGGATCGCGCCAGTCGACTCCGAGGGCCGGTGGCGCTATGCCGGCGAAACCGCTGTGGCCGTTGAATATTTCGTAATTTTGCTGGGCAAGCAGGAACAGCGCCACGCCTATCGCCAGCGTGATCATGATCGTGTAGATGCCCTCGGTGCGAACGGCGAGAAGACCGGTGCCGATCGAAAACAGGGCGGCGACGATGGTCGCGAGCGGCACGACAAGCCACCACGGCAACTCAAGGCCGGTACCGAGCGAATTGCTCCCCAGGATGGCGACGACGTAGCCGGCAAGCCCGGCGACGCTCATTTGCGAAAGGCTGACCATGCCGCCATAGCCGGCGAGGAACATCAGCGATAGTGCGATGGTGCCGAGGATGAGCGCATAGGCGCCAACCTGAAACGTGAAGAACGGGCTAGCGAACAGCGGATAGACGATGAGAAGCGCGACGACGGCCCAGATTCCCGGCGAACCGATCGCTGCCCGCGATAGTCCCGGCACCCTGGATGTGGTTTCCGCGACACTCATGATACCGCCGATCGACCCATGATCCCCTGCGGCCGAAAGGCCAGTACGGCGACCATGATGATGAAGGTGAAGACAATGCCGTAGGTCGGGAAGTAGGCCAGCCCGATCTGCTCGGCGAGACCGACCAGCAGGGCGCCGATGGCCGCGCCGGTGATCGAACCCATTCCGCCAACGATCACCACGACCAGAGAGGCAAGGAGATAACGAACATCCTCGCCGGGCGCGATCGACAGGGCCGTTCCGCCGACGACGCCGGCGAAACCGGCAAGGCCGGCGCCGATGGCGAAGACGATGGCGAAGACCACATGGACGTTGACGCCCGACGACGACAGCATGGCGCGGTCGTCGACCCCTGCCCGGATCATCATCCCGATCCGCGTGCGATTGAGCACCAGCCACAAGCCAATACCGATCACAATCGCCGACGCGAGGACGACGAGCCGGTAGAACGGGTACATCATCGGCACCGGCGTGCCGTTGGAGCGCACCGCGAGGATGATTGGCGTTCTGACGGCTCCATCCAGCCATTCCGGCGGAATAAACTGGTAAGTATTGCCGGACCACACGGCCAGCATCAGATCGGCGGCGACGATTGAGATGCCTATGGTGGTCAGGGTCTGGCGCAGTTCCTCGCCTTCCATCCGGCGGAACACCAGGATCTGCATCAGGGCTCCGGCCATTGCCGCGACGAGGAAGCCGGCCGCGACGCCAATCAGCCAGGAACCTGTGACCTCGGCAACCGTGAAGCCTATATAGGCGCCGAACAGGAAGAGCGAGCCGTGCGCGAGATTGACGTTGCGCATCAGCCCGAAGACGAGGGTGAAGCCGCTGGCGACCAGGAAGTAGAGACCGGCCACCGTTACGCCGTTGAAGATCGTTATGACGAACAGCTTCTTGGCCCCAATTGCACCGGTCAGCCACTCAGGCCAGGATGCGAAGAACAGCCATACGAGCAACGCAGCCGCCAACCCGTACAGGATCATAGCGAGTGGCGACTTCATTCTTCTCCCCTGTCCCTGGCGCGACTGTCGATCACGCGGTCAGCCGCCGCCGTGCCTCATGCATCTGCGGCTTCTTGTGGAACTCGCCGTCTTTCATGATCGCGAGAAGCCGGTCTTTCTCCTGAAGGACGGCGACATTGGCGATCGGGTCGCCATCGACCAGAAGGAGATCGGCGAGGTAGCCCTCCCGGATCTGGCCGAGTTCGTCGCCCATTCCCATGATTTCGCCGCCAAATTTCGTCGCCGCGAGGATCGCTTCCATCGGTGAGAAGCCCAGCATGTCGACAAAAGTCTGGATATCACGCGCGTTGGTGCCCTGGGGCGTCCAGGCGAAGCCATAGTCGCCGCCGATGCACACGCGGATACCGCGTCTGTGCATGCTTTTCATCGTCTCGACGCACATTTCGAGCTCGCGTTCGTATTCGAGCGACAGTGGCGAACCGGGAGTGATCCCCCACTGCGAAGCCTCGCGGGCTGTGTTGATTAGCCAGGCAATACCCGGCGCGACGAAGTGGTTGTCCTTCGCGGCTTCCAGCATGTCGAGCGCCTCTTCGTCGGCGAAGGAGGCGTGGAAGATGTTTTCGATGCCGTGGCGGACGCATTGCTTGACCGATCCGGACGAGCGCGCATGGGCCGAAACCACCTTGTTGCGACACTTGGCTTCGCGGACCGCCATCGCCACTTCTTCCTCGGACATCGGTGTCTCTTCGGCCGGCATGCCGGTGATCGATTCGCCGGAGAGGTTCAGCTTGATCGAATCAACGCCGTATTTGATGAGCATGCGCACCACGCGGCGCACCTCCTCCGGTCCGGACACGACGAGACCGAGATTGAGGCCGGGATGGGGGATGTGCGACGGCGCCGAATCGCCAAGGCCGCCAACCGTGGTGATTTCCGGCCCGGCGGAGAGATAGCGGGGACCGGGAAAGCGTCCCTCATTGATGAAGCGTTTGGCGACCACGTCGAGGCGCGGCTTGGCGGCGGCGGCGCCACGGCCGCCGGTGAAGCCGGCATCGAGCACCAGCCTGGCCATCTCCATGGTGACCAGCATATGCTCCTCGACCTCCATCATGTTGATGGGATCGATGCCGGGGGCGTTGTTCCACGACAGATGAAGATGCGCGTCGATCATGCCGGGCATGAGGGTCGCGCCCATCCCGTCAATGACGGTGGCGCCGGAGCCGGCCGGGGCAAAGCGCGAGGAACCTCGGGTGATCTGCTTGATGCGATTGCCCTGGATCAGTACTTCGCCGG
>JAAEOR010000324.1 GCA_024222895.1 Hyphomicrobiales bacterium | reverse complement strand
CGGGGAGCACGGCATCGGCCGGCCGGCCGTCGCGCAGCCATTCAGCGACATCGGGCGAGTAGTAGACCCGGACCCGGTGGTGGGTCATGCCGCTGATCAGCTTGCCCTCGGGCGTCTGATGCAGATCGCCGGTCGGCCGAGTATGCGGGTCATGGGGCCAGTGGAGGTAGTCGCCATTCTCGAGGAAACGGATGACGCGGCCGCGGTTCTCGACCCGCCGGGCCATGTCGGCGGGCCGGTCGGTGACGATCTCGGGGCCAAAGTCAGAGGCGACTTCGGAGGCCACGTCGGAGGGGGTACCTTCGGCCGCATGCGCAGCGGCCGCCGCTGCGAGCGAGAGGGCTGGCGCCAGCAGGAGCGCGATCGCCAGGCTCGTGTTCCGGTTCAGCGTCATGTTTCCTCCCCCGCGGATGGCCCCGCGTCAGCAATCCTGAGCGCTGGCGAAGGGCAACGCACCCGATCCTATCCCTTTCAAACTACAAAGCAAAAAAGGGTGACGCACACAACAGCACCCCGACCAGAACCACCGGCACGATGACGGCGGGGCGACGGAAGCGGCGCAACTCGTCGATCGTGCCGACCATGTAGCTCGGTACGAAACAACCGATGATCCCGAAGATCGGGCTCGATATCAGAATGAACCAGATGATCTTGATATCAATGAGCACGGTCACGGCAGCGACGGCGATCAGGCCGATGCCGATTACCCAGTCCAGCTTGAACGTGCCCGGCACCGACCATCCGAGACGCTCAAGCAGGCCGATCGCCAGCCCGCGGGTTGCAGCCCGTAGCGACAATGTCACCGCCAGGAAGCAACCGAGCACGCCGAAAGTATCGAGCATCACCGCCAGCACGGTAGTCCTGGCGTCGAAGTCGCCGCCGACGGCGATCGCCAGCGCCGAGACGTTCTGGTCAAACGCATCGGTCGCCTGTTCCGGCGTGATCGAGAGGGAAAACGACACCGCATAAAAGAAGACAACGGTGAACAGGGCAATGAAAGCCAGGTTCATCACGCGAAGTGCACGCCGGCGCGCGATCTCGAGGTTGCCCGCCCCACCGCCTTCGACCTGGCGGAAATAGAACAGCATCGGACTCAAGGACTGGATGAACAGGATCGAAGTCAGCACAAACGGCAGGGTCACCAAGGTGTCGCTCACCAGCGGCCCGGCGGCCGGCAGCGGCGGAACATTGGCGGCGTTCCAGTTCGGCACCATCACCAGACCGAGGGCAAGGATGACGGTGAGCACGGTGATCGCCAGCACACTGGACACCTTGAACAGCAGCTTGGCGCCAAAGGCGGCGACCCCGGTGATCGTGGCGATCACCGGGACCACATAGACCGGGTTCTCGGCGAGCCCCGACGGCACGCCCGCCAGCGTGTGCAGGTAACTGGCACTGTCGTGGATCACCACCTCGGCATAGATGAAATACCAGATGATCAGCATCACGAAATAGACCGCACCAATGGCGATGCCGGCGTTGCGGCCAAGATAGTGCGAGACGATCTCAGTGTAGTCGTCGGCGGAGCGCGACCCCATCAGGCTGTTGATGAAGAGCCGCTGGAACAGGTACATCGCCGGGTAGCCGATCGCTGCTGCGATCAGAAAGGTGCCGAGCCCCTTCATCCCCACTTCGACCGGCAGCATCGCAATACCTGCGCCGATGCCCATGCCGATGCTGATGACGACCCAGCCGAAATCCTCCCAGCGGAACGGGATCCGGGCGGGCACCTCTGCTTCGATCATGGTGTCCGGCACATGCTGTCCCCTGCCCTTGCGGCGGTCGGTCCCGGCTTGCTGGTGAGTCGGTCGGGTTGTCGGGCCAGTCTATCGTATTGGGGTAGCGAGCGTGTCTTGTGCGGTTTGCGCGCTTCGCGGCGCCCCCTCCTAAAGCGCCATCACCCGGCTCCCTGTCATTCAGACCCCACCGAGGCGCGCTGATCTGCGGAATTCCCCCGAACCACCAATGTGCTACATCCAGGCGTGAACGCGGCCGAGTCTCGGCCGCTGCCATCCTCACCATCCGATCCATCCGCCTGCCAATGCGAAGGACCACGCACATGCGCATTCTGTTTACCGGCGGTTCGGGGAAAGCCGGACGCCACGCCGTCCCCTATCTCCTCGACCAGGGCCACCGCGTCCTCAACCTCGACCTCGTCCCACTCGATCATCCCGGCGTCGACAACCGCATCGCCGACATCACCAACGCCGGCGAGGTCTTCGACGTCATGGCAAGCTATGCCGGCTTCGACGAGCTCGAACCCGGCACCGGCGTGCCGCGCTTCGATGCCGTGGTGCATTTCGCTGCCATCCCGCGGCTGCTGCTGACCGCCGACAGCGAGTGCTACCGTGTCAATACGCTCGGCACCTACAATGTCATCGACGCGGCGGTGAAATACGGCATCCGCAAGATCATCTTCGCCTCATCGGAAACGACCTATGGCGTCTGTTTCGCCGACGGCGAACGCAAGCCCGACTATCTGCCGATCGACGAGGACCACCCCGTCATCCCGGAGGACAGCTACGCCATGTCCAAGGTGGTGAACGAGGTCACGGCGCGCAGCTTTCAGCGTCGCTCGGGGTTCGACATCTACGGTCTGCGCATCAACAACGTGATCGAACCACATGAATACGCCGAGAAGTTCCCGGCGTTCATGGCGGATCCCGCGCTCCGCCGCCGCAACATCTTCGCCTATATCGATGCGCGCGACCTGGGTCACATGGTCGATCGCTGCCTTGCCACCGACGGGCTCGGCTTCGAGATCTTCAATGTCTCCAACGACGACCACTCGGTTGCCGCCACCTCGGCTGAATTGATCGACGCGCATTATCAGGGCGTTCGTGTCGGCGACATCGGTCCGCAGGAGACCTTCTATTCGAACAAGAAGGCCAAGACGATGCTCGGCTATCAGCCGCAACACAGCTGGCGGATGTATCTCGGCGAGAAGGGGTAGGAGCGGCCCCGAGAAGAGCGTGCGCACTTTTCCGCTGGAAGGAGCTGCGAAAAGGCCAGCGACCGGTGCGTATTTGACAACAGAGAGGCATCGCTCGGTCGACCGCGCCGCTTCCACCGTCATCCTCGCGACCCGACGCGAGGATCAGGTCTCAACGGCACATCGTCATCGTTTTTCGCACTTCCCCCAAACGATCCTTCGATCGGGGTCGAAGGATGACGATGGAGGGAGTGTCACCGGCCGCGTGAAACGTCATCCGCGGCTCTGTCGGGTAGAACTGCCGTCAGGTGCCCGACGCTGCCGGCGGATCGGGGAGCCCCTGCAGGAACTCATTGTAGAAGAGCTCGAGGGCGGCCGGCCGGACCAGTCCGAAGCCTGAGAACGGATAATCGAACATGTTGATGAAGTAGAGGACCACGGCCACGTAGGCGGCATAGAGAACCAGCAGAAACATGGTGACGCGGTTCGGCCTAAAGACGTAATAGGGTGCCGCGATCGCAGCCAGGCCGGCGAAGGCGACGATCCAGAAGGTCGGACTGATGTCGGTCGTGGCCGCGACCTCACGGTTGTCCCGTTCCAGCCCGATAGCGTCGATCTTGGTGAGCATCCGGTCGCGCAGCCAAGTTTGTTGATCGCCGCTGGCGGGAAGCGCCAGAAGCTGCCGGAACATCGTGCGCCAGTATCCGCTGACGGTGGTGCTCAGATTTCCTTCCTGATTGAGCGCCGTCCACTCGTTGGCGATGAGCTCGCCGACATAGAGCTTCATCGTCTGTTGGATCGCGGCGACATCGCCCTGCCCGCCTCCGGAGGCGGCGAACAATTCAAGGTCATTGTAGATACCTTCCAGCTGGTTGGCTTCTCGGACCACGCCGGCCTTGATGGCATTGAGGTTGGACAGTTCCTCAGCAAACACCAATCCGAGAATCAGCCCGTGCATCGCGGCGACGCGAAAGACCATAGAGGACGCGAGTTCGTGGGAGTCCTCGTCGACGGTGGCCCGCATCCATCGACGGGCCAGGACATAGGCTCCAAACGTGATGACGAATGTCGCTGCAACAAAAAACAGACCGGATACCGGAGCTCCCATACCATGCCTCCTGCAGCGCCCTGCGGGCTAACCGAGATTACTTGCTGCTACGCCGAGGCGACATTCGCCGACGATCCACTACCGACGGACGTCACGCTTGCCGAATCAACACGGAGACCAAGGTTAGCTGTTTTTGCACTGCGCCGGGGTGACCCGCATTTCTTACGCTCCTTTGGGTCTGGGCGGGACCGGCATGTGATGTGCGCCGACGACCGCAATACGCACTATCCGCCATCCATCCTCCGACTCGATCGGAGGACCAGATCCGAGAGTCAAATCCCAACGGCACATCGTCATCGTTTTCATGCTTCCCCGAACGATCCCCGATCAAGTCGGGGATGACGGTGGAACAAGTTGCGTCGACCGCGCGTCCGCCCTGTCCAGGCGGAAAAGTGGCAGGCGGCCTTCCCGACAGAGCTGGCGAGAGAGCGAGTTGATGCGTTCTGGCCTGCGCTGCTACTTATCGTTGGAGCGTCACATCGAAACCGCTCATCTCCGTGAAGACGGAGATCCAGTAAGGAAGGAAAAGACCTGGGCTCCTGTCTCCGGCGGGAGCGAGCGGTGTCCGGACAGAGAAGTCCAAGACACTTTGCCTGACAACACTCTCTTTCCTGGTCGCTCTGTCCGGGCGGAGAAGTGCAAAGCACTTTTCCTGACAACGCTCTCTTCCCTGGTCGCTCTGTCCGGGCGGCTGGCCTGACCGCAGGATCAAGCCCAGACCGCACATCGTTATCTGTTTCGGACTTCCCGCAGCGATCCCAGATCAAGTCGGGGATGACGACGGAGGGAGGGAGGGAGGGAGGGAAGCGACGTCGCGCCCCAATTCAGCCCCGGCGCGCACGGTTCTTGATCGAATCCAGATAGATCGCGAAGAAGATCAGCCCACCGGCGACGAACGGGTAGACGAAGGGCGAGACACCGCGGGTGCCGAGGCCGTTGTTGATGACGATCAGCAGGAAGACGCCGGCGAGCGTTCCAGGCAGGACGTTGCCGCGTCCGCCGAACAGGCTGGTGCCGCCGATCACCACCGCGGCAACCGCCTGGAACTCCATGCCACGGCCGGTGAACGTGGTGATCTCACCCAGATAGGCCGCGAGCAGCAGGCCGCTGGTGGCGGCGGAGATACCGCATAGCGCGTAAGCCGCCAGTTTCGCCCGGCGGACCGGCACGCCGATCTTGCGGGCCGAGTCCTCATTGTTGCCGATTGCCAGCCAGAAGGTGCCGAGCTTGGTCGCCCGCAGCACCCATTGAAAGAGGATCACCAGAGCGAGCGCGACGAGAAAGATCAGCGGAATGGTTCCAAAAACCTTCACCCGCCCGAGCACCGCCAATCCATCGGCCACCGGTTTCACCGTGCCCTCGGTAAAGACGAGGCTGACCCCCCGGTAGGCGATCATCAGGCCGAGGGTGGTCAGCAGGGAGTTCATGCCGAGATAGGCCACCAGCCAGCCGTTGAAGAGACCGATCCCGAACCCGATGCCTAGTGCCGCGAGGATCGAAACGGCGGCCGGCATGTCGGACGTCAGGAAGACAACCGTCGCCGCGACATAGGCGATCGATCCGATCGACAGATCGATCTCTCCGGTGACCAGAACCAGCGTCAGGCCGGCCGCAGCGGCCAGGAGGAAGGTGGAGGCGATAGCGATCTGGGCCCAGTTGCTGATCGTCAGGAACGAGTTGGAAATGAAGGTGAAGACGATGACGATCGCCAGCAGCAGGATGTAGAATCCATAGTCCATCGCAAAGGCCCGCGCCCGGGACACAGGACTATGCATCGGCCGCCTCCGTTCCCATCGCTGCCGCCATCAGCGCCGCCTCGGAGATGGCGTCGCCGGACATTTCGGCGGCGATGACGCCGCCGCGCAGCACCAGCACGCGATCGGCCAGCGCCACCATCTCCTCGATCTCCGATGTCACCAGCAACACCGATGTGCCGGCGTCGGCGAGCGATCCGATGAGAGCGCCGATCTCGCGCTTGGCGCCCACGTCAACACCGCGGGTCGGCTCGTCGAGGATAAGGATGTCCGGCTGGCGGCTCAGCCATTTTGCGAAGACCACCTTCTGCTGGTTGCCGCCCGACAGGTTTGCCGCCCGGGTGCGATAGTCCCGCGTCCTGATCTTCAGCCGATCAATCAGGGTCTTCGCCGTCTCGGCTTCCGCGGCCTTGTCGAGCACCTGCATCCAGCCGCGCACAAAGTCCTCAAGCGTCGTGGCGGTGATGTTCTTCCAGATCGCCTCGTCCAGGAACAGCCCGTCGGTGCGCCGGCTCTCCGTGACATAGGCCGTACGCGTCAGCAGTTCGGCCGGCGAGATCTGCCGCATGCCACCCTCGTCGGTGAGGCTGAGCTGACCTGCGTCCATCGGCTCGAGGCCAAGAATAGCCCGGATCAGTTCGGTCCGTCCCGAGCCCATCAGGCCCCACAGCCCGAGGACCTCGCCGCGCCGCATCACCAGGTCGACACCGGTGAGGATCTCGCCCCGCCGGATGTTCGACAGCGTCAGCAGGGGCGCGTCGCCGGCGCGCCGGCTTCGCTCGGCCGGGCCGCTGACCGCCTGACCCACGACCATTTCGATGATCTGATCGTGGGTTACATCCACGACCTGGCCCGCGCCCACCAGCCGGCCATTGCGGAGCACAACATAGCTGTCGCACAAGTCCTGAATCTCGTCGAGAAAATGGCTGATATAGATCACTGCCTTGCCTTCGGCTTTCAGCTTGCGGACGATGGCGAACAGCGCCTCCTTTTCCTTGATCGACAGCGATGACGACGGTTCGTCGAAGATCACGATATCCGAGCCCATGGCGAGCGCCCGGGCGATCTCGACCACCTGTTTTTCGCCGACAGACAGGTCTTCCATCCGCGCGTTCGGACGGATGTCCGAGCCGAGCTGGTCGAGCGCTTCGCTGGCGCGAGCGCGGGCAATGCGCTTGTCGACCGTGAACCGCGTTCGCCCCGAGGGCAGATGCGAAATGAACATGTTCTCCGCCACCGTCAGTGTCGGGAAGAACAGCAGCTCCTGGTGAATGAAAGCGATGCCGGCCTGGTCGGCGTCCATCGGACGGTGAAGCTGCACCGGCCGCCCGTCGATCTCGATGGTGCCGGCGTCGGGAAGATAGATGCCACCGAGGACGTTCATCAGCGTCGACTTGCCGGCGCCATTGACGCCGACCAGCCCCAGCACCTCGCCCGCATGAACCGTGATCGATACGTCGTCGAGCGCCCTGACGCCGGGGAAGGTCTTGGTGACCCCGGCCATGTGCAGCCTGGCGGTCATTTGCTTCTCAACACGTCGAGGCCGATCACGGCAACCAACACCGCGCCCTTGATCACCATGGCGGTAAAGGGCGAAACGCCGAGGAGGTTGAAGGCATTCGACAGCATGGTCAGGAACAACAATCCGAACATGGTGCCGAGGATGCTGCCCTTGCCGCCCCTGAGGCTGGCACCACCGATGACCGTCGCGGCGATGATGTCCATGAGCCGCACGTCCCGCACCATCGCGGTGGTTGCCGTACCGAGGTCAGCCGTCAGGATCATGGCGGTGATCCCGGCCATGATTCCGGCAATGACATAGGCGGAAAACTCGATCCGGCGCACCTTGATGCCGGAGATCCGCGCCGTCTGCTCGTTGGCCCCGACCAGATAGATCCGACGGCCGTAGATCGTCCGGGACAGGATGAACCCCATGAGGATCGCAACAGCGAGGATCAGCAGCCCAGGGACCGGCAGGCCAAACGGTCGTGGAATCCAGGGCAGCGAAATCGAGAAGACCCGCGCGGAGAAAGTGTCAATGAACGCGTCCGGCAAGCCGTAGACGCTCTGCGCCTGGGTGAACCAGATTGCAAAGCCTTCCGCCAGGACCATGGTGGAGAGCGTCACGATAAACGGAATCATCCTAAGATAAGCAACGGCAATGCCGTTGACGGCCCCGAAAGCTATACCGATCAGAAGCATCACGGCGCAGCCGGTCAGCGTGTTCTCGGTCGCGATCATAACGGTCGCGCCGACCACAGCCGCGGCCGAAACGACCGTGTAAGAGGACAGGTCAATTCCGCCGGTGACCATGACGAAGGTCATGCCGATACACAGAAAACCGAGGAAACCGAGCTGACCGAAGATATTCAGCACGTTCCGCATGTCAGCGAATTTCGGCACGGTCAACGCAAAGACGATCGCCATGACGATCGACAGAATCACCGGCAGTAGGGAAGGATGCGCGCTCAACCAGTGCCACGCGCGCGCCAACCCGCTCTCCGGCGGAACGTAGGTTTGCGTGCCGTCGGTCATGTTTTCGAAAACGATAGCAGGGGCAGCGCCAACGCGCCGCCCCTAAACGTCAACCGTGCGGTCAGGTCGCCCAGAGCTGGGCCTGCATGTCCGGCTCGTCCACGTTGTCCGGGGTAAACACCGGGCCCTTGATCAGGACGTCGGCGTCGAACGTTTCGCCGGCGGCCAAGGCCGGCATCAGCTCGACGGCCGTGCGACACATGCCGGTGACATCGAAGATGGTGTCGGCGTCGAGGTGCTTCGAACGCAGAAGTTCCAGCCCGATCGGGAAAACGTCCACGCTGGACAAATAGATGTGGTTCGCATCCCCGTACGGCGCCCACTTGCCCGCATCCTGCAGCACCTGTCGCACACCCGACATCATCACATCGGAGGCAACCGAGATGTGGTTGATATTCGGGTAGGCCTTCAGCGCCGGCGCCAGCGCCGCCGCGGCCTGCTGGGGATCCCAGTTGCCGACGAGGTCCTGGGCGATAGTCGCGCCGAATTCGTCGCAGGCCTCCTGCAGGCCGACGCCGCGCAGACGCGAATTCTCGTCGCGGATGTCGCCGGAAACCCACAGCACCTCGCCGATCTCGGCGCCGTCGGCCTTCATCTTCTCCATGACCGTGCGGGCCGAACTCAGCTGCTGATACTTGGCGTCGATGCCGACGAAGACATCGGCCTGATGCTTGGCGTCGGCGTGAACCTGACGCAAAAACGCCATTGTCGGAATGCCGGCATCGCGGGCGCGCTTGACGCTGGACGAAATCGCCTTGGAGTCGATCGGGAAGACGAGCAGGACGTCGACTCCCCGGCTGATCAGATCGTTTGCATCACTCGACTGTTTGGCCACATCCATATCGGCAGCGGTGAAGACCAGCTCGATTTCGGTGTCCGAAGCAGCGGCGAATTCGTTCAGCAGCTTGTGGCTGGTGCTCCAGACCGCATCCTGCATGCCCGGCCAGGCCATGCCGACCGTTACCTTGTCCGCCGCGCGGACGATTCCCGGTGCAGCCAGCGTCGCACCTGCAGCGGCCGTCGTGGCCAGGAATGAACGTCGCGAAAGTCCGGATTTCATCGGTTTTCCTCCCAATTCCCGCTTGTCGCTGATCGCGAGAGTCTAAAGTGGCGATACGCGGCGCCCACCGAGAATCTGTCCAGACTGGACATTTCATGGACTGGCGGTCTCATGACAAAGCGGCCCGAGCCAAGACGGTCGCCACCAAGGATCGATGGGTCACGCAAACTGATCTGTATCAAGGACCCTGGATGGGAATCGTCACAGGTTTGAGTGTAGAAGGTTGTCACATGGAGATGGCGGCCGAGGGATCAGCATGACAAAGAAGACAACGCCGACCGGGCGCCGCGTCGAGACGTACGATCTGATTGTCGTCGGCGCGGGGCCGGCAGGACTGAGTTTCGTTCGGGCGCTGGAGGGATGTGGCCTCAGCATCGCTATTGTCGAGCGCCAATCGCGTTCGATGCTCGCCGATCCACCAATCGACGGCCGTGATATTGCCCTCACCCAACGCTCGGAGGGGATCCTCCGCGACCTCGGAATCTGGCCCCACATTCCCGTGGAAGACACCTCGTTCATTCGCCACGCCAAGGTGATCAACGGCGGCTCTTCCTATGCCTTGCATTTCGATCACCGGGAAACCGGCAAGGATTATCTCGGTACTCTGGTCGCTAACAATCTGATCCGCCGCGCCGCTTTCACGGCGCTTCAGGAGGTCGATGGGGTCGAGTTGATCGACGGGCGCTCGGTCGTTGCGTCGTCTGGCAACGAAGAGGCGGTTCAGGCGACCCTCGACAACGGCCGTAGCTTGCAGGCACCATTGCTGGTCGCTGCCGACAGCCGTTTCTCCGAAACCCGCCGCCGCTTCGGCATCGCGGCCCAAATGCGCGACTTTGGCAGAAGTTGCATTGTCTGTCGCATGGACCATGACGAGGGACATGGCGACACGGCCTTCGAGTGCTTTCACTACGGCCGCACCCTGGCGATACTCCCGCTGGCCGGACGGCAGAGCTCCGTGGTCATCACGCTGCCCACCAGTGACGCCGCGGAGGTGATGGCAATGGACGAACAGACCTTCAACCAGGACATCACAGTCCGCTTCGCGCGGCAGCTCGGCCGCATGCGCCTCGTCGGCGAGCGTCACATCTATCCGCTGGTCGCTGTCTATGCCGATCGCTTTTACGCTCGCCGCTTTGCTCTGATTGGCGATGCCGCCGTGGGTATGCATCCAGTCACCGCACATGGCTTCAACCTTGGCCTGCGGGGTGCCGCCAGGCTGGCCGTCGAAATCCGGGCGGCCCACGCCGAGGGCGCCGATATCGGTGCGGTCCACGGGCTGCGCCGATACCATCTCGCTCATGATCGCGTGGCACGGCCGATATATCTGGGCACCAACATGCTGGTTGGTCTCTATACGGACGAGCGCCTGCCGGCGCGCGTTGCGCGGGATGCCCTACTCCGTCTCGGCAATCTGCTGCACCCGGCGCGCCACGCGATCATGCGGCAACTCACCGACAGTGCCGCTTGAAACGGCGGCGGGGCAAGGTTGCTGATCTGCGGGTTGAGGGGTCGTTGCCTTCACGGCAGGATCGCAACAGCGCCGGAGCGGAAGCACAGTTGCAACGATCAATCACGGTGAGTTG
>JAAEOR010000323.1 GCA_024222895.1 Hyphomicrobiales bacterium | reverse complement strand
GACTTGTCGATAGCTGGTCTCCGTGAATTGTCGCTGGCGGGCGTCGATGTCATCAGCGAGCAGTCGGCATTTCGTCTGGACAGCTTTTCGATGGGCGACATGGTGTTTGGCAGCATCGACGGTCTGAGGCGCCTCATCAGCTCCGTCGATGCCGGGCGTGAGCCCGACCCGCAGATGTTCACGCCGCTTTTGGGCTTCAGCGAACTGAACGGCCTGGAAATCCAGGCGCCTGATTTTGACAGGCTGCGTCTTGGCAAGTTCAGAATGGATTCGTCAGGGTTTGTCGGCGTTGTTCCAACAGCCTTCGCTTTGCAATTAAGCGACCTGATCATCCCCGTCTCCGCGCTGGACCCCGACGGACGCCAGATGATGCAGCGGTTTGGTTTTGACGAACTCAACTACGCCATGTCGATCGGTACCCGTTGGGCCGAGGACGATAAGCTCTCCGCCGACCTGACTTTCAGGTTTGCCGGCATAGGTACAATCGATGTTGACGTTGACCTGTCGGGAATCCCGCTTTCCTTGTTCAAGGTCGACAGCATTGCGGTCTTTCACGAGAACATTGCCAACGCCACACTTGTAAGAGGAACCTTCACGTTCACCGACATGGGCGCCGTGGGGCACGCGTTGGAGCTCCTGGCAGAACAAATGAATGCGTCTAAGGACCAGATTCGCGGGCAATTGGCGGACGCTTTGCCGTTTCTGCTGTCAATCGCGACTGTGAGCGATCCCGAGCTTGGTCAAGCGATCAGAGACACCGGTTTCCTCGATGTCCTGACGCCGGCGGTCACAGACTTCGTGGCGTCACCGGGAGCGTCTATTACATTCGAAGCCAAGCCGGACTCGGCCGTGTCTCTCCTGGCAATGCAGGAGATCGCATCCACGTCGCCGAAACGGCTGGTCGAGGTTCTGGGCTTGAATGCCTGGAGCCACCCCGCAACGCCAGGCATCGCCGAGTAAGGTTCGAAGGCTCGGGTCGTTTTCGGACCGTATTATTCGGGCAGGTTCAATCGGATGTGCAAATCGCGAAGCTGACCGGCGCTGACTTCAGACGGTGCGCCCATCATCAGATCCTCTGCCCGCTGGTTCATCGGGAAGAGGGTCACCTCGCGCAGATTCTCCTCGCCGCATAACAGCATGACGATCCGATCGATCCCTGGCGCGATGCCGCCATGAGGTGGAGCGCCGTATTGCAGCGCGTTCAGCATGCCACCGAACTCCGACTCGAGAACCGACCCGTCATAACCGGCGACCGCGAACGCCTTGCGCATGATCTCAGGCTTGTGGTTCCGGATCGCCCCGGACGACAGCTCGACACCGTTACAGACCAGGTCGTACTGGATCGCCTTGATCGACAGGATCGTTTCATTGTCGGCAGGATCCAGATCGAGGAACGCCTCGTGATCGTAGTTCGGCATCGAGAACGGGTTGTGGGAGAACTCGATTCTCCTGGTTTCCTCGTTCCACTCATACATCGGAAAATCGACGATCCAGCAGAAGGCGAAGGCGTCCTTGTCGATCAGGTTGAGTTCTTCACCGATTTTCTGGCGGGCGGTGCCGGCGAAGACATGGTGTTTTGCAGGATGACCGCACACGAAGAACACCGCATCGGAGTCGCCAAGCTTCAACATCTCCCGAATCGCCTCGGTCCGCTCCGGACCAATGTTTTTGGCCACTGGACCGGCACCCTGACCATCATCGCGGAAGAAGATGTAGCCCAAACCCGGTTGTCCCTCCCCTTGCGCCCAGGAATTCATGCGATCGCAGAAGGCTCGGCTCCCTCCTGTCGGCGCCGGAATGGCCCAGACCTCGACCTGCGGGTCGGCGGCAATCTGACCGGCGAACACCTTGAAGCCGGAACCGCGGAACTGCTCGGTGACGTCCGCCATTTCGATAGGGTTGCGCAGGTCGGGCTTGTCGGTGCCGTAACGGGCGATCGCTTCCGCATAGGGAATTCTCCGAAAGGTCGGACTGACAGAGCGGCCCTCAGCAAACTCCTCGAACAACCCACGTACCACCGGCTCGACGGCAGCAAAGACATCGTCCTGCTCGACAAAGCTCATCTCGATATCGAGTTGATAGAACTCGCCTGGCGAACGATCGGCCCTCGCATCCTCATCACGAAAACAGGGCGCGATCTGGAAGTACCGATCAAATCCCGCGACCATGATCAGCTGTTTGAATTGCTGTGGCGCCTGCGGTAGCGCGTAGAACTTGCCGGGGTGCAATCGTGACGGGACCAGGAAGTCGCGGGCTCCTTCCGGCGATGACGCCGTCAATATCGGTGTCTGGAACTCGTAAAACCCTGCATCGCGCATTCGCTGGCGGATCGATGAGATGATCTCCGACCGCTTCATGATGTTGTTATGGAGCTTTTCGCGGCGAAGATCGATGAACCGATAGGTCAAACGTGTCTCTTCCGGGAATTCCTGATCGCCGAAGACCTGGACCGGCAGTTCACGGGCCGACGAAAGGACTTCCAATTCGCGAATGAAGACCTCGACCTCCCCGGTGGGCAGGTTCGGATTGATCGTGTCGTCGCTTCGACGCTTGACGACACCGTCGATCCGCACAACCCACTCGGCTCGTACCGATTCCACCAGTTTGAACGCTGGCGAGTCGGGGTCGGCGACGCATTGGGTCAAGCCGTAGTGATCGCGCAGATCAATAAACAAGAGCCCGCCGTGATCGCGAACACGATGCACCCAACCTGAGAGGCGCACCGTCTCGTCGACGTTGTCCAGGCGAAGTTCGCCGCATGTTTGCGTCCGGTAGCGATGCATGAGAATCCGTCTTTGCTGTTGCGACCTCCGACCGGTCGCATGTTGCGAACGGAGCGGAAAAGCGCACGGGCACTTTGCCTTGTCAAGAACCTCTCGGCGGTTCACCGGCCCCGCCGTCGCCTGCTTGTGATCAACATCACTGCGCAACCGCAGTGGTGGCACTAAAGAGCCGTCCGAGACAGTCCCGCAGCACGCACCCACCCAAGCCTCCCGGTCGCAGGGCTGCCGACAATAGAAAAGCCAATGGAACCGAGACTCAACCTTAGCGCGGTTGAACCGCGCCTGCATCGGTTTGCCGACCCTACATCCGCCTTCGGTCTCGCCGCGAGTTACATGATGACAATGCCGGCGTTCTCACAGCTGCCATTCGGCTACTGGTCGCGGGCTCTGGCAGGTCAGATCGACCGAAATCACTATGTGTTCGTTCGCAACGAGGATGCCGTCATCGGCTTCGCCGGATGGGCCTTCGCCAACACGGAGGAGGCGGATGCCTGGCTCGTTGGACGCCATGACCCGTCTCTGGACGGCGGCGGGGCTGGTGACGCCCTGCTCGTCAGCACCTGGATTGGAAGCACGCCCACCGCCCATCACATGCTGTTGAGGCACATGCGTTGGGTCGGGCGCAACAAGCGTGCCGTCTATTTCAAGCGCCGGTATCGGGACGGTCGGATGCGCGCGGCGAAACTCCGACCGCACACCGCTCACGAGAAGGCTCTCGCAGGCGTATCTGCCTAGCCCGACAGGGAAAAAAGGGCCACCGTATCAGAGTTTGGGATTACCGAATCAACGATAAGCCAGAACCACCTGCCGATTGATGATTCGGACGCCGCTCTGCTCCACAGTGATGTGGATAGCGGCGACGAAAACGCCACGAAAGCCATCACCGGCGGTGGCGGGACTCGCCGCTCTGCTGTGACGATTTCTGAGTAAACGGCGTGGCTTAAGGCGATTCGCTTCCACCGGCGCTCGGCCGGTGAAGCTGGAGGACGCCGCTTCTGTTGTAACAAGCCAAATTAGCGACATTGGCGGCCGGCTGCGCTATAGGAGGCTATGCCAATCATCACAAAGACCGCTGAACTGGCGGCAGCCTGCGATCGTCTCTCCCGCTTCGATTATGTCACTGTCGACACTGAATTCATGCGGGAAACGACCTATTGGCCGAAGCTCTGTGTCATCCAGCTCGCGAGCATCGACGAAGCGGTGATTGTCGACGCCCTGGCGCCGGACATCGACCTTGCGTCCTTCTTTCGTTTGATGGGAAACGAGGCCATCGTAAAGGTCTTCCATGCCGCCCGGCAGGACATCGAGATCGTTTATCATCTCGGAAACCTGATCCCCCATCCCGTGTTCGACACGCAAGTGGCAGCGATGGTCTGTGGTTTCGGCGATTCGGTCAGCTATGATCAGCTTGTCAACAAGCTGACCGGCGCCCGCATCGACAAATCGTCGCGGTTCACGGACTGGAGCCGACGGCCATTGACCGAGCGGCAGCAGGACTATGCTCTTGCCGACGTCACCTACCTTCGCGACGTCTACGCGGCGCTATCAACGCGCTTGGCCGAACAGGGCAGAACCGAGTGGGTGCGAGAGGAGATGGAAGTCCTGACGTCTCCGGACACTTACAGGTCCGAACCGGCATCCGCGTGGAAGCGACTGAAGCTGCGGGTCCGAAAGCCGATTGAACTTGCCGTCCTTAAGGAACTGGCGGCCTGGCGGGAACAGGAAGCACAGGCGCGCGACGTTCCGCGCAATCGCGTGATCAAGGACGACGCCATTTTCGAGATCGCCCAGCAGCAGCCGTCAACACCGTCAGCGCTCGGTCCCCTGCGCACGATTCCCAAAGGGTTCGAGCGCTCCCGCGCGGCGGAGGACATCGTCGCCGCGGTACGGCGTGCCCTGGCGATCCCCAAGGACCAACTCCCCCGCATTCCAAGATCGCGACCGTCGGCCAACGGCAACGGCGCGGCGGTGGACCTGCTGAAGGTCCTCCTGAAAATGACCAGCGAAAACTACGGTGTCGCAGCCAAGGTTATTGCCACCGTCGATGACCTGGAGGCGATCGCCTCGGATGACGATGCCGATGTCGCGGCCCTTCACGGATGGCGTCGCGAGCTGTTCGGCAACGCGGCGCTCAGGCTCAAACGCGGTGACATGGCCCTGGCCGTCCAGGAAAACCAGGTGATCGCGATCGATGGTGCTGGTCACCGAACCGGCGCTCCACGCTGAGCTAGTCTCCTTCGATGGCGCTTCGCCTGATCCTGGCGGTCTTTCCGGAGCGGCTGACGAACACGATCAGGCACGCGGTCGAAGCCTGCGAACCGATCGACCTGAAGATTGCACAGGACGGTGAAAAGGGCCTGAGAACGGCCGAGATTGTCGTCTCGGCCGACTATTCGCAGAAGCTTCTCGACGCACTGCAGACCGCATTGGACAGAGAGGACGGATGGCGAATCAACGTCCTGCCGGTGGAAGCAACCCTGCCCCGCCTGTCCGAAGAAGAGATCGATCGGCAGAAATCGCAGCGGAAGACGACAGCCCGTGAGGAAATCTATGAAGATGTCGCCGCCGGCGCCAACGCGGACGGTGCTTTCCTCGTCCTGACATTGATATCTACCGTCGTGGCGACCATCGGACTAAACGAGGACAATGTCGCCGTCATCATTGGCGCCATGGTGATCGCTCCTCTGCTCGGCCCCAACCTGGCATTCTCCCTTGGCGCGGCACTCGGCGACCTCGGTTTGATGCGCAAAGCGGCCGTGACGACCGGCGTCGGCGTCGCGATGACGTTTGCGCTGTCAGCTTCCGTCGGACTGGTCATGCCGGCAGACATGGAGAGCACCGAGCTGCTGCGCCGCACCAATATCGGTTATGGTGACATCGTCCTGGCACTCGCCTCAGGAGCCGCGGCTGCGCTATCGGTGACCTCCCGCCTCGCCAGTACTCTCGTCGGCGTCATGGTGGCCGTAGCCCTGATGCCGCCCGCCGCCGCAGCCGGGTTCCTGGCCGGCGGCGGTCACTTCTCGGAAGCCCTCGCCGCCCTGATCCTCCTCGCCGCCAACGTCGTCTGTCTTAATCTGACCAGCCAACTGGTCTTTCTGTGGAAGGGCGTAAGGCCGCGTAAATGGCTCGAGCGGCGAGCTGCCGACAACGCGGTCCGCACCAACCTCGTCGTCTGGGGTCTGCTTGTCATCGTCGTCGCGGCGATCATCTGCGTTCGGGCGCAACTCGCCGGCTGATAACCAGTCTGGAGCAGCGGGAAGCCGCCATAACGACCACTTCTCCGGTCGGCGATGGCGGGCACGTTCGACGCGGCGGCTCCCATGATTCCAGCCGCCGGACAACAGATTGCCCTTAGATTGCCCTTGCCAGAACTTCATTCATACGACAATTTGACGAACTGCTGAAATCTCGCGCAAGCAAGCTGGGATTCCGGCAGAAACAACATCGGGAGGAGAAACCTATGTCTGCAGACTTCGAAATCGGACCGCACACGCGGAGAGAATTCTTCAAGAAGGTCGGCGGCTCGGCGGCTGCCACGGCCGCAGTATTTGGCGGTCTCGGGGTTAGCCCCGCCCTGGCCGAAACCATGGCTGTCGGCATGTCCGAGAAACCGTTGAAGGCCGCATTCTCAAACGCGGGCCTGCAGGCGACCTGGTGCGCCCAGGGCAAACAGGCGGCTGAGTATTGGGGCAAGCTCTTCAATGTCGATGTCACCTGGTTCGACGGGCAACTCGATTCCGTGAAACAGCGCGCTGCAATTGACAATATGGCATCCCAGGAGTGGGATTTTGTGGCGATTCAGGCATTCGGCATCGGTACACTGACGGCTCCGGTGAACAAGATGATCGAGGCCGGGATTCCGGTGATCGATATGGACACGCTGATTGCCCCGCTCGACACGATCAATGTGCAGACGTTCCTCGCTCCCGATAACGAGTTCATGGGCGCTTCGATGACACAAGCGCTTGTCACAGCGATGGGCGGCAAGGGAACCATGGTCATGACCCAGGGCGCGCTCGGCCATACCGGCGCGCAGGGTCGTGCCGCCGGCTTCGAGTCGGTGGTGAAGAACTTCCCTGATATCGAGGTTCTCGACACCCAGCCCGCTGATTGGGACGTGTCCAAGGTCGCTCGGATCTGGGATACGTTGCTCACCAAGTATCCGGTGATCAATGGCGCCTTCTTCCACAACGACGACATGGCACTTGCCGCCGCGGCAGTCATGAAGCGTCGCGGCCGCACCGAAACCCTTATCGGTGGTGTTGACGCAATGCCGCCCGCGATCGAAGCGGTCATCGAAGGCCGCATGCTCGGGACTGTGCGCAACCCGTCCTGCCGGATCCACGGCGGAGCAATCGTGGCCGGCGTCGCAGCCGTGGCAGGTGAGAAGACCGGCGACGGCATCCCCAAGAGCATCGTGACCGACGGCCCGGTGGTCACCAAGACCAATGCCGAAGGCATGTTGTGGATGGAAAGCCACTACCTCATCTAAAGTCGAAACATGGTTGATGGCAGCGACAGACCGCTGCTCGAACTTGTCGGCATCTCGAAGTCGTTTGGCGGAGTCCAGGCGCTTCGGGATGTCGATTTTTCGCTTCGAGCAGGGGAGATTCACGGACTGGTCGGTGAAAACGGGGCCGGCAAGTCGACGCTGATGAAGATCATCGCTGGCGTGCATCACGACTATCAAGGGGTGATGCGGCTTGACGGCGAGCAAGTCCACTTTCGTTCGGCACGGGCAGCGCTGGACGCGGGCGTCGGCATGGTCCACCAGGAACTGAGCATCGCGCCGGATCTCACGGTGGCGGAGAATGTCTTTCTCGGCTCGCAACCGCTGACGGCGCTGGGCACAATCGACTGGCGACGGATGGTCCGCGAGGCCCGCGAACATCTGGCCGACCTCGGCATCGATGTCGATCCGGCAACCACGATCGGCGAGTTGCCAATCGGACTCCAGCAGCTCATCGAACTGGCCCGCGTCCTGTTCTCGGGCGCGCGGATCATCATACTGGACGAACCGACCTCGGCGCTGTCACCGCCCGAGGTCGAACTGCTGTTCACCACGCTCAGGGGTCTACGCGAGAGCGGCCGCAGTATCGTCTTCATCTCTCATTTCCTCGACGACATCCTGCGTGTCTCGGACACCGTCACGATCTTCCGAAACGGCCAAAAGGTTTCAACCACTCCGGTCGCCGAAATCGACAAGCGTCAGGTCATCGAGCAGATGATCGGGGTCGGTCACCACGACCTCGAAGAGAGCTATGTGGGCGAGATCGAACTCGACACAAAATTTGATGCGCCGGTCGTCCTG
>JAAEOR010000322.1 GCA_024222895.1 Hyphomicrobiales bacterium | reverse complement strand
CATTCGCGATCGACAAATGCGCTGAAGTGGAGCCGCCGCTGCGCTCTATGGGGGCCGGGCATTTTTCAGCTTGTCACAGGGCGGAAGAGCTCCTTCTCCGTCCAGAATCTGCGGGCGAATCCGCGGCCGCCGCCGTAACCGGGTCGGCGGCGACCAATCAGAATACGGGAGCTCCATGATGACGGACGGCGACGTGCAGAGCCTTGAAGGTTCCAACCCGGTTCAGCGTTTCGGGATGGTGGTCGGCCTCAGAGACGAACGCCGCGATGAATATGTGCGCCTTCATCAGGGCCCCGGTGTTCGAGACCTGCTGGCCGCGGCAAACATCCGCAACTTCAGCATTTTCCTTCATCGCCTGCCCGACGGGCACCTCTATGAGTTTGCCTATTACGAGTATCACGGCTCGGACTATGAAGCCGACATGGCTCGTCTGGCGGCAGACCCCGGCCACAGAGCCTGGCTCGAACTCTGCGACCCCATGCAGATACCCCTGCCGGGCGAGACCACTTGGTCGAAAATGGAGCCCATCTACTTCAATGAATGAAGAGGGAGCTGGCGCACGTAATTCGATATCCGTTGCTCAGCCCGGTCGCTCGACGTTGACCACTTTGCCCACAATGCGTGACGGGCGGCTTCAAGAAGCCGCCCGTCGCCAGTTGCACTCTCGTATTGGAATGGCCAGTGAGTTGACGCGGGACTGAAGCCTGGCCAGCCAGCTAATTGGAAGCGCCGGACGAATCCCACGTCACGATTTCATCGACTTCTGCGAGCGCGAACAGGTCAATGACGATCTCTCCCGATGCCTTCCTGGCGAAGTAGTCCTCCACGTCCCACGGGATTGCGCCGTCGAGATTGTCGGCGGTCAGCCAAGGCTGGGTGTTGTAAACGTGACGGGGGTAGTCCTTGCCGTCGAGATGAGCCTGGACCATCTGGAAGATGATATCGCCTTCGAGCGTCGGTGGGTTGGCGACCGTACCTTCCATAACCCCGTCTTTCATCCACTGCCAGCCGATCTCCTTGCCATTGTCGGAGAAGAGCGCGTACTCGCCCTGCTTGCCGGCTTCCTCGATGGCCTGAATTGTGCCGGCCATCATCTCCTCGTTCATCGCATAGATGACTTTGAAGTCTTTCTGCGAGGCAATGAAATCCTGAGCGACGGCAAGGCCGTCCTTGCGATTCCAGTTGCCGGACGCGTTGAGCACGACCTCGTTGCCGCCGCCGGATTCGGCGACGCCTTCCTCGAATCCCTTACGGATCAATTCGGTCGTGCCCTGTCCATAGAAGCCTTCGATCAGAGCAACGTTTTCACCCGGGTAATTCTCGCCGACATAGAGGCCCACCGTCTTGCCCATGGCGATCCAGTTCCCGCTGACGATTCCGTCGGGGATCTGATAGCCCTCTGGTGTCGGTAGCGCGGACTGGAAGAATATCGGAATGCCGGCATCCTTGGCCCGCTGTGCGGCCTGGGTACCGGCCTCGGCGTTCGCTGAAAGCAGAACGATCACGTCGACGCCGCGGGCGATGAAGTCTTCGACGTTGGCCAGCTCTTTCGAAGGACTGTACTCCGAATTCGCAAAGCTGACCCGATGGCCATTCTGCTCGGCAAGCGTCTCGAACACCTCTGCGCCGGTCGCGTAGAAGACATCCGGGCCGGCCAGGACAAAACCGATATCCGCTGCCATTGTAGCCGTCGGTGCGATCATCATTCCGGCAGCGATGAATGCGGCCGAGCCAATTGTCGTTTTTAGGTGACTCATACTAAACCCTCCTTGGTTTGCGTGGTGTTGTAGTGCTTAGTTACTTCGGTTCTTCGTGAGGCTCCCGGAGATAACCGCTCCAATAACAACAATTCCCAGCATGATGTACTGCCAGAAGGTCGATACACCGATGATGTTCATTGAGTTTGAAATAACTCCAAGAAAGACGACGCCGAGAAAGCTGCCAAAAATGCTTCCCCGGCCGCCCGCGAGCGCAGCGCCGCCGACGACGGCCGCCGCAATCGTTTGAAGCTCGAGACCAACCGCCATGTTCGGGGCGCCGACACCGATGCGGGACACGAGGATGGTGGCCGCCAGACCGACGAGCGCGCCGTGAATGGCATAGACCTTGATCTTGAAGAGGATGACGTTGATACCGGCGAGGTAGGCGGTCTGGTTGTTCTCGCCGACGGCGAAGAGCCGTCTGCCAAAAACCGTGTAGCGGAGAATCAGCGCGAAGGTGATGCAGACCGTAATGAAGATGTAGACGGGTGTCGGAATCTCAAACAACCGCGACCGCCCGAGCACCTGGAACTTCCCGTCGAGCGGTATCTCCGCGCCTCTGGTCAGAAGCAACGCGAAGCCCTGATAGATTGCCAT
>JAAEOR010000321.1 GCA_024222895.1 Hyphomicrobiales bacterium | reverse complement strand
GGTCGGTGGCGGGGATCGAAGCCGTTCGACTCGTTTACTCTGCCGCTTGCTCGGCCGGCTCCGGCGCTGGCTGGTAGCACTCGTCGGGGACCGGAATATCGTAGAGCCGCGCGGCGTTCAGTCCGAGAATCTTGGCCTTGACGTCGAGGGTGAGCTGGGTGCCGGCTTCTTCGGCGGTTGCGTTGTCAAAGCTGAAGTCCATGAAGGATTCGATGATCCATTTTGGGCTGTAGATGCCGTAATCAGTGCCAAGAATCAGCCGGTCCGGACCCACGAAGAAGAGAAGGTCGCACATCATTTCGGCGAAGTAGCGCGGCCGGCGATAGACGAAGGCAGAGACAACCGACAAGCCGCCATAGACGTTGGGTTCCTGGAAGGCAATCCAGCAGAAATCGTCAATGCGCGGGATGCCGCAATGATCGATCACGAACTTCAGGTCGGGGAATGCCGTTGCGACCGGGTCCACATCGCGCACGTCGAACGCGTCGATATTGAGCGGATGGATCGTCGGGCCCTTGTGGATGTGGATGATATCTACGCCCAGTTCTCGACACTTCTCAAGATACGTTCCGACTGAATCTTCCTTGAGGGAATAGCCCTTGGATTCATCGGTCCATTCGGCCGTGTAGATCTTGACGCTGCGAAACTTCCAACGGGCATGATCCGCTTCAAGCTGGTCGAGACCACGCTGACCGTCTCTCGGGTCCATTCGGCCTGCGAGGATTGTTTTTTCCGGATAGGCGTCTTTGAGGGCGGAACACTGCTCGGTGGTGTTGAAGCCGCGTTTGTAGAAGGCATAGAGGTAGGTCGGCAGCAGGATGGCCATGTCGCAATAGCCATCTTCGAACAGATCCTTGGCTGCCGCTTCAACGCCGTAATAGTCGAAGCGATCACGTGGCCAAATCTGATCCGGCGGTGTCATCCCCTTGTGGCTGTCCCGGTACACGTCGACGAAGGTTGAACCGAATCGATTCCGACGGTTTTCCGGCCGAGCATCCCACAGGTCGGTATGACCGTCGATTACAAAGAGCTTCTTGCCGTCCTCGTCTCATACATTGGCGCCAACCTTCCCGCTGCCGCGACCGTTCACGTGCCGCCTTTTACTAGCAGACCACGAACCGGCGAAGGATGCAAAAGCGATCCCTCGGCCGGGCTTTCACTTGATGGCTTGGTAGATTGACGATGCGCGAGTTGATTATCGGCATTCCTCCGGGTCCTCAGTGACGCCGGCGACGGCAACCGCCCAGGCATCAGAAAACGCGGCGAGCTCTGGCGGGACGGGTGCCAGGGTTTCGATCACCTCGCAGTCAGCCAGATTCGTCTCGGCGCCGGCCACGGCTTCGATCAGTGCAGCAGTGAGCCGGCCGATCGCCGGACGCAGTGTTTCGGTCAGGTCCGCGGCGTCATCGAACTGCCCGACGGAGTCCGCCTGCCACTTCTCGAACAGCGATCCCTGCAGGGCCTTTGCCGCAGCGATCTGAGAGCGTACCAGCGCGGTTGCCAGCCGGGGGTCGACGCCACTGGCGACCGCCTGGTCGACTGTTTGTTCAAGCACGACCGCCTCGCGCTCAAGGTCCTCGATGGGGATCTTGCCGTTCCATTTGAATCGGGCGACTTCGACCATGATCATCAGCCGGTCGGTCATGGCCAGGCGAACGGCGTGGATCGAATCGGGCGATGGGCCCTCGGCAGCGGCTGTTGTGGCCAGAAGCAGGGCAATAACGACAAAACGCAGTCTGACGATCATGGCAAATCTCGGCGGTGTGGCGGTACGGCGCTTTTTCGAAGCTATAGTTCTTTTACTTTCTGCATTCCCGCCTACGCGGGAATGAGCGGCTTCCAGGTGACGCCAAAACTGTCGATGGGGCAATCCAGCACCGCTCAGTTGACACGTTTTTCCGTATCAGCCGCTGACACACCAAAATGTGTGCATGCCCAGGATTTCCGGCATGGGACAACCCGGGGCAGGGAGAAGCGGCCTACTCCCGCAACTCGGGACGGTCCATGAACTGCTCCAACGCCTCGGGGTTTGCCAGGGCCTCGATGTTCTTCACCGGCCGGCCGTGAACCACCTCGCGGACCGCCAACTCGACGATCTTGCCCGACTTGGTCCGCGGGATGTCGCTCACCGCCACGACCTTGGCCGGGACATGGCGGGGCGACGCCCCGGCACGGATAGTGCGCTTGATCCTGGCGATCAGGTCGTCGTCGAGGGCAGCATCCTCCCGCAACCGGACGAACAGGACAATGCGGACGTCGCCGTCCCACTCCTGGCCGACGGCGAGGGCTTCCAGAACCTCCGGAATCGATTCGACCTGGGCGTAGATTTCCGCCGTGCCGATCCGCACGCCACCCGGATTTAACGTCGCATCGGATCGGCCAAGGATGATGATGCCGCCATGGGGGGTCCATTCAGCGAAATCACCATGGCACCAGATGCCGGGAAACCGCTCGAAATAGGCGGCCCGGTATCGGGCGCCATCGGCGTCGTTCCAGAAGCCGATCGGCATCGATGGAAAAGCCCGAGTGCAGACCAGTTCGCCTCTCCCCGAAGGAAGCCGCCGGCCGTCTTCGTCAAAGACATCCATGGCCATGCCGAGCCCCGGTCCCTGCAGCTCGCCGCGCCAGACAGGTTTGGTCGGGATTCCGAGAAGGAAACACGACACGATGTCGGTGCCACCGGATATGGAGGCCAGGTGAATGTCCGGTTTGATCGCCTCATAGACGAAGTCGAAACTTTCAGGCGCCAGCGGCGAGCCCGTCGACAGCATCATTCTCACGCTCGAGAGATCATGGGTCTCGATCGGACGGAGCCCGGACTTCTTCACTGCATCGATGTATTTTGCCGATGTCCCGAATAGATTCATCTTTTCTTCGGTGGCGTAGTCGAACAGCGTGGCCTCCGATGGATGGAACGGCGAGCCGTCGTAGAGAAGGAGTGTTGCTCCGACCCCCAGGCCGGATACCAGCCAGTTCCACATCATCCAGCCGCAGGTCGTGAAATAGAACAGACGCTCGTCGCGAATCAGGCTGCTCTGCAGATGCAACTCCTTGAGATGCTGCAGCAGCGTGCCACCGGCCGAATGAACGATGCATTTGGGCACGCCGGTCGTGCCGGACGAGAACAAAATATACAGCGGATGCGAAAACGGCAGCCGGAGGAAGGTGACGGGGCGCGGTTTGTATGGCGCTGTGGTCTCATCGAGAGATTTGGCGTTGGCGATTCCGGCGGCTACTTCGTCGGCCCGACCGAGATAGGGCACGATCACGACCGTCGGATCGCCGGGCAGGCCAGCGACGATCTCACTGACCTTGTCGGCGATGTCGATGGTCTTGCCGGCATAGTAGTAGCCGTCACAGGCGATGAGTACTTCGGGCGCGATCTGACCGAACCGATCGAGAGCGCCGCGGGCGCCGAAATCCGGCGAAGCCGACGACCAGACAGCGCCGATGGACGCGACCGCCAGAAGCGCGGCGATGGTTTCCGGCATGTTTGGCATCAGCGCAGCCACCCGGTCGCCCGGCTTGATCCCCTGGTCCAGCAGCGCCTGTTGGAGGCGGGAGACCATGGCGTTGAGCTCAGCCCAGCTCAGCCGACGATTGACCCTGTCTTCTCCGCGAAAAACGATGGCGTCGGCATCGTCGTCGCGACGGAGCATGTTTTCCGCATAATTGAGTCGGGCATCCGGAAAGAATTGTGCGCCGGGCATCTTGTCGCCATTGATCAGCCGGCGTTCGCCCTTGTCGCCGATAACCGAACAGAAATCCCAGACGAGATCCCAGAATGCCCCGGGATCCTCCGCCGACCACCCGTGAAGCGAATCATAGTCGGTGACTGTTCGCCCAATACGCTGCGCCGCCTCGGTGGCAAATCGGGTGACCGGCAAGTCGTCAGTCGCGGGGGGGGTCCATAAGGGGCTGTCGGCCGATGCGATCACGACGGATTCCTTCCTGGCTTGGGATTCTGCCCGGACTCAACGCTTGCGGCTGCCGAGAGAGTTGGGAATACCGAACAAAACCCTTGCGGATGTTCGGGTTTCTTCCTATCGGGGGGCAGGGCAGTCAAGAGGGCAGTTGGCGGATGGGAACAAAGAAGCCCAAACGTGGGCGGCGGCTTCTGGTCGGTGCCCTGATAATTGTGGTGGTTTTGGTGGGGCTGGTTGCCGCTGCGCCGTTCATTATTTCCACCGAGGTGGTCAAGCGGCAGATCAGCGACCAGATCGCCTATTGGACCGGCCGTGACTTTACCTTTCGCGGCGAGCCAAGCATCAGCCTCTACCCATACCTTACCGTGCGCCTGAGTGACGCGACTCTGGCCAACCCGGAAGGTATGGGCGAAGAGCCGTTCATGGACATTGAGACCATGACCGGGAAAATCGAGCTCCTGCCGCTCCTGGCAGGCAGGATTGAGTTTGCCCGCTTCCGCCTGTCCAATCCGCGAATCAATCTTCGTACCGGCGAAGACGGGCGTGGAAACTGGATTCTCGACCAGGGGGTCGTGGGCAGTCAGATCTCCAAAGGGGACAAGGAAGGCAGCACGGACGATTCTGCCCCGCGATCGCCCCCGGCCGATATCCGACTGGGCCGATTCCTGATCCGGGACGGCATCATCACCTACACCGACAAACACACGGGCCGACAGGAGGAACTGACCAAGGTCGACGCCCGGTTCGACTGGACCAGCACCACTCAGGCGGCGGAGGGCGAAGGGTCTTTCATCTGGCGCGGCGAGCCGGTCGAGTTCAGTGGGGCCGTCGACACGCCGCTTGATTGGCTGGCGGGGGGAAGCTCGCCATTGCGTATTGCTCTTTCCGCCACCCCGCTCGAGCTGGCTTTTGATGGTGCCGCGCTGCAATTGGACGGAACCCAGCTTGAAGGCGACATACAGTTGACAACCCCGTCGGTCCGCCGGGTCGTCGAGTGGATGGGGGCCGATGTCGGCTCCGGGGCGATCTTCGGTGCCGGGTCAGTTTCCGGGAAGGTCAACTGGCTTGGGCCGTCGGTAGCGATCACCGAGGCTTCGGTTGAGTTCGACGGCAACGTCGCCGACGGCGCGATTGCGGTGACCAGCGTCGATGGACACAGCCGGGTTCAAGGTACGCTGGCGTTCGAAACACTCGATCTTTCTCCATATGTCGACGCCCTTCAGATCGGCATGACTGCCGATGGGCCGTGGCAGTCCGCGCCGACTGCGATGCCGCTCGACGCCATGGGCGCTCTCGATCTGCGGGTTTCGACCAATCAACTGATTCTTGGTGACGCCGAAATCGGCCGAACAGCGACGACTATCATCCTTGATGATGGCGAACTGTCCGTGTCCGTTGGTGAGATGCAGCTTGAAGACGGTTTCGCCGAGGCCCGTGCCACCCTGCAGTCACGCGGCGTGGACCTGGTCGGTTCGGCGCAGTTGGAACTGGTTGATGCCAGTGCCGCGGAAGTCCTCGACAAGATCGGGCTCGCCGGACTCCGCGGCGTCGTGGATGCCAACCTCGAACTCGCGGGCAAAGGCCGCGACTTGCGGGAGTTCATCGGCAGCCTCTCGGGTCAGGCGACGATTTCGATCACCGAGGGCACTTTCGAACTGGCCGACTTGTCCACCCTGCCCGCCGCGATCAAGGATCCGGCCAGCCTCTCGGGATCGACTGTCTTTTCGGCCGCTATGGGAACCCTGGCGCTTGCCGGCGGATTCGTCACCACCGACGATTTCCATGCGGAAGCGGAGACGTTGAACTTGATGATGGCGGGGCAGGTGGGGTTGCTCACGCCAACCATCGAGGCGCGTGGCGTCCTGGGCTTGACCGAACCCGATGATGGCGGCGGCCCCCGCGATGTACCCTTCATGATCAACGGTACCTGGGATAACTGGCGTCTGCTGCCTGATCTTGGTCCGCCGATAGATCGGAGCGCTGTGGCACCGGAGGATCCGCTCCCCTCTGGTGGCTAACTCCCACCCCACACAGGTTGCCGATCGCATTTGAGTGCGAGAATGCGGGTTAAGGTTCAGCCTGAGTGCTTCTCTGCGCGTCGGCGCTGTATCTCGCGTCGCTTGGCAACCAATGACACGCTCAGGACGCCAATCGCCACGAGTGCGACAAGGATCGTGCTGACGGCATTGATTTCCGGTGTGACCCCAAGTCGGACCTGGCTGTATATCTTCATGGGCAAAGTCGTCGCCCCGGGGCCGCTGGTGAAGCTGGCGATGACCAGATCGTCGAGGGATAGTGTGAAGGCGAGCATCCAGCCCGCGACGATCGCCGGGGCGATCAGCGGCAGCGTGATCTGAAAGAAGACCCGCAAAGGGGGACATCCAAGGTCGAGGGCCGCCTCTTCGAGGTTTCGGTCAAACGTGACGAGCCGTGACTGAACAACGATGGCGACGAAGCACATCGAAAGGGTTACGTGAGCCAGGATGATGGTCCAGAAGCCGCGGGCAAAGTCGACGGCAACGAAAAGGAGGAGCAGCGACAGGCCGATGATCACGTCCGGCATGACCAACGGCGCATAGATCATGCCGGAAAAGAGCATCCGGCCGGAGAATCGTCCGAAACGGACCAGAGCTATCGCCGCCATCGTTCCGAGGACCGTCGCTACCGTCGCCGATACCAGCCCCACCCGCAGCGTAACCCAGGCCGCGTCGAGGAGCGGTCGGTTGGTGAGGAGTTCTCCGTACCATTTGGTTGAGAAGCCGGCCCAGACGGTCACCAGCCGGGATTCATTAAACGAATAGATTACCAGTATCAGTATCGGCAGATACAGAAACGCCATTCCCAGCGAAACGGACACGACGTTGAACCATGAAGCGCGCCCCTGCATGTCAGTCGCCGCGCTCCGCCCGCTTCACCTCGTGATTCTGGAAGAGCACGATCGGGACGACCAGAAACAGCAGGAGGACCACCGCGACCGCTGAGGCAAGCGGCCAGTCGCGGTTGCTGAAGAACTCCGACCACAATGTCTTGCCGATCATCAGCGTCTCGGATCCTCCGAGCAGATCCGGAATGATGAACTCCCCGGTAACGGGAATGAAGACCAGAAAGCAGCCGGCGACGACGCCGGGCAGCGACAAGGGAAAGGTTATCGACCAGAAGGCCCGTATCGGTCGGCAGCCGAGGTCGGAGGCGGCCTCGAGCAATGTCGTGTCCAGTCTTTCCAGCGACGCATAAACCGGGAGCACCATGAACGGCAGGTAGGAGTAGACGATGCCGATATAGACGGCGGCGTTGGTGTTCAGGATCGTGAGCGGTTCTGAGATGACGCCCAGCGCGAGCAGGGCCTGGTTGAGCAGTCCCTCTTTCTTGAGGATACCGATCCACGCGTAGACGCGAATGAGGAATGACGTCCAGAACGGCAGGATGATCAGCATCACCAGCGGCAGACGCCAGGCGCTCGGCGACCGCGCCATGCCATAGGCGATCGGGTATCCGATCAGGAGAACGAGCCCGGTGGATACGATCGCGATTTCAAGGCTGGAAAGGTAAGCGCGAAGGTAAAGGACATCCTCGGTCAGCCAGAGGTAGTTGTCGAGCGTAAATGACCGGACCGCTTCGACAATCCCCGCCAGGCCTTCGGTGATGTCGAACACCGGTGTGTAGGGAGGCTGCGCGATCGCAGCCAGGGAGAAAGAGATCTTGATGACGATCAGGAAGGGCACGAAGAACAGGAGAAGTAGCCACAGATACGGAACAGCCAGCACAAGCCAGCGCATGGGCTCGCGAGCGAGCCGCCGAGGCACCTGTTTCGCCGTCGCATCCGCGCCGGCAGTTGTTTCGGATCTGGATGGTCGCTCGGTCATCATCTATCGGGTCAGCACGATCCCGGCGTCGCGTGACCAGCTCAACCAGACCTGGTCCTCCCAGGTGATCGGGCGCTCGATTATCCGGGTGCGGTTGGTGACGGTAGACTTGAGCGTCGAGCCGTCCGGTAGCCGAACATGATAGATCGAAACGTCGCCGAGATAACCGATGTCCCAGACGACTCCGGCAATGGAATTCACCGCGGTGTCACCCGGTGGGTCCGGCGACAAGACCATCTTCTCGGGACGGATGGCGAACCAGACCGTGTCGCCGACCGAGGCGGTGAGGGTCTGGGCCACCTCGATCAAACCGCCGCTCGCTTCGCCGCATGCGAGGTGAACAACACCGTTTCCACACTCGGTGACGCGGCCCTCGATCACGTTGATGTCTCCGATGAAGTCGGCGACGTAGCGCGAGTTCGGTTCCTCATAGACCTCGGCAGGCGTGGCCACCTGGACGATGCGACCACGGTCCATCACCGCAACCCGGTCGGCCACGGTCATCGCTTCCTCCTGGTCGTGGGTAACGATCAGGAATGTAAGCCCGAGCGTCTGTTGAAGGTCGACGAGTTCGAACTGCGTCTCCTCGCGCAGCTTGCGATCAAGCGCCGCCAACGGCTCGTCGAGCAGCAGCACCTTGGGCTTGCGGGCAAGCGATCGGGCCAACGCGACACGCTGCCGTTGCCCACCGGAAAGCTGATGCGGCTTGCGGCGAGCGAATGGCTCAAGCTTGACCAGGCTCAACATCTCGGCGACGCGAGCCTTGATGTCGGGCTTCGGCATCCGTTCCTGCTTGAGCCCGAAGGCTATATTGGCAGCCACCGTCATATGCGGGAACAGGGCGTAGGACTGGAACATCATATTGGTCGGTCGCCGGTATGGGGCGACGCCAGCGAGGGATCGCCCTTCCAGCAGCACGTCGCCCTCGCTCGGATTCTCGAAGCCGGCTACCATCCGCATGAGCGTGGTCTTGCCGCAGCCGGACGGTCCGAGCAGCGCGAAGAATTCGCGCTCGTAGATACCCAGAGACAGGTCGTCGACAGCGACAAAATCGCCGAAGCGCTTCGTGACGTTGCGGAACTCGATGAACGGACTGGACTTTGGATCGGCCCAGGGAGCGAATTCCCGCCTGACCGGTCCGACCGCCTTGGCCGCCATCAGGCGGACCGTCTGTCCTTCCCGGACCGCGTCAGGTCCCGCTCTTCACGCTCGTCCATTCGCGTGTCACCGTTCGCTGAACCCGGGGCGGATAGGCAGTGGTCGTGTACAGCCGCTCAAGGGTCTCCCGGCTCGGGTAGATAGCGGGATCGTCGATGACATCGGGGTCGAGCAGCGGCTGGGAATCTACGTTGCCGTTGGCATAGAAAACATAGTTTGAATTGGCCGCCGCCGATTCCGGGCGCATCATGAAATCGATAAAAGCGTGAGCGTTGTCGGGGTTTGGCGCATCAGCAGGGATGAGAAAGGAATCGAACCACATCAGCGCACCTTCCTCGGGGATGACGTAGTCGACGACGATGCCGGCACCGGCTTCGGCCGCGCGATCGCGGGCCTGCAGGATGTCTCCGGAATATCCGACCGCCAGGCAGATGTCGCCGTTGGCCAATCCGTTGATGTATTCCGAGGAATGGAATTTCTGGATATGGGGTCGGATCGACTTCAGCAACGCTCCCGCCTGGCGAATGTCGTCACCCTTTTTCGAGTTCGGATTGAGGCCCAGATAGTTGAGCGCCGCTGGTATCATCTCCTCCGACGTGTCGAGCAGATGAACGCCGCAATCGGCGAACTTGGACACTACGTCAGGATTAAAGATCATGTCCCAGGAGTCGACCGGCGCGTCCGGCATTCGCATCTTGATCAGGTCAGGGTTGTAGCCAATTCCGGTCGTTCCCCACATGTAGTTGACGGCGTATTCGTTGCCGGGATCGTAGGCCTGCAGACGTTGGTTGATCTCCGGCCATGCGTGCACCAGATTGGGTACCTTATCCTTGTCGATCCGCTGAAGCGTCCCGGCCTCGATCAGACGGGCGGCGCTCGATGCCGACGGGACCACGATGTCGTAACCAGAACCGCCGGCCAGTAGCTTTGTCTCGACGATTTCGTTGGCGTCATAGACGTCGTAAACCACGCGGATACCCGTCTGGTCGGTGAATGCCTTGAGGACGTCTTCGTTGATATAATCCGACCAGTTGAAGACGTTGACGACATTGTCCTGGGCGTTGGTCGGGCCAAAGGCGGCGGCGAGCATCACGCAGGCAAGCGGGTATCGAAGCGAAGAACCATTCATGACCACAACTCCAGGAGAAAAGTGCCAATCGGTGTTTGGTCCACGTTAATTTCAAATGTCAGGACCGACAACCATTGACTTGCCCTGAGTGGTCCGACTCCGGCATCTGGAACCCTCCTGCTGCACCCTCCCGAGCAAAGGTCGGAGTCATCAGGACCACTAGCAACTATCTGATTCTAGTGGAGTTTTTGAATTGGGCATTTGAACGAGAGCCTTGCGGCGAGCGGGACTCAAATGTCAAATTCGCTCCACTCGCGCGGCACCTTCCGGCCGGCGGTTGCTCGCCGGCGCCAATGCGCGCAAAATCCGCGTTTGCCCCGTACCGACTCCAACCTGCGGTGCTTCGTGACCCGTGCCGACCAGACGTCCAATCCTGCGTCCTCATCCGCCACAATCCCCTCGCTCGATGCTGCGCGCGCGTGGTTGAAGGAGCGGCGGATCGAAGACATCGAGTGTCTGGTCCCTGATCTGGCCGGAGTGGCGCGTGGCAAAATGATGCCGGTGGAGAAATTCCTCACCGGTCCGATCATGGCGATGCCGGGTTCGATCTTCACACAGACGATAGCCGGAGACTGGCCGCGGGACGATGAGTCGTTCCAGAGCGATCAGGCGGATCGGGATATTCTCCTGGAGCCGGATTTGAACACTCTGAGGGTTGTACCGTGGGAAGACGATCCGACTGCCCAGATCATCCATGACGCGCGCAACGCGGATGGCGGACCGGTCGAGATCGCGCCCCGGCAGGTCCTTCGCCGCATCCTGGATATTTACGAAAGGCGGGGTTGGCGTCCGGTGGTCGCCCCCGAACTCGAATTTTACCTCGTTCGTCCCAACAAGGACCCGGACTATCCGCTCGAGCCACCAACCGGTCGGTCCGGGCGTCCGGAGGCAGCGCGCCAGTCCTACTCGATTGCCGCCATCAACGAGTTCGATGACCTTTTCGACGACATCTATGATTTTTCCGAACAGCAGAATCTCGAAATCGATACCCTGATCCACGAGGAGGGGGCGGCGCAGATGGAGATCAATCTGCGCCACGGCGATCCGTTGGCGCTGGCAGACCAGGTCTTTCTGTTCAAGCGCACAATTCGCGAGGCGGCGCTTCGGCATGACATGTATGCCACCTTCATGGCCAAGCCGATGTCCGGAGAGCCGGGATCGGCCATGCATATCCATCAGTCGGTCAACGACGCCGCGACGGGACGCAATATTTTCACCGACGCTGACGGCGAACCGACCGCGGCGTTCTTCGCCTTCATCGGTGGATCGCAGAGGTTCTTGCCGGCCGTAGCGTCTATTCTCGCGCCCTATGTCAATTCATACCGGCGTCTTCAGCGCCGTTCATCCGCACCCGTCAACACCGATTGGGGATATGACAACCGTACCGTGGGATTGCGGGTTCCGAACTCGGCACCGGAGGCGCGGCGGATCGAGAACCGCATCCCGTCATCGGATGCGAATCCCTATCTGGCGATCGCGGCCTCGTTAGCATGCGGGTATCTCGGCATGCTGGGTGATATCGCCCCGGCAGAGCCCGTTTCCGGGGGGGCAAATCTTGACGAAATAGACCTGCCGCGCGGTCTGTTGGAGGCCGTGGCATTGCTCGAAGGCTGTGAGGAACTGGTCGACATTTTCGGGCCCCGCTTTGTCGGGACCTACCGCGCGGTCAAGCAGGCAGAGTTCGAGACATTCATGCAGGTAATCAGCCCGTGGGAGCGCGAGTATCTGTTGCTCAATGTTTAGAACATTCAGGAAAAACGGCCAACTTTTCCGCCCGGCAAGAGCGAAAGATGGGCCTGCGGGCAGCAATCCGATACAGAAGGCGGAGTGTGGTTCAGGTCAAAGAAGAGGGTGGGGGGCGGACAATGGCTGGAAAGATTGATGTCGAGGCGGCGCCAAAGGTCGTCGGTACGCTTTATCCGCCACCCTATGACGAGCCATGTCGCGAGCGCAGCCGGGTGCGGCTCGGCGATGCGGCCGGATTGACTCAGTTCGGAACCAACCTGTGTCGGCTGCCTCCCGGAAGCTGGTCGAGCCAGCGCCATTGGCATACCGACGAAGACGAACTGATTTACGTCCTTGAGGGCGAAGTAATCCTGGTGAGCAATGACGGCGAGCAGCGCCTGGTTGCTGGCGATTGCGCCGGGTTCAAGGCGGGCGTGGCGGATGGCCACTGTCTTCAGAACCGGTCTGATCGCGACGCCGTGATTCTGGAGATTGGATCACGAGCCGAAACCGGATCTGCCCACTATCCGGATATTGATCTCATGTTCGTGACTGGCCAGCCTGGCTATGCCCATGCCGACGGCACGGCTTATCCGCAAGGATCGCGAAAGACGTGAGCCGGTCCGGGGTCGACGTCTGACATGCGGTTGCCCGAAGCACCGTCGCTCTACGCCGCCTCGGCCGATCCTGTGCCGGTCTATGGCGAACTCAACCAGCCGATCCGCGCCGATGTGGCGGTCATCGGGGGTGGGTTTACCGGCCTGTCGGCCGCGCTTCATCTTTCTGAAAAGGGCGTTGACACGGTCCTGCTGGAGGCCAATAGCGTCGGTTGGGGGGCATCCGGCCGCAACGGCGGGCAGCTTCATTCCGGTCAGCGCCGAGATCAGGACTGGCTTGAGGCCCGCTTTGGACGAGATGATGCCCGGCGGCTTTGGCGCCTCGGGGAGGAAGCCAAGGCAACAACGCTCGGCCTCATCGCCCGTCACCGGATCGACTGCGACTGGCGCCTCGGGCTGATCGAGGCCGTCCACAAGCCCCGACTGGTGGCGGGGGAACGGGCCTATGTCGACAAGCTCCGCGACGAGTACCGCTATGAGGCCGTGACGTGGCTCGATCGTGGCACGCTCGCCGAAACGATCGGCACGGATCACTACCATGGCGGTCGCCGTGACAATGGTGGAGGTCATCTCGACCCGTTGAAGCTCGCGCGCGGTCTGGCGCGGGCCGCCGCGGGAGCTGGAGCCCGGATCTTCGAAGGGAGCCAGGCTACCGGGGTATCCCGCAAGAAACACTGGGTCATCCGGACCGATCGGGGTCGGGTGACGGCAGAAACCGTGATCCTCGCCGGCAATGGTTATCTCGACGGGATCGACCGGGATGCAGAAACGCGTGTCATGCCAATCGACAACTACATCCTGGCGACGGCGCCGATCGGTGCAGGTCAACCGGATGGGCTGATCCCGGCCGGTGAGGCGGTCTCCGACACTCGTTTCGTGGTCCACTATTTTCGACCATCCGCCGACGGGCGTTTGATCTTTGGCGGTGGCGAGACCTATGCACGCCGTCCCCCCGCTGACATTGCCGCATTCGTCAGGAACCATCTCCTGAAGGTCTATCCGACGATGGAATCGACCCGGATCGACTACGCCTGGGGGGGGCGGCTTGCGGTCACCATGAGGCGGCTACCATTTGTGCGCCGGCTTCGGCCCGGATTGTATGTCGCCTCGGGATATTCCGGCCAGGGTATCGCGCTGGCGCCCTATGCCGGAAAGCTCGTCGCTCGTGCCATCGTTGGCGATCCAGGACGTTTCGATCAGTTTGCAGCCCTTCCGTGTCCGCCGTTTCCTGGTGGACGGTTGTTTCGCTACCCCGCTTTGGTCGCCGGCATGACCTGGTACGCGCTCCGGGATCGGCTTTAGGCGCAGTGGAGCAAGGGTGATAGTCGAGCCCCGCTGCCCGGCGGGCCTGTCTCTTCACCTGAATATCTACCGCCCAAAGATTTCCCTCGTTAGGTCATGGTATCGCTCGATTGACATGCGTGGAATGGGTTGAGGATGGGCACCCAGCGACTAAGATTGGGCCATGGCGCGTGTCTTCATCTCCCATTCTAGCCGTGACAATGCGGAAGCCCAGGCGCTGTTTGCCTGGCTGAAGTCGCAAGGCTTCGATCAGGGTTTTCTCGACATTGACAAGCATTCCGGTATTCCCGCCGGCGCTCGCTGGGAGCAGACGCTCTACGACGAGCTGGAGCGGGCCCAGGCTGTCATCCTGCTTCTTACGAAGAACTGGTTCGAGTCGAAATGGTGCTTTGCCGAGTTTGCCCAGGCCCGCTCGCGCGGCAAGGCAGTCTTCCCGGTTGTGGTGAGTCCGGCCGGTGATCAGTTCGTTGGCGACGATCTCCAGAAGCTTGACCTGACCAAAGACCGGGAGAGCGGGCTGGAACGCCTGGCGCTTCGGTTGACGGAAGTGGCCCTGCTTTCGCAAGGCGGCTTCGACTTCCCGGCCGGTCGGGCTCCATATCCCGGTTTCCTGGCCTTCGACGAGGCGGACGCGGCGGTGTATTTCGGCCGCGACGACGACATCCGCCGGCTGGTCCAGCGGCTCGACTCTCGCCGCATCGAGGGCGGCCGGCGGCTGGTGCTGGTGCTCGGCGAATCCGGCACCGGCAAGTCGTCGCTGATCCGGGCCGGCCTCATCCCGCGGTTAAAGCGGGCGCGGCGGGAATGGATCACCTTGACGCCGCTCCGGCCGGAGACCGACCCATTCGAGGGCCTGGCGCTGAGCCTGACCGAGGCCGGCTATGCGATCACGGGAGCAGAGGTGCCGGACGTCGACCCAAGGGTCATTGCCGCCGCTCTGGCCGAGGCCTGCGGCGCCCCGCGCGCCGGCGTCCTGATCGCCATCGACCAGGCTGAGGAGTTGTTCACCCGGACACCAACTGCGACAGCGGAACGATTTTTCGCCTTTCTGTCCAAACTGCTGGCTTCTGGCTTACCGTTCGTCGCCGTGGCGACCTTGCGCTCCGACCACCTCGGCGACATGCAGACGGCCGAGGGGCTGACTGCCGAGTTCGAGGACTTCACCCTGCGGCCGCTACCGGTGGAGCGCATTGGCGAGATCGTCCGCGGCCCGGCCCGCATTGTCGGTCTTGATGTCGAACCGGAACTGGTCACCCGTATCACGGCTGATGCGAAGACCACCGACGCCCTGCCGCTTGTCGCCTATGCGCTCCGCCGCCTCTACGACGCGTTCGGCGATGACAACCGGATCCAGCTTGTTGAGTATGAGAGTCTGCGCGATGCGGCCGCAGGCCTGTCGCCGCTGGAGACGATCGTCCGCGAAACCGCGGCAAGGGTTATCGCAGAGACCAAGCCTTCAGAAGCGGAACTGATGGCGCTCCGGGAAGCCTTCGTACCCGGTCTGGTACGGGTCAATGACGAGGGCGGCTTCGTCCGCCATGCGGCGCGGTGGGATGAACTGCCCGAAGCGAGCCGCCGGCTGGCCGCAGCGCTCGCCGGGCCTGAGGCGCGATTGCTGGTGGTGCGCGAGCAGGAGGGCGTGCGTCAGATCGAAGTCGCCCATGAGGCTCTGTTCCGTGTCTGGCCGCTGCTTGCTGGTTGGCTGGACGAGGAGGAGGAGTTCCTCATTGGTCGTAACCGGCTGGAAAGAGAGCTGGCCGACTGGAAGGCCCTGCCTGAGTCCGACCGGGCCAAAGGATTGATGGCAGGGATCCTGCTCGACCGGGCCAAGGGTTGGCTGATCGATCATCCTGCGCGGTTCACGAGTGACGAGGCTGCTTTTGTCCGCGCGTCCGAGGCCGCCGAGATGGAACGTCGTCGCAAGGCGGAGGAACAGCGCCGGGCCCTGGAGGAGGCACACCTTCGACAGGCGGAAACCGAGCGCGATGCCGCACGGAGGCTCACCGGCCGCACGCGTATTGCGGCAGTCGTTCTTGGAGTTGTTGCCTTGGCGGCCGCGGGCGCCGGCTTATACGCAATGCAGGCGGAAGGCGAGGCGGTGCGCCAGGCTGAGATTGCCGAGGGACAACGGCAGGTCGCCGAGTCTGAGGCCGTACGGGCCAACGCGGAAGCCGAGCGTGCAAACCAACAGGCTGAAGCCGCGGACGCGGCTCGGGCCCAGGCGGAAGCAGCACGCGCTAGGGCCGAGACCGAGAAGGCTCGCGCCACACGTGAAGCCGAGCGGGCTAGTCGAAACTTTGAAATCGCCAAGTCGACAGTCGACCAGGTGATATTCGATATCGCGCAGGGGCTGCAGAACGTGGAGGGTATGCGTTTAGAAACGCTCCGGACTGTCCTGACCCGGGTCGAGGCAGCGATGGGGCGCCTGGCCGACGCGGCACCGAACGACCTCGCAGTGCAGCGCAGCCGATTTGCGATGCTTCACGAATTCGGCAACACATACATCGCTGTAGGGGATGCCGCGGGGGCGCGTGCCGCCTACGAGGAGGGCCTGGCCATTGCCCGGCGCCTGGCCGACACCGATCCGGCCAACACCCTGTGGCAACGGGATGTCGCCGTCGGTCTGAACAAGATCGGTGACGTGAAGCTGCGTGCCGGTGATGCTGCCGGCGCGCTTGCGGCCTACGAGGAGATCCTGGCCATTGGCCGGCGCCTGGCCGACACCGACCGGGACAACATCGAGTGGCAAAGGAGTGTCATGGTCGGCCTGAACAAGATCGGCGACGTCAAGCTGCGTGTCGGGGATGCTGCTGGGGCGCTTGCGGCCTACGATGAGGGCCTGGCCATTGCCCGCCGCCTGGCCGACACCGACCCGGCCAACACCCTATGGCAAGGGGATGTCTCGATCAGCCTGAACAAGATCGGCGACGTCAAGCTGCGTGTCGGGGATGCTGCCGGGGCGCTTGCGGCCTACGATGAGGGCCTCGGCATTCGCCGCCGCCTAGCGGACACCGACCCGGCCAACACCCTGTGGCAACGGGATGTCGCGGTCGGCCTTGACGGGATCGGCGACGTGAAGCTGCGTGCCGGTGATGCTGTGGAGGCGCTTGCGGCCTACGAGGAGGGCCTCGCCATTCGCCGCCGCCTGAGCGACACCGACCCGGACAACACCCTATGGCAAGGGGATGTCTTGCTCAGCCTTGCCCGGATCGGCAACACATACGCCGCTGCCGGGGATGCCGTGGGGGCGCGTGCCGCCTACGAGGAGAGCCTGGCCATTGCCCGGCGCCTGGCCGACACCGACCCGGAGAACACTCAGTGGCAACGGGATGTCTCGTTCAGCCTTGACGGGATCGGCGATGTCAAGCTGCGTGCCGGTGATGCCGCGGAGGCGCTTGCGGCCTACGAAGAGAGCCTCGTCATTCACCGCCGCCTGGCCGAAACCGACCCGGACAACACCGGCTGGCAACGGGATGTCTCGCTCAGCCTTGCCCGGATCGGCAACGTCAAGCTGCGTGCCGGTGATGCCGCGGGAGCCATGGCGACCTACGAGGAGAGCCTGGCCATTGCCCGCCGCTTGACCAACACCGACCCGGACAACACCGAGTGGCAAGGGGATGTCTCGTTCAGCCTCGAGAGGATCGGCGACGTGAAGCTGGATGCCGGGGATGCTGCCGGGGCGCTTGCGGCCTACGATGAGGGCCTCGCCATTCGCCGGCGCCTCGCCGAGATCGATCCGGGCAACATCGGGTGGCAACGGGATGTCTTGGTCAGCCTCGAGAGGATCGGCGACGTCAAGCTGCGTGTCGGGGATGCTGCCGGGGCGCTTGCGGCATACGATGAGGGCCTCGCCATTCACCGCCGCCTGGCCGACACTGACCCGGATAACGCCCAGTGGCAACGGGATGTCTCGTTCAGCCTCGAGAGGATCGGCGACGTGAAGCTGCGTGCCGGTGATACTGCGGGAGCGCTTGCGGCCTACGAGGAGGGCCTGGCCATTCGCCGCCGCTTGACCGAAACCGACCCGGCCAACACTGAATGGCAATGGGATGTCTCGGTCAGCCTCGACAGGATCGGCAACTTGAAGCTGGATGCCGGGGATGCTGGCGGGGCGCTTGCGGCCTACGAGGAGGGCCTCGGCATTCGCCGCCGCCTCGTCGACACCGATTCCAACAACGCTGAGCTGCGGAGCGACCTGGCCAAAGGGCTGGGAAATGCCGCCTTCACTTATTTGCATGCGAACAGAGCGGCTGAGGCGGAAAGCTCATCGCGCGAGGCCATTGCCATTGCGCCGACGGAAACCTGGCTAGCAACGAACTTGGCACACGCTCTCATGCTTCAAGGCAAGCTCCGCGAGGCGGATGAAATCTACCTTGGCCACCGCGGAGAGAGCGTGGGCCAAATATCTTGGGAAGACGCTGTCCTGGCCGACTTTACGGAACTTCGTACTGCTGGAATCGACCATCCCCACATGGCCGAGATCGAACGCATTTTTTCCAGCGAAAGGGATGTTGTGGCTGAGCCCGAGATTAAAACGGAGCGCAGCCCCGTTGTGGCCGAGTGATCCGCGCGACCGACTTCCCTGACAGCGTCATCGTAGATATCCAGTGCAGTGAACTCGACATCGCCTCGGAAATGGTGGCACGGTTCCTTCCCGGAGGGACCGCTTGCTGTCACGTCATTAAATCGATCGATTGACTTAAACGCGGAAATGTGAGATAGGTTAGTAGGATAGGCAGGAATGAAAGCCATGGCCGAGACGGTCGAGGACGGCTCGCGGTCGCCGGGAAGTCCCCGGGTGCGACCGCCAGGCAACAACCCTACGCGCTCGAGACAGCTGCGGTCCCGCCCCCATCGACGCGCCCATCGGGACAGAGGATCGGAAACCCGAACCAGGCTGATCGCGGCTGGACTCGATATATTCGGCCGGTACGGTTTCGAGGGCGCCACGACGCGGCAGATTGCCAAGGCGGCGGACGCGAACTTGGCAGCAATCGTCTATCATTTTGGAAGCAAGGAAGCTCTGCATCTCGCCGTCGCCGAGCATATTGCCGGACGAATGGGCGAACTGTTGGGGCCGACCTTGGCCGCCGCGGCTACCTCCGAGTCGTTTGCCTCACCGGAGGCAGCACGAGACACCCTCCTTCGGGTCTTGAGCACCTATCTGGATTTGATCGTCGGGTCCGATGAGGCCGAGCGTTGGGCGCAGTTCATCATCCGCGAGCAAATGCAGCCAACCGAAGCGTTTGATGTCATCTACGACCTGATGAGCCGCTCGCACATTCTGGGTAGCCGGCTTATTGCCGCTGCGTTGGGGCGCGAGGGCCCGGACGACGAGATCAAGCTTCGCATGTTCGCCCTGATCGGTCAGATACTGGTCTTCAGGGTCACTCGGGCCACGGTGATACGGAGCATGGGGTGGGTATCGATCGGTGACCCGGAGCGCGGCTCCATTCGCCAGGTCATCCTCGGACATTGCACTGCGATCCTTGACGGTGCGGTGACACGATGACGAGACTTGCAGTCATCGTTGCAGTCGGTCTGTTGGCGGCCTGCTCCGGCGAGGGCGAGAATGGGTCGCTGCAGGGCTATGTGGACGGTACCTATGTCTATGTGTCGGCCGAGACATCGGGCCGGGTGATCGAGCGGCCTGCCTCTGCCGGGGCGATGGTTGCCGCCGATGACGTGTTGTTTCGCCTCGATACCGCCGATGAGGCAGAGGCCGTTGCCGGCGCTCAGGCACGACTCGCCGAGGGCAGGGCGCAACTGGCCAATCTTTTGTCCGGCAAGAGACCGGAAGAGCTGCAGGTGATCATCGCCGAGCTTGACGAAGCACGCGCGTCACAAAGTCTCGCGGAAGAGGAATATCTCAGACAGCTCCAGCTTTTCGAAAAGGGCGTCGTGTCTCAGGCCGCTGTCGATAACGCAAGGGCCAGTCGCGACGCGAGCCTGGCCAAGGTGGAAGCGACCGAGCGGCAGCTCGCTGTTGCCAGGCTCCCGGCGCGGACAGAAGAAATCGAGGCTGCCGAACTCAATGTGGAAGCGCTGGAAGCGACGCTCGCCCAGACCCGCATTGCACTTGAGCGCAGGACTTTGCGCGCGCCGTCGGAGGGGTTCATCGAGGAGACATTCTACGAACCGGGCGAGAGGGTTTCCGCCGGTCAGCCCGTCGTCTCGTTGCTCCCGGCGGCCAACAAGAAGATCCGCTTCTTTCTGCCCGAGCCGCTCTTGGCGACTGTACAAGTGGGCGCTCGGATCTCGGTCGATTGCGACAACTGCCAACCGGGGCTTGTCGCGCTGATCGACTTCATCGCCACAGATGCCGAGTACACGCCACCGGTTATCTACACCCGCGACAATCGCGAGAAGCTGGTCTTTCGGGCCGAGGCAAAACCGCTCGATGAAGCGATATCGCTCAAGGTTGGCCAACCCGTCGACGTCCGCCTGATCGGGGACGGAGACGCAAGTTGAGCGTCGCACCAATCATCGACATCCACGGTCTAACCAAAGCCTTCAGCGGCAAGACGGTTGTCGATCACATCGACATGACTGTCGGTCGGGGCGAGATTGTCGGCTTTCTGGGGCCGAACGGATCCGGGAAGACGACCACCATCCGGATGATATGCGGACTGCTGCGTCCCGATGCCGGAACAGGTGAATGTCTCGGTTACGACATCCGCACCCAGGCCCACCTGATCAAGCTGGAAGTCGGATACATGACCCAGCGATTCTCGCTCTATGAGGATCTCACCATCCGCGAGAATCTCGACTTTGTCGCACGCCTCTACGATCTGACCCCGAGGGCGCATTATGTCGATGAGACGCTCGAACAGCTGGGCCTGACCAACCGGCAGAACCAGTTGGCCGGTGCGCTGTCGGGCGGCTGGAAACAGCGGCTGGCGCTTGCGGCTTGCATCATGCACAAACCGCAGCTGCTTCTGCTGGACGAGCCGACCGCCGGCGTCGATCCGAAGGCCCGGCGCGAGTTCTGGGACGAAATCCATGATCTGGCGGCAAACGGACTGACCGTTCTCGTTTCGACCCACTACATGGACGAGGCAGAGCGCTGCCATCGGATCGTCTATATCGCCTATGGAAGCGTTGTTGCCCGTGGCACGGTTCCCGAGGTCATCGAGGAATCCGGGCTCCACACTTTCGTTGTCACCGATGGCGATAGCACGGCGCTGGCGAAGCGGCTGAAGGACCAGCCCGGTGTCGAGCAGGTCGCGTCATTCGGCAACGACCTCCACGTTGTCGGCACCGATGAGCGATTGCTTGAACGAAGTGTCCGTCAGGTGATCGCCGGCACGTCGGCGAAGGCGGCGCCGGACGCGACCACCCTTGAGGATGTCTTCATTCGCCTGATGAGTCAGTCGGCCGACAACTATGACGGCGCGGGCAAGGGAACCGGACAATGACCGCCACGGGTGCCACCGCGCCCGGCACATCCGCAAAGAGTGATTCGGCCAAGCTTCGCTCCTTCTCCTGGTCGCGGATCATCGCGATCATGGTGAAGGAACTGATCCAGATGCGTCGCGACCGGCTGACCTTTGCGATGATCATCGGCATCCCGGTCCTTCAGCTGGTCCTGTTCGGTTACGCGATCAACACGGATCCGAAGCGCCTGCCGACAGCGGTCATCGTCGCCGACAATGGTCCGATCGCCCGTTCGATCGTTACGGCCATGCAGATCTCCGACTATTTCGAAGTCGACCCGGAGGCGATCACCGAGGCGATAGCGCGCCGTAAGCTGGACCGCGGCGAAGTGACATTCATCCTGACGGTGCCGCCGGGATTCCAGCGCCAGTTCGTTCGTGGCGAGCGCCCGCAACTCCTCCTCGAGGCTGATGCGACCGATCCGGCCGCGACGTCGAATGGACTTGCCTCGCTCGACCAGATCATTGCCTCGGCGATCACTCCCTACACGACGGGTTCCTTGACTGCGCTGGCGCCGGGCAGTCTGCCGATCGACGTGGTGACTCACCTTCTCTACAACCCGGAAGGGATCACCGCGTACAACATCGTCCCGGGGCTGCTGGGCACGATCCTGACGATGACGACGATCCTGATGACCGCCCTGGCGCTCACCAGAGAAGTCGAGCGCGGCACGATCGAGAACTTGATGGCGATGCCTGCTCGGCCTTACGAGATCATGATCGGCAAGATCGTGCCCTATATCGGTTTCGGCTTTGCCCAGGTCGCCGTCATCCTCGTGGCGGCGGCGCTGCTGTTCGCCATTCCGATGAAGGGACCGATGTCGGTGCTTCTGGGCGCTACATTGTTGTTCATCACCGCTAACGTGACTCTCGGCTATACCTTTTCCACGATCGCCCGGAATCAGATGCAGGCGATGCAGATGACCTTCTTTTTCTTTCTTCCCTCGATCCTCCTGTCCGGTTTCATGTTTCCCTTTCGCGGCATGCCGGTCTGGGCGCAGGTGATCGGCGAGATTATCCCTCTGACCCATTATCTGCGGATTGTTCGTGCGGTCATGCTCAAAGGTGTCGGGCTGGCCGACATTGCCGCCAGTCTCTGGCCATTGATGGTCTTCTGGGCCGTAGTCGCGGCGATCGCTCTGGTTCGCTATCGGCGCACGCTCGATTAGGGTTTTGTCGCTTCCGTTCGGATGCGGGCCGTAGGCCGCCCAGGAGACCGACCGTGACGACAGAAAAGCGAAGCGTTAGCCAATCCGGGTTGTGGCTGACGGTCATTGCGCCGTTCGGCCTCGGGTTCGCGGTTGCCGTGGCCGGCCGCTCGATCAATGCCATTCTGGGTGGGCCGATCGCCGAGGCCCTTGATCTCAACAACCTCGAGATCGGTCTTGCCACCTCGACATTCATGCTTGGATTTGCCCTGACCCAGCTGCCGCTCGGCCTCCTGCTTGATTATTTGGGTCCGCGCACCACCCAGGCATTATTCTTTGTCGTCGGCGGACTTGGCATGATCCTGTTTGCCATGGCATCTGGCGTCGTCGTCCTGCTTCTTGGCCGTGCACTCCTTGGTATCGGGGTCGCCGGCGGTCTCATGGCCGCCTTCAAGGCAGTCGCCGACCGGGTCGAGACGGAGCGGCTGCCTTTCTACAATGGCGTCATTCTGGCCTGTGGCGGACTGGGTGCGATCGCGGCGACCTCGCCGGCCAAATGGTTTGAGATCGCCTACGGATGGCGGGCTCTGTGCATTGTTGTCGGTGTCGTGATCATTCTGACCGGCATCTTCATATACGTCGTCAACCGGGATGCCGGCACGGCCAATCCGCGTGGCTTGCGAAGCGATCTCAAGGGTTTGGCTAGGGTCTACCGCGAGCCTCTGTTCTGGCACATCGCGCCGCTGTTCACCGTAAGTTTCGGCGGCTTTCTTGCGTTGCAGTCATTGTGGCTTGGACCCTGGTTGCAGACGGTCGTCGGTCTCTCACCTTCGGGCGCGGCGCAATATCTTCTGGCGACCGCGGCGGCCATGACGGTTGGTATGCTCTCCGGTGGTCTCTTCTCCCGTGTTTCGGAGATCACCAAACAGCCGCTGTCCACGATCGTCTTTATCGGCACCGCTGCTTATGTCGTTTTCCAACTGGCCATCGTTGCGAACATTGCGCCGGGCAATATCGTCGTCTGGCTGGCCTATGGTTTCTTGTCCCAGATTACGCTGCTCAATTTCGCAATCCTTGGACGGCACTTTCCGCCCGAGCTTGCCGGCCGCGCAATGACGGGCCTAAACGTCCTTGTTTTCCTGTACGCGTTCGTTGCCCAGTTGGGTTTCGGCGTCATCGCCCATCTGTGGTCCGGTGGAGCCAGAGATTCCATCGAGGCCTATCAAGTCGCCTTCTCTTGCCTGATCGCCATCGAGATCGTGGCGCTGGCCTGGTACGGTGTCCAGGCGATGCGTCGGCGCTATGGCGAGTAGCCGTCAGGCGTGGACGTCCGGTGGCGGCCGCGTCGTCAAGCCAAGCCGATCACGCCGCGACCACCGCAGGGTCAGTGGGATGCCGACCGCGGCAAGGCCGGTCGCCAGGCCGATCCAGATTCCGGCCCCGGCCAGGGGCGTCGCGAACCCGAGCAGCGCGCCCAAAGTGAATCCGACACCCCAGTAGCCGATGCCGGCAAAGATCATGGGCACCCGGGTATCGCCAAGTCCGCGGAGCATGCCCGCCGCGACGACCTGGCCTGCGTCGAAGAACTGGAACAATCCGGCATAGATCACGAAGCTCATGGCCAGCCCGACCACCGCCTGATTGGCTGGTTCGTCGTGGGCCAGGAACATTCCCACAAGCGGCCGGCCGGCGAGGAGCATCGTCGTGGCGGTGGCGATCGCGAAGGTCATCGCCAATGCAAATGCCGTCCAGCCAGCGCGCCCTATGCCGGCGATGTCCCCACGACCGTAAGCTCGACCAACCCGCACCGTAGCTGCCATGCCCAGCCCCAGCGGTACCATGAAGGCGAGGGTCGCAATCTGGATAGCGATCTGGTACGCGGCGAGTGACTCCGCGTTGAGCAAACCCATGAGGAACGCGGACACCGTGAAGATGGTCACTTCAAAGGCCAGGGTGACGCCAATCGGCAACCCAAGACGCCAAAGATCCCGGTATCGCGCCCAGTCAGGTCGCCAGAAGCGTCCGAACAACTGATAGCGACGAAAGCGTCGATCGAAGGAAACGACCGCGGCCATGCCACAGAACATGAACAAATGCGTGAATGAGGTGCCGATGCCGGCACCCGGCAGTCCCAGGGCAGGCAGGCCGAATGGGCCAAACATGAACGTATAGACGAGGCCGGCGTTGACGATGACTGCGCTGCCACCGACCAGAATCGCGGCGCGCGGACGCTCCAGCGCCGAGATGAAATTCCGCAGGATTACATAGCCAAGGAACGGCAGTATCCCCCATTGCAGCGTACGCAGGTAGCGACTTGCCTCGGCGGCCAGCGCCGGTTCCTGGCCGATAGCCAGCAGGATCGACTCACCGTTCCACAGCACTATCCAGATTGGCACGGAGATGGTGATTGCGACCCAAAGACCCTGGCGTACGCTGCGCCGAACATCGCGTACCGAATTCCGCCTGCGACCGATCTCGATTGCCATGAGCGGCGCCGTGGCGGTTACCAACCCGATGGTGAAAATCAGGAAGGTGAAATGGAGATTGGTGGCCAGCGCTCCGGCCGCGAGCGCATCCGGTCCGAGCCAGCCCATCATGACGACGTCGGTGAACGCCAGCGCGCCCTGGGTCAGGTTGGTCACCACCAGGGGCCAGGCAAGCGAAAGCGTCGCGAGGGCCTCGGCAGCCCATGCGCCACGCATGGCTGTGCGTCTTCCGGCAATTTCGACCATATCTGTTTTCTAGTCGGAGTTGCCGGATTGCACCAGACTTGCTGTCGCCAATCGCCGATAGACGCGGCAGCCTCGCGCCATGGAGGAAGGGAACGCCACGACGCCGGGTGGCGTCGTGGCGCGTCGCCAAGACCCTTTTTACGTCAGCGGGTTATACCCTTGGTATTAACGCGCCCGACAGGTCGTTGCCCCGCCGCCAAAGCGGCTGAACCGGGTTTCGTCGTCGTCCCGGATAACCAGACGGGCGGGACCGGCCTCGTATCGCGGATTCCCGGCACCGGGCGCAAACCGCAGGGTGAGCGGCGGCGCTCCGGCCTCGACGACCACGGCGGTCTGTTGGGCACCGTTGAATGTCACGGATATCGCAGCACCGTTATCGCAGAGATAATTGGCGACGATGCCCGGGCCGCCTTGCGGTACCGACGGCGATGGTGCGACGGGAGTCTGTGAACAGGCTGAAAGCAGCTCCCGCACCGGTCGGGCACTGCCCTTCAGTAACATCACCGTTCGCCATCCGCCGGCTGCCACTTCGAGATTCTGCTCGCGAATAAGCGCCGACCACAGGGCGTCGCTGCTGGGGATCGCGACCTCCGGCATGGATGCGCCGGCAAGATCATCCATCGCCGAACCGGTACCCGGATAGGTCTGAGTGAATGATCCGGCCGAAAAGGTGATCGGGATGGCGCTCCCCGGAGCAAGGCCGATAACGCCGGAATCCGTAAGTGTCACCAGGATGACGCCGGAGCGTCGCTCACAATTTGCGACAAATTCGGTCGCGTCGGTCTCCGGGATGCCGCGGAGCAGGGTCGCGCCGTCGTCGAAACTGAAGAAAGTCCACACCATGTTGGGGTTGGACGGTGTCACGGTGGTCGCGACCGGCGGATTCGGTGCAGCCGGTGTCGGGACTTCTGGCGGCGGCGGCGGTCCGTCGTCGGTAGCCGCTGTGGCATTCTCATCGTCGAGAGCGACCACGACATTCCAGTCGTTGAGGCAGATATTTTTGTCTGATTCAACGCTCGAACCGTTCGACAGCGTCAAGCCGACCCTGCGATCGCAAACGATCCCTTCATCGGTGCCGGCGACTTCGAAGACGACCGTGCCGTTCTGACGGCCGGTGATCGAGACCGGGTCGCCGTCGAGGCTGATCGAGATGATGGTGAGCGTTGGGTTGTCGGTCGAGACAGTCACGGATTGTGTGAACGTCGCATCGTCGGGAAGTGGCGGGATCGTGTCGTCGGTGTCCGCGGCAACCTCCTCTGCCTCGACTTCTACCGTGACGTCCCAGTTAAGGACGCACATGTCCGCGACCTGTTCGACCCGCTGCCCGGTGGAGGCGACAAACTCGATTCTGTTCGCGCAGCCGACCGGCGTGCTGGGGCTGTCGATTCGAAACAAGGTTGATCCATCATTGCCGGTGCCGACAACCGCAAGTTCCTCGCCGTTCCGAAAGGCTTGGTCGATGCTAATATCCGGCAGGCTGGCACGAGCAGAGAATATCCGGGTGTCGGCGACAGCGGCAGGTGCGCTGCACAACAACACAGTGGTTGCAATTGCGATCGAGATGCGGCGGTAACCCATGGCTCTTTCCGTCTTTGTGGTGGCCAGGCGCGGCGAAACTGGCACGGTAATGGCGGCAATCTTGTGGTCCGATGCTGAACCTGGGATGAACGCGCCCGATCACCGTGGCAGGCGGAACCGGTTTTCCGGCAGGCCGGGCACGTCCGCCCGCCAGGCAAACAGGCTGCCGGCATATCGCGGGTTTGCTCCGCCGGCGGCTGTGGTGATGTAGAGTGTCCTCAGGTCGGGGCCACCGAACGTACAGGTCGTGACGTTATCGACCGGGACCTCGAGGACCCGGTCGACCTTGCCGTCGGCGTCGACGCGGACGACGCAACCGCCCCCGTAGCGCGCGTTCCACAGGTACCCGTCGCTGTCCACGGCCGATCCGTCCGGTAGCCCACGATCAAAGCCCGAAAAGAACGGACGTTCGTTGGTGGCGGTGCCATTGGCGGCGTCGTAGTCCCAGACAAAGATCGTGTTGGGTAGCGTATCGCCGCAGTAGAATCTTGTTTGATCCGGACTCCATCCGAAAGTGTTGGTAATCGCGATGCCGGTCTTCTCGATCGAGGTCGAACCATCAGACGCCACCCGGAAGAGCCGGCCTGCGGATTCGTCTTCGATATCGACGGTTTCGCCCGTGGCCCCGATATTGTTGAACATCGAGCCCACCCAGAAATTGCCTGCCGGATCCGCCCTGCCGTCGTTCAGCCGGGCCTTTGGCCAGTTGTCCTCCGGCCGGGCAAATTCGGCCCGGGCATCATTGCCCGGCTGCCACAGTATGAGATCGCCGCCGAGGGCCACGAGGATTGTGTCATCTCTGTCGGTCAGCGCCAGGGCCGCCGGCGGTCGGTCGAAGAGCCAGCTGCGCGTCGACAGGGTATCCGCGTCGTAACGGTGGATCAGCAGTCGGTTGATATCGACCCAATAAAGGGCGTTGTGAGCTGCGTGCCATACCGCGCCTTCACCGGTCCAGTCGCCGGCCGGAACCAAACATTCTACTTCCGACATCAATTTCCCTCTCGAAGCTGTTTTTTCTCGCCAAGCCTCTGCCAAAATCTCGCATGGCAGTGTAGACCGCAACCGCAGAAACCGGAAAAAGCCGCCAGGAGCAGTTTCGAATGCCAAGCCGCATTATCGCCGTGGAGCCGTTTGACCTCGTTGTCTTCGGTGGCGCGGGCGACCTCGCCTACCGGAAACTCTTGCCGGCCCTCTATCAGCGGCACCTCGACGGTCAGATACCGCCGGGCGCACGGATTATCGGCGTCTCTCGCCGGGCAATGAGCGACGAGGCCTATCGGGATGCCACCCGTCAGGCGCTTGAGGACCATGTCCCCGCCGAAGAGCGCGATGACGGCGCTGTCGAAGCTTTTGTCGAGCGGCTGCATTTCAGATCGGTCGATGCCAGCGGCGATGCCGGCTGGAGCGACCTGGCCGATTTGCTCAAGGCGGGCGGCGACCGCATTCGCGCATTCTATCTCGCCGTTGGACCGGGATTGTTTGGCACGATCTGCAAGCGGCTTGGCGAGGAAGGCCTGGTGACACCGGAGACGAGGGTCATCATCGAAAAGCCGATTGGTCACGATCTGGAGTCCGCCTGCGCAGTCAATGACGATGTCGGTTCGGTTTTTGCCGAGAGCCAGATCTACCGGATTGACCATTATCTCGGGAAGGAGACGGTCCAGAACCTGATGGCACTGCGTTTTGGCAATACGCTCTTCGAGCCATTGTGGCAGAACGGCAGCATCGATCATGTGCAGATCACGGTGGCGGAGACCCTCGGTGTCGAGGGACGCGGCGGCTACTACGACAAGGCGGGGGCGTTACGCGACATGGTGCAAAACCATCTGTTGCAGCTTCTCTGCCTGGTCGCCATGGAGCCGCCCGCCTACATGGACGCGGATTCGGTCCGCGACGAGAAGCTGAAAGTCCTACGCAGCCTGGTACCGATCGACGAGGCCAATGCGTCGACGCTTACGGTCCGGGGCCAATATCGCGCCGGTGCGGGTCCCGAGGGCTCGGTGCCCGCCTATTCAAGCGAAGTGGACAACCCAGCCACCGACACGGAGACGTTCGTCGCCATTCAGGCGGAAATCGCCAATTGGCGGTGGTCCGGCGTGCCTTTCTACCTGCGCACCGGAAAGCGCCTGGCAGCTCGCGTGTCGGAAATCGTGGTCGCGTTCAAATCAATTCCGCACTCGATCTTCGGTGAGGGTGCGGGAGCCCTTGCGCCGAACAAGCTGGTGATCCGTCTCCAGCCGGACGAGGGCGTCCGGCTGTGGCTGATGATCAAGGATCCCGGGCCAGGCGGCATGCGGCTTCGCTACGTGCCACTCGACATGAGCTTTGCCGAAGCATTCAAAGTCCGCAGTCCGGACGCCTATGAGCGGCTGATTCTCGACGTCATCCGCGGGAACCAGACGCTGTTCATGCGACGGGACGAGGTCGAAGCAGCATGGCGGTGGGTCGACCCGATCGCCCAGGCCTGGGAGCGGGCCCATGACGAGCCCAAGGGTTATACCGCCGGCACGTGGGGACCGTCGGCATCCGTCGCGCTGGTCGAACGCAGCGGACGGACATGGCATGACGAGCTTGAATGACCAGTGGAGCGAATATGACATCTGCAGGGGACAGCAAATGTCGGAATCGGACCACTAGCGCGGCGGCAGGAATCGGCGGACAAGACCTGGCAAAAGCAAACCGATCGCGACGGCGGCGATCGCCGCCGCAGCCAGGAGGAACGCCGCCTCGGCACGGCTGTTGTCGTCCTGATAGTCGCCGATGTTGAAGAAGGCGATGCCGCCGGCCACCATGACCAGGGCGACCGCGACAATGCGGGACACGGTTGGCACGCCGAGCGCCAGGAAGCGGATCAACCGTACAACTGAGTTTTCTGACCTGTCAGCCAAGCGAACCCCCGATCGACTCGGGATGAAGGGTAACACTGCGGCGATCCATGTTAAGCATCGGCAGCCGCACGACGGCCCGCCGAAAGTGCCGCAGATTGCCAAAGAACGGGCGATGGCCACTCTGGTCCCGCATCGAACGCCCGGTATTCTTCGGCAGAAGCAATACCACCGCCCCGTGTTGGAGTTCACCAGGAGACTGCATGATGACCCTTGATGCCCGCATCGGGGAGGTAACCGAGCGCATCGTCAAGCGAAGCGAATCCGGTCGAAATCGCTACCTTGATCGGATCACGGCCGCGGCCGAACGCAAGCCGAACCGAACCCGACTGTCCTGTTCAAACCTGGCCCATGGCTTCGCGGCCTGTGGCGGCGCCGACAAGGCGGCGCTGCGCGGCGATACCGTGCCGAATCTCGGGATCATAACCGCCTACAATGACATGCTGTCGGCGCATCAGCCTTATGAGCGGTTCCCCGACCTGATCAAGAAAGCCGCGCGGGCCGCCGGCGGCGTCGCCGAAGTTGCCGGCGGGGTCCCGGCCATGTGCGATGGCGTGACCCAGGGGCAGGCGGGCATGGAGCTGTCGCTGTTTTCGCGCGATACGATCGCGATGGCCGCGGCGGTCGGGCTTTCCCACGACATGTTCGACGCCGCGGTGTATCTCGGCATCTGTGACAAGATCGTGCCCGGCCTGCTCATTGCAGCGCTCTCCTTCGGCCATCTGCCCGCCGTGTTTATCCCCGCGGGACCGATGCCTTCGGGGTTACCCAATCCCGAACGATCCAAGGCCCGGCAGCTCTACGCCGAGCGCAAGATCACCTGGGATGATTTGCTCGAGGTCGAGGCCAGGTCCTATCACGCTCCAGGCACCTGCACGTTTTACGGCACCGCAAATTCGAACCAGATGCTGATGGAGATTATGGGTCTCCATATTCCCGGTGCGAGCTTCGTCAACCCGAACACGCCGCTGCGCGATGCACTGACGCAGCTGGCAACAGCGCGCGCCCTGGCGATCACGGCTCAGGGCAATGCCTACACGCCGGTCGGCGTCGTCATCGATGAGAGGGCGATAGTCAACGGCGTGGTTGGACTTCATGCGACCGGCGGCTCGACCAACCACACACTCCATCTGGTTGCTGCCGCCAAGGCGGCCGGCATTCGCCTGACCTGGGATGATTTTGCCGACCTGTCCGAAGTCGTGCCGCTGGTCACGCGCATCTATCCCAATGGCAGCGCCGATGTGAATGACTTTCACAGAGCCGGGGGGATGCAGTACCTCATTCGTGAACTCCTCGCCGCCGGCATGTTGCACGACGATGTCACGACGGCCTGGGGCACCGGGCTTTCCGGATACACACAAACACCGGAACTCGACGCGGACGGCGGAATCGTCTGGAACGAGCCACCGGCGGCAAGCGGAGACGAGACCGTGCTGCGCCCACCTTCGGCCCCGTTTTCGGCGGAGGGTGGATTGCGGCTGCTCGACGGTAATCTCGGCCGCGCGGTCATCAAGGTTTCGGCGGTCAATCCCGATCATCAGGTGGTCGAGGCGCCCGTGCTGATCTTTCATTCCCAGGACGAGTTGCGCGAGGCATTCGGTTCCGGTGAACTTGAGCGAGATTTGATTGCGGTCGTCCGGTTTCAGGGGCCAAAGGCAAACGGCATGCCGGAATTGCACAAGCTCACTCCGACGCTTGGGGTGCTGCAGGATCGCGGCCACAAGGTCGCCTTGCTGACCGACGGCCGAATGTCGGGGGCGAGCGGCAAGGTTCCGGCGGCGATCCACGTGACGCCGGAAGCGGCCGATGGCGGCGCCATCGCCAAGCTCCGCGACGGTGATATCGTCCGCCTCGATGCACCGCGCGGCCGACTGAATGTCCTGGTGGACAACGAGGAATTTGCCTCGCGCGAAGCAGCGACTGCCGATCTGGCCCCCAACGAATTCGGCCTCGGTCGCGAACTGTTCAGGATGTTTCGCGCAAATGCTCAGCCGGCGGAACTCGGCGCCGGGATTCTTTAGTCGGCCCACGGTTGCCGACACCAACGGAGAATGGGGGCAGATGACCGCCGAGCCCTCTACGCGGATATTCACCAGCCGACGAACAGCCCACAAGATTCTTGGGTGTGGCATTGTCGGAGTCAGCCTACGCACCTAACAAGCTGGACGAATTTGTCATTCCGGACCGGAGCGATCCGCACTGGGGCTTTGTTTCGTTCAATCCCCATTTTCACGGTTAGATTCGTCCCGAGGCGCGACCGATCTCCAAGGCAGGAGCCGTATGCGGGAATACCGCTCGTACGGATCTGTGCGTGGGGCGCTGGGTAACCGGCGTCGGCACCGCGAACCCTAATCGCTGTTTTCGAGAGAATGCTGCCGGGAGCGTCAAGGCACGGTGAATTTCGATTTCGAAAACCCAAGGGATTTGTTACCCTTACGGCGTGCGCGGCCGTCGTCTCTATTTAGAGTCCCCGATAGGGGATCAGTAAACCCCACGCCTTTAGGCGGCATGGGATCGCGACGGTTTCGTTCTACAGTGG
>JAAEOR010000320.1 GCA_024222895.1 Hyphomicrobiales bacterium | reverse complement strand
CGGTCGGCATGGGGATTGTCGTCTCGCCTTTGACGACAGCTGTGATGAACGCCGCACCGGAGGACAAGTCCGGCGCGGCCTCCGGCGTCAATAATGCCGCGAGCCGGCTTGCGGGCGTGATCGCCGTCGCGATCATCGGCGCGCTGGCGAGCCGGGTCTATCTCGCCGGTGCACCTGCAGGTGCGCCGCGCTTCGGGCTGTTGCCCGCAGGCGACGATCCACTACGGCTAGCCACTGAGTCGGCTTTTCTGTCCGCCTATGCTGTCGGGATGGCGTTTGTAGCCATCGGGGCATTGCTGGCAGCTGTCGCCGCATTCTGGTCGCTGCCGCGCGGCGGTGCGGACGCGCAGCCGGTTGTGGCTGAACCGGCATAGGCTTAGCCCAGATCAGTTGGGCATCGCTGCTTTCGGCTGTAGTTCTTCGCTCTGTCCGGGCGGAAAAGTGCCAGCACTTTTCCTGAAAACGCTCTACCGATTGAAGTAGCGCGCTTTCAGGTCGTTGGTCCGCTGGAGCGTGTGGTTGTAAAGGCACGAACCGACGGCAAGATTGGCACCGGACCCGCCATACCACTCATAGGCGACCGCATCGCAATCCTTCTCCTTGAAGGTGATCCAGGCGCGCTGGGAGCTCAGAAGATCGTCCTTCCAGGTCTTGGCCGCGTCAGCCGGCAGGTAGTCCTCCGGTTTGATGGTCGCCATCACGTGCTTCCACACAACGTTGAGTTCCTTGTCGGCGGCCTTGTAGGCCTTCCAGGCACAATCGGTCATCTCGACGTTGCTTGTGGCGTTGGCGCAGTCGGGCGGCGATTGGGCAAAACCTGTTCCGAGCGAAGCGGCGAGCAGGACGGCGGCGGCCGGAAGCGTGGCATGCATGGGTCAACCTCTTATGATGTCGTCGAGCCAAACATATCGAACCGTCGGGGATACCGACACTGTTGTTTGGCTGGATGATCCCATCCTCGCGAGCAAAGTGAACCGCGGCACGGGCGCGACTGACAGCGGTGTGACGCAGG
>JAAEOR010000319.1 GCA_024222895.1 Hyphomicrobiales bacterium | reverse complement strand
GGAGTAGAAAAACCGCAATATCTTTCTTGGATGGCTCTGAAAAGAAACAAAACCGAAGCCGGGCCGAAAATAGCCGATTCCCTTGGTTTCATCATCCGGGGTCGGATGGCTCCGGTGGCGACTTGATATTGAATTCCGGTTTCATCAGCCTCTGGTTCAATCTCCCACTTCGCTCACGAGAACTGTTCGAGGTCGGCCACGGTCTTGCGAATAACCGCCTCGACCCGGGTTCTCTCTTCCCCCTCGATCTGCAGCCGCGGCGCCCGCACGCCATCCGGGGCGCCATAGACCAGGTACTCGGCAAGCTTGATGTATTGCACCAGCTTGACGTCGGTATCGAGATGGAAGGCGGGGGTCAGGAGTCGATACAAGGCGCGCACGCCTTCGATGTCGCCGGCCCGTCCGGCGTTGAAAATCCGGACGCACTCGGCCGGCCAGACATTCGTCATTCCCGAAACCCAGCCGGTAGCCCCGAGAGCAAGGCTTTCGAGGATGAGATCGTCGACTCCGCAGAAGACGGAGAACCGGTCGCCAAAGGCATTATAGAGGTCGGTGACCCGGCGAATGTCACCGCTTTCCTCCTTGATGCAAACGATGGTCTCGACGTCGGCAAGCTGTTCCAGCGTTGCCACATCCACATCAACTCCATAGGCGATCGGATTGTTGTAGATCATGATCGGCAGGTCGGAAGCCGACGCAACATCCTTGTACCAGGCGACCGTTTCGCGGCGATCCGTGCGGTAGGCCAGACTGGGAAATACCATCAGCCCCTCCGCCCCGAGCGACTTGTACCGGCGCGCGGCGGCGATGGCGTCGTTGGACGAACATTCTGCGAGCCCCGAAAGCAGCGGTACTCGGCCGGCAACGGCGTCCTTGGCTGCCGACAGAACCGCATCGCGTTCGGGCTGAGACAGCGACGCGTTCTCGCCAAGCATCGGCAGGACGATCACGCCGGACACGCCGTTCTCGATGACCCTGTCGATGCTATGTTGGGTCGCCGGGACGTCGAGGGATCCATCGGCCCCCAGCTTGGTGGTGACCGCAGGGAAAACGCCGGTCCAGGTCATTGTCTTCTCCTCCATTCGATCAATCCGGTTGCCACCGGCTGACTGCGTTGATCGCCGGTCAGGCCGGAGCGTTGATCCGCGCGACGATCGCCTGGATCGAATGCCGCAACATGTCCAGCTAGTGGCGGTAGTCGGGCTCGTCGGCATCCAGCTGACGCTTCCCGCTTTCCAGGTGCAGTCGGGCCGACTCGGCGTTGCCAACGTTTATCTGCTGGCGGGCGGCTTCCGCGACCTCAGGGTCGATCGGCACGATCGGGCGTCCGGTCGACATGGCGATGACCTGCACCTGGCAGGCTCGCTCCAGATAATAGAGATCGTCCCAGGCCTCTGCGATGCTGCTGCCGAGCACGGTCACGCCGTGGTGCTTCATGAAGACGATGTCGGCATCACCCGCCGATGCGGCAATGCGATCGCCTTCCTGCTGGTCGAGCGCCAGTCCGTTATAGTCGTTGTCGACCGCCACGCGTCCGTAGAATTTGAGGGCCGTTTGCCCGGCGAAAATCAGCGGCTCGCCGTCGGTCATCGATAACGCGGTGGCGTAGGGCATGTGGGTGTGAAACGCGACACGAGCGCGCGGCAGTTTGTGGTGCAGACGTGCGTGGATGAAGAAGGCTGTGGCCTCCGGCACGCCGTCGCCGGCCACGACGGCTCCGTGACAATCGCAAATCAACAGACTCGATGCCGTCACTTCGGCAAAGGCGAGGCCATGGGGATTGACGAGGAAAAGATCGTCGTGGCCGGGCACGACAGCGGAAAAGTGGTTGCAGATGCCCTCCTGTAGCCCCAGTCGCGCGGCCATTCTGAAGCACGCCGCAAGATCGACCCGGGCCGACTGCACGGCGGCGCCATCGAGGCCGCCGGACCGCGCCTGGGTCGGCACAGAACCATCACCGCTCGCCCTATCAAGTGAATGTGCCATTTCATTCTCCGGATGCGTGGCGCAACAACGCGGGCTCAGGCGTGACGTATGGAGACGACGTTGTCGGAAACCGGCGGCGTTTCATGTC
>JAAEOR010000318.1 GCA_024222895.1 Hyphomicrobiales bacterium | reverse complement strand
GCCGCCCGACGATCCAAGCGCAGTAGCCGTTGCGACAAGACCTGCGCGGCATGAGTCGACCGATCGCAATTGCGAATCCCTCCGCAACTGTTTTCCGACCCAAGCATCTATTCAGCGACAACGAAGAGTTTCCCGACGGCTTGCATCAACAGTTCTTCGGGGTTTTGCGCGCAATACTCACCCAACGCGGCTCCGTAGACCGGCATCAACTCAGTGTCAAGAACCGTGTTGTTCGCTTTCGCGTTGAAGAATCCGGACATCCAGGCGCCCGTCACGACAACCTCTTCGACCGACATGTCCATCAGTTCCTGACAGGACATGTCGGCCATATCAACGTCTTCGGCGTGACCCAGAATCGGCGTGCCGCAAAGTGCCAGCGCGGCCGCGCAAATCGAAAAACAGCGTTTCATCTTGGATCCTCCTACGGATACTCGATCAATTTTTTGGGCGCCTGGCGCTCCGGCCTAGCCTGCAGGACATAAAAGCCCCTCCCCACGGCGGTCGGGTAGTACACCCTGCCGCCGAATCCCGGCGCCGTCAACGAGTTGATCGTGAGCGGCTCGAAGAAGTCCGACTCGGCGAGGATCCTGCCAGTTGCTGCATCACGCCAGGTGAACTGCTCGGTGTAGCGGCTGAGGGTGAAGACAGCCTCCTGGATCGACTGAGTCTCCGAGGCCGGCTTTGCATTGGTCAGGAGCAGCACACGCTGGTCCGGCGGACCGATCAGGGCTTGGTTGACTACGCCGACTCCAGCCAAGGCGACACCAGCGAGGACCCAATGCTGGAAATCGCTTTGCCCGGCATACGGTATCGACCCGTGACCGGGTGGCAAGGCAGTGACTGACGCCCGCCTTACCCGTTGATCGTCCGGCCCTCAGCGCGCACGTTCGAGTTTGCTGTGCGTTTATGACTACCGGTGCACTCGCCAAACGTACGACTTGACCGACGCGGGACTGGCTGGTCTTGTTCTTGCGGGAGGGGGTACCGGTATGCGAGGAATTCTTCGCGCCGCAGCGGTGACGCTTGTTGCTCTGTCAGCTATTGCGGGTGGGGCCTTCGCCTGCGATCTCCCCGACATGCGAACGGGCGAGCGGCCCGACTCGCTCAGTCAGCCCACTGAGATCACCGCGTCCTTCATTGTCGCCGACATCCTCGGCGTCGACGATGCAAACCAGCAGATCAATCTCGATATTTTTGGCACCTTCAGCTGGCGTGACCCGCGGCTCGCGGGACTTGATGGTTGTCGATACATGCGCACCCAGGTGTGGACGCCCGATGTAGTGATCTACAATTCATCGAACCTGCGAGCACAACGGACGAATGCCAGAGACCAGGTCGTCATCGGCGAGGACGGCATGGTCACCTATCAGCAGCGCTTCGTCGGTAAGGTTTCCAGCTACCACAGCCTGCGCCGGTTTCCCTTCGACAGGCACAACTTCGAGATCAGCGTTGGCTCGATACACCAAGGTGATGACACCCTCATATTTCGCGTCGACGAGGAAAATACCTGGATCGCCAGCCGTCTCAACATCGAAGGTTGGGATGTCACCGGCGTGTCGATCAAAGCGGTCACGATAGAACGTCAGTCGCTGGGTCTTGCGGTGAGCGTGCTGACGCTGACGATCAGCGCCGTTCGACAATGGGACTACTATCTTTATCGGGTCATGGCGCCGCTGCTCCTCGTCGTCGCCATGTCGTGGACGATATTCTGGGTACCGCCCATTCGCTTCGAATTCCAGATCGGACTTGGCGCGACGTCAATGCTGACGGTTATTGCGTTCAATCTTGCAGTCTCAGGGACACTACCAAGGCTCGGCTATCTCACCCTACTCGACAAGAGCATCAGCTGGGCCATCCTGCTGGTTTTCCTGTCGATTGTTGAGGCTCTGATAACCGGGCGTCTGACCCTGCACGGGAACGAGGAACGCGCCTTGCAGATCGACCGCCAGGCCCGAGTGTTCTTCCCGGTACTGCTTTTTGTGGGCTGGTTTGTGATTTTGTCTTGGTAAGATCAAGGTGCCAAAACCGGGATCGGCCAAGGCCCCGCTGACGCTTGGCCAGCGCCCGGCCTTTCAGTTCTTGCCAATGCCGTGCCGGCCACCGATGACGACTGGAGTGCTGGAGTGTTTACGGTCGTCCAGGCCGCCAGATCGTCCTGGTAAACGACGACCATGAACGCCGGTGCCCGGCGAGGCGGATCACTGGTCTCGCCAGCGTCTGAGACCAAGCAGTTTCTCGCCGAGCAGCGTCAGCCTGGCAGTTTCGCAATGGTGCTTTTCCCACTCGCGCGGATCGCCGGGCCAGCCGCCACGCGGGTGGTCACGCTCCCGCCAGAGACGGATGCGCTCCAGGCGCTCTTCCTCGTCGTCCTCGCGCGCGGGATACATGGCAATGTACTGCGCCATCCGAACTCTGTCCTTCGAGTGGTTCGGCCGAACGCCATGGGCCAGAAGGCTGTTGAAGATCAGGAGATCGCCCGGGTCCATCTCGACCCTCTCAATCGTGAATCCGGTGATATCCGGCAGCATCGGATTGCGGTCTGCCGGCTGGGTCTTGGCCCACTGCTGCAAATTGGCGAAAAGCTCCGGAATGCACTGGAAGCCACCGATCTCCCTGTCCTGCCTGACCAGGCTCAGCACGCCCTGAACGCCGACCGGCAGCGGTCTGAGGCACGTGTTGACATCCCAATGAATGAAACCGTCCGGGTTCCCCGGCGTTTTCTTCGGCGGGAGAAGATTGGCGCGATCAATACCGACCCAGAGATCCTCCCGGTCCCAGATGTCGACATAGGCATTATAGAGCCGCGGCTCCTGTCGGTTGTCCCAGAGATACTGGTGATTGTAGATCTCCACCATGCCGGCATTGTTCAGTTCTTCGCGACCATGGGCACGGCGTTGCGGTGTGTACCAGGTGGAGGGGTCGCTCGGATCCTTCTCCTCGAACTCCCACAGGATGTCGATGGTCCGTTCCACATTTCCCATCGGCACCGCCTGTCTGACGATCACGTAGCCCTTTGTGGTCCAGTGCTTCCAGTCCTCGTCGGACAGGACACGCAACGGCAGCGACTTGTTGATATCCTTGAGCTGAGTAGCCATCCCTTCCGCACCCGGATGACCCTTGAACTCGTCGAGGGGAGGTTGCACGGCTTCCATTTCGATGTCTCCTTTCATCGGCGCACGGGTCCAGTCCCGCCGTCAGGAATGGCCGCTGGGATCGAAGCACAGTATGGCGCCACAGCTGTGTACGAGATTGCCGTTTTGTGGAATAAGGCGCAACGGATCGGTGCGCAACACCAATGGATAGGCCGAAGGTGGAGAAAAGCAGGCCGTGGAAACAGCCGGTGGTCCAATCCGGGATCAGCCATCCCGCCCAAGGATCGAAACATCGCCATGGTCTTTCAGAGCTATGCGCTCTATCCGCATATGACAGTCTCCGGCGACATCGCCCCGGCAACGGTTCATCTTATTGATGCGGCCACGGGGGAGCGTGTCGAATGACCTCGGCCGGGAGCCGGCTCCGCGACAAACGCTGCATCGTCACGGGCGCGGCGGGCGGGATCGGGCGGGCTATCGTGTTTGCTTATGCCAACCAGGGTGCCCACGTCGTCGCGATGGATCTTCCGGAACCGCTGGAGGCCGCCACATGGCCGTCTGACCGGATTGCTCCGATCGCTCAGGACCTTGCCGACCGCGAAATGATCGAGCGCACCATGGCCGAAGCCCGGTCGACTCTCCGGGGGGTCGATGTGTTTGTCGCTTGTGGCGCCCTCAAGTGGGGCACCGGCAACTTCCTCGACCTCACCAACCGTGACTGGGACCGCTATATCGACATCAATCTGACCGGCACCTTTCTCACCTGCCGGGCGGCGGCGCGCGCAATGGTGGCCGAAGACATCTGCGGAAGCATCATCACGATCGGCTCGGTGAACAGCTTCATGTCGGAGCCGAACGCGGCAGCCTATGTGTCGGCCAAGGGCGGCGTCGCGATGCTGACGCGCGGAATGGCCGTCGACCTGGGCCCGCATGGTATCCGCTGCAACATGATCGCACCCGGTCCCATCGACGTTCCCAATGCGCCGAGCATTTATGAACAACCAAAGCTGGCCAGCGAAATCCGCCGCGAGGTTGCCCTCCAGAAGGCCGGCGTGCCCGAGGATGTGGCCTGTGCTGCAGTGTTCCTTGCGGAGGACGGCTCGAAATATGTCACCGGCTCAACCATAACGGTCGACGGTGGCCTCTCGGCCATGATCTTCGGAGGCACTCGCGACGGCTGACCAGCTGAGTCGCAGCCAGATCCGGATTGCCTTGGCGGTTGGCATGTCGGAATCAGACCGGTTTGCGTCGCGCCAACAATTCCTGCCCCCGACGCACCGGCTTGAGCAGTGCACGACAGCAGAAGCCGGCAAACGGAGTCAGCAGCGCCCAGCTTGCCGCCATCATCCCGAAAGCGATGCCGCCAACGACGGCGTCGGTAAACCAGTGACCGCCACCGATCAGACGCGGTACGACGAAGAGCGGGATCTGCAGCAGACTGATCATGCCTGCACGCCATCCGGCGAAATACCAGAACAGGATGATGAAAAGGACGCTCGTGATCCCGTGATCGCCGGGGAAGGAATTGCCTGATGTGACCTTGGGGTTCATGACTGGAAACAGGGTTCGCAGGTCATGAAAATCGAGGATCACCATCGACGGACTGTCGCGGCTATATTCCAGAATCCCGCTCTCGCGGCGAGCAAAGGCAACGAAGACGACATACAGGCTGAGAAACAGCGCCGCCGTGAAGCGCTTGCCGATATCCCCCTGTTTGCCGAAAAAGATGAAGCCGAGAATGAGACAGATGAGGAAGACTGCACTCAGCACATCATAGAGGCGCATATTGGTGAAGGCGACGATCGTCGACCAAAGGTCATCTCCCGCCTCCAGGGTGCCGTTGAGCGCCAGGAATACCCGTTCATCAATGACTCCCAGAACGCGTGATACGCGGCTGGCCAGAAGAACGATGCGAGCAGAAGCGCCGCGACGAGATGATAAGCAACGAGCGGTCCAACCTGCCAGCGTGTGTCAAAGCCCAGATGGCCCGAGTGAAAGATGCGCATCCTGGTTTTTCCCCTGTCTACGCCAGACCGACGCCAGGCGCCCTTGGCGTTCTGCAGGCATTCCCAACCCGTCGTGGGCAAACATCGGCACGGATGGAACAGTCCAGACAAGCATTCGATTCGCAATCCGTTTCTTTGCGAACAGTCAACGTCCCGGGCCGGCCCCTGACTTCGCCATCCGCAGCCCGGTGTCGTCTCCATCATCATTGTCGGCAGGCCCTGCTTCCTTCGACCAACACGCCGAGATTGCCGGCATCTTCCTCCTCGACGCGAATACCGTTGCCGCCATTGTGCCGGCCCGCACGCGCGGCGGCGCATTGCCACGTTGCCAGCGACACATCACGAAATCAGCGGATTCCGGCGGTCGACGCCGAAGTCGGCCACCAACGCACCGACCGGCTTGTCAAATGGCTCACGTGGTGGGAACTTAATCGTTGATAGTCGGCCATCTGGGGATACCGGAGGAGTGTGTGCTCCCAGGCACGCCAGCCCAGTCCCCCTTCCGCGGCGGGGTTTGGGCTGGTAGCGTTCGGCTGCCCGGGGGCAAGCCCGCCGCGCAAACGCAACTTGAACCGTCGACAGATCCAGGGGAGGAATGAGCAATGTCCGAAGCCGTGACCGGCCAATCAACGGCCATCGGCAACACCGGGATCAGTGTGCCGCCGATCTGCTTCGGCACCTCGGCGCTTGGCGACATGCCGGCGACTTACGGCTACGAGGTCGACGAGGAGCGCGCACTGGCGACCGTGCGGGCGATCTTCGACGGGCCGTACCCCTTTTTCGACACCAGCCGCACCTACGGCATGGGGCGGAGCGAAGAGCGCATCGGCAAGGTGATCCGCGAGCGCGGCGGCCTGCCGGTCGGTGTGGTCGTCTCGACCAAACTCGATCGCGACCTTGACAGTGGCCGCTTCGACGGTGCCCAGGCCCGCCGGTCGCTCGAGCAGAGCCTGAGCGCACTCGGCCTCGACCGCGTCGATATCCTCCACCTCCACGATCCGGAATACGCCGCCAACCCCGACGAGGTGACGGCCCCGGACGGTTCGCTACGCGAGCTGATGCGGATGAAGGAGGAGGGAATCGCGAAGGCGGCCGGCCTGGCCGCGGGGCGCGTCGACGTCATGATGCCGCTGCTGAAGGCGTGGGACTTCGACGCGCTGATCACCCACAACCGCTTCATGCTGACCAACCGGAACGCCGAGGAGATGGTGGCCTATGCGGCCGAGAACGGGATTGCGGTTCTCAACGCCGCGCCGTTCGCGGGCGGCGCGCTCGCCAAGGGGACCGCCGATGCGACACGCTATGTGTATCAGGTCGCGGACGACGAAATGCTGGCGCCGGTCCGGCGCGTCGAGGAAGTCTGCCGGCGCCACGACATTCCGGTCGGCGCGGCAGCGCTGCAGTTTTCACTGCGCGATCCGCGGATCGCCTCGACCATCTGCGGGGTCAGCAAGCCGAAGCGGGTGGCCCAGACTGCCGAATGGGCGACATGGCCCATTCCCGACGCGGTGTGGGACGAGTTGCTGGCGCTGCCCTACGATGCCGGCGATCCGGAAGCGACCCGCGTGTACGACCCCGGCTAGCTGGCGGGGCCTCAGGCGCCGCGCAGCCGGTCGGAGCGGCGGCCTAAGTCACATCCCGTGTTTCAGGGTGCTTCGCGAATTGCGACTTCACAAAGGGGCAGAGCGGAATGATCTTCGTGCCGTTGGCGCGGGCATCCTCGACCATCCTAAGGAAGAGCGCTTCGCCGACGCCAGTGCCCCGCAGACCATCGGGCACATCAGTGTGGTCCGCGATGATCAGGTGTTCATTTGCGATTGAGAAGGTGAGCTCGGCGGTTTCCTCCGTTCCCGCCACATGAGCGATGTACCGCCCTTTGAGTCGCCCCTGTCCAGAGTGATTTCCATTCCTGGCCTTCCGATTGCGGCGGCATCAGCCGAAAGGCCCGTACCTGACCCTTCCCAAATCGCCAGGACCTGACGTCGATCCCGACTTCTCATTCCTCGACCACCGTGACATTGCGGGCGTCAATTCCGTCGGCGATCTCTGAATCGCGCACAGTCAAGGTCCCGGGACCGTCCCCTGACTTCGCCATCCGCAGCCCGGTGTCGTCCCCATCATCGTTATCGACGGTCCTGCTTCCTTCGACCACCACCACGAGATCGCCTGTGTCTTCCTCCTCCATGCGAATGCCATTGGCGCCATTCATCGTGGCGACAACGTCGAGCGCGAGACCGTCGCCGGCGCCGGATTCGGACACACGAATGCCGTCATCCGTGTTTCTCTCCGCGTCCGTTTCGAAGAAGACAACCGCAGCATTGCCGTCATCCAGCTCGTCCAGATCCACGCCCTCATCCAGGTTTCGGCGGATCTCGCTCTCCACCATGGTCATCCGCAAGTCGCCGACTCCCGCCTCATCAATGTCGAGCCCATCGTCGAAGTCGATTCCGAATTCGTAGGCTTCCACATTGCCCGACGCATAGAGTTCCACTTCCCGCTCAAAGCACCGATCATCGGGCGAACCGGTGATCTCACCCGGGATATCGGACGGCGTTGCATCTCCGTCGTCGAATTCGGCCTCGTCGTCTTCTGGCAAGAACGGCGCAAGCAGGTTGCCGTCGCAGTACCCACCGTTGTCAACAAAACCGCTGTCGACGACGGTCGCAACAACGTCACCGGCCTGACCTTCGTCAAGCTCGACCCCGTCTGCGCCTACGTCCGAAAAAACGGAATCATAGGAGGTGAACTGAATGTCGCCCGGACCGCGCTCGTCGATCCGGACACCGTCCGCGTCAAAGGCGCCGTTGCCGACGTCATTGATCTCCACCTCGTTGAGGCGCACGTGAATGGAGGCCGCCGATCCCTCGCCACTGCCCCCGGCGCCGCCGCCGCAATCGTCGGCAAGGTCGCAGTCGGAGATGTGCACCCCATGGTAGGCCACCCCTGAAAGAGCGACGCCTTCGAGCACGAGGCTCACTATGCCCTCTTGTTCATCGCGGACATCGATGAAAATCCCCTTGCCCCCCTGCCCCGATGTGTCGCCGCGATGTTCAATGTCGAAGTCGCCGGGTCCACGGAAATCCAGATCGACGACCGTGAGGTCGGCGCCTTCGGAAAGCACCAGCAGAGTCTCGTTCTGGTTCGACCAGATCGTCTGACCGTCACCAAGAAGCGTCAGCGGCGCGCGGCCGGAATAGGTCAAGGTTGAGGAAATGCCGATATCCTCCCTGGTCACAATGACAATCGGCACCGATTCCTCGCTCTTCGCAACCTCACTCAATGCGGCGCGGAGAGAACCAGGACCGCCGTCCGCGCCGGTGGTGACAATAATCGGGTTCTGGGCGGCGGCGGCCCCCGGTATCAAGACCGCCGCTGCGGCGAGCGTCAGCGACCGGACCCGGCTCGCGCTTGATCTCGTAACTTGCATGCCCTGCTCCCATCTCGGTTTGTCGAGCGCCGCAGGTGATTCACGGGCCAGGTCGGCGACCAGTTCCTCGGCGACGCGGACCGCCGAGAAGGTATTGTCGGCGAAGGCATCTGCCCGGGTCTCGTCCGCGTACTCAACCGATAGCGGCGCCCCGCCGACCAAAAAAAACAGCGACCACAATGCTCAAAAAGGCGGCCCCGATGGCCGATCTAGTACGGACTTCCTGGCTCTGCCAACGGCGCATTCCGCGGCGTGTTGTTGCCCCGAAGAAATCCCGCCGGGGCCATCGACAAATATCCGCCGACGCTTGCGCGGCGAGAGCAACGAAGATGCTCGCCGGACTTCTATTGGTCACGCATATAGAGGTAAAGCTTCGGATTGATCCAAGTCAATTTGCGTGAAGACGAAAACGTCTTTCACTGAT
>JAAEOR010000317.1 GCA_024222895.1 Hyphomicrobiales bacterium | reverse complement strand
CGCTCAGAAGAAAACGGGCATATTCCCCTGAGGATTGGCGCGACGGCGCAACGGCGCTCCTCCCCCACACGTCGTGGGGGAGGGGGACCATGCGCAGCATGGTGGAGGGGGCGACCATAGGCGACTGCGTGTGCGTATCAGTCTCTGATCCGCCCCGCATCGCACAGGCAGGGACGGATTCAGCGTTGCCGGTTCGGACGTCACCTGCAAACCGCTCATTCCCGCGGACTAGCGGGAATCCAGAAAGGAATCTGGGTCCTCCGCCTTCGCGGAGGACGAGCGGAGGATGGACGGAAGCCCTCATCCCAACATTCAAACTGTCACAATCACCGTGGAACAGAACGACTAGACGCGAGGGAGCGGGCGAGCGCCCACCCCCTCATTGCGTTGCGTTAAGGCCTTCAGCCTTTCATCATTTCCTCGAGGCGGCCGGCGGTTTCGCCGACCACGGTCTTCGGGTCCTCGTCGTTGAGAATGACCCGCTGGACCATCTCGGCGATGACGTTGGAGGCGATGATGTCGCCGGCCTTGTCGTTCGACGGATAGCCCGGCCCTTCGTAACCGAGGTTGAACCCGCCGGCAGCCGCGCTCGCCATCAGGTCAATCTCGGCCGGGTACTCCTGGATGATCGGGTTATCCTTGTAGGCCGCGCTTTCGGCAATCGTCTTCAGCACCGGCAGGACATGGCCCGGCGCCGCATGAAGCTGCTCGATATAGCCCGGTGGCTGGAACAGGAAGGCAGCGAACGCCTTGGTCTCGTCCATGTTGGACGCCGCCTTCGGGATGAACACGCTCGGGAAGTCGTTGAACGTCCACGGCGCGACTTCGTTCGAGATGCGCGGGTAAGTCACGCAGGTGACGGATTTGGCGATTGCCGGGTTCTGGGCGTTGACATTGGCAAGCACCCGCCCGGCATAAATGCCGGTTGCGGTGGCGCCGCTGACGAAGGCGGTCAGACTTTCACCCCAGGAATATCCGGTGGCTCCCGGCGGACAGAGCTCCCGCATCGATTTGTAGAATTCCAGCGCGTCGTAGGTCCCCTGACTGTCGATGGCCACTTCGAGATCCGGCGAGAAGATCGATCCGCCGCCCTGATGGATGAAGCCGATGAAGATCAGTGAGGTCATGGAGTTGAGACCATAGGGAAGCGGCGCGCCATAAATGCCGCCGCCCTGCATGGCCTGGGCCGCCGCGCGAAGCTCGTCCCAAGTGACCGGCGCTTTGGCGATCTCGGCCTTTTCCATCAGATCCTTGCGCAGCCACAACATGTTGGCGGCGGTGTTGCCGACCCCCGTGCCGCAGAACTTGCCATCGGCCGCCTTGTAGACATTGTTCGCACCCGGATAGTAGTTCTCCGGGCCGATCGCCTGAATGACATCATTGGCCGGTTCGATCAGACCCTGGGCGTAATAGGTCTGGACGGCAAAGGACGGAAGATGGGTGACGATGTTCGGCACCTCACCGGAGGCAAAGGCGGCAGCGAGTTGCGGGGCGTAGCCTTCATCCGAGGTCGGTTCGAAAACCACCTTGATCCCGGGATTGGCAGCCTCGAATGCGGCGATCTGGTTCTTGTAGGCGGCAAGCTGTGCCGGCGCCGATTGCGGCGACCACCAGCGCAAGGTGACCTCGTCCTGCGCCAACGCGCCTCCGGCGAACGGCGTGAGGCTCGTGGCGGCCAGTCCGGCCCCCATTCCCGTGAGGACGGATCGACGGGTCGGGCCGTTTCCAGAAGGCGTCTGCGAAGCCGCTGGTTTTTGAACCATTGATTTTCTCCCTTTGAGATGTTCACTCTGCGAACACATGTTCGTATATCACGTCGAATCGTCGTGCATTGCAAGCTTGGAGCAGACTGAAAGAGGCGAATGATGGGTGGCGCTGCATGAGTTCCGACCTGGCGATTGGGGTACTCGAAGACCGTGGCGAAGGGGTAAGCGATCGCGATTTTGTCAACTCGCTGGCCCGTGGCCTCGAGGTGATGCGTGTCTTCACGCGCCACAAACCCAAGATGACGCTGAGCGAAGTGGCCACCGCCACCGGCATGACGCGCGCCACGGCACGCCGCTTTCTGCTCACCCTTCACAAGGAGGGCTATGTCGAGTCGAATGGACGATTGTTCAGCCTGCGCCCCAAGGTTCTCGAACTTGGATTTTCCGTCCTGTCGTCGATGGATATCTGGCAGGTCGCCCAGCCGGTCATGGACGAACTCGCCGAGCGCATCCAGGAATCGGTTTTTGCTGCGGTCCTCGACGGCGACAGTGTTATCTACATCGCCCGCGCTGCCTCGGATCGGGTCATCAGCATCGGGATTCATGTCGGCAACCGGTCGCCGGCCTACAGTGTCTCCACCGGCCGGGTTCTGCTCGCGGCCCTGCCTGACGAGGCGCTCCACCAGTATTTTCAGCGTGTCAAGCTGACCGCCTTCACATCGAACACGGTAACCTCCAAGGCCAGGCTGCGCGAAACGATCGAGGAAACGCGGCGCCGCGGATGGTCGATCGTCGACGAGGAGCAGGAAATCGGCCTGCGCTCGCTGTCGGTGCCGATCAGGGGACGCGGCGGCTTCACCGTCGCGGCGCTCAACATCTGCTGTCCGACACCGCGCTGGACCATCGAGGACATGCAGGCACGTCTTGTCGACGAACTGCTCGACGCGAGCGCAGGCATCACCGCCGGCCTCGACGGCTGACTCATAGGCTTGTCGCGATCCGGTTGGGCATCGGGAGCGACAACGCGCGGCAAAGGGACATGCGTCCTTCGAGGCCCGGCTTCGCCGGGCACCTCAGGATGAGGTCGGCCGGCCCACGATTTTTCCGGCTCCTCAAAACCCGAAGAATCCGCTCCTCATGCTGAGGAGCGAGGGCGACAGCCGGAGCCTCGAAGCACGCAAGGCGTGCTATGTGAACCCAGGCAACAGACCGATCACGGCCGGCCTCGACGGCCGACTCAACCAAACCGCGACGGCGAAAACGGGCTCAAATCCTCGGTCGCCTCGCGACCGAGCATGACGTCAGCCACCAGGCGCGCCGAGAGCGGCCCCAGGGTGTAGCCGGCATCACCGGGAACGGCGACGAATAGGCCGGGTTCGGACTCCACTGCGCCGAGGATCCCCTTGCCGTCACCAGTGGTGTTCAATCCGGCCCAGCACCGAATGACATTCAGTTCACTCACGGCCGGAACGATGTGGCCGCCGAGCGCGACATTGCCGATCAAGCTCTCCAGCTCGACCGTCGGATGATGCATCGGACCGGCCTGACGCGCGGGCCAACCGCCGCCGATAACGACCTGGCCGGCGCCAAGCTGCTTCATGGTGATCGGGCGATCGGCATGCTGAACCAGATGTGTGATCAGCGGGCCGGTCGCTTCGGTGATGTTCATGTGCAGGGGCTCGGCGGCTACGGGTACCGGCACGCCAATCGAGGCGGCAAGCGCCTTGGTCCCCGACCCCGCCGCCAGGACGAGCGCGCCGGCCGACACGGTTCCGTGCAGTGTGTTGACGTGCCACCACGCGCGCTCACGACTGATGCCATCGACCGGCGTGCGATCAAAGAACGCAGCGCCCTTTTCGACAGCCGTCCGGCGCAAGGCAGCATTGGCAAAAAGAGGGTTGATCTTGCCTTCCATCGGGCACAGTTCGGCTCCGACGACCGCCGGCCCTAGATAGGGGGCGATCCTGCCGAGTTCGTCGCGCTCGACTATTTCGCTCTCGACACCTAGCGCGCGCTCACGCTCCACCTTTGCAGCCAGGAAGGCCAGCTGATCGGCATCCTCGGCAACCATCAGGCCGCCGGTCATCCGAAGTTCGAAATCGGCCTCCAGCTCGGCCTCCAGATCACGCCAGAATGCGACCGCCTTGGGATAGAGATGGAGCCCTTCCTCCAGAGCCGGTACCTGATCCGGGTAAAGCCGCATGAAACGGCTTTGCATCTGCACGTGCAGACTGCCGGCATTGGCCGTGCTGCCACCGACACGGCCGTCGTCGAAGACGGCCACATCACGGCCTTCTTCAGCCAGAAAGAGAGCCAGACACGTTCCGATCAGTCCACCACCGATGATCGCGGTGCCGATGGTGTCGGGAACGTCCATGTCCATGCCTGGCACCGCCCTCACACCCGATCCGGCCCGCCGGCAAGGTCGGCGATAGCGACCGGTTTTACCGGCACCTGCGGCGCGAAGCCCGAGAACTCGTCGCACCCCTGCCCCGTTCGTCGGGCCAGATACTGCTCAAGAATTGGCGCACAATAGCGCCCCTGGCATCGCCCCATGCCGGCCCGCGTCAGCCGTTTGACCGCGCCGATCGACGTGGCACCGTCGGCAAGGGCCGCTTCGACGTCGGCGAAGGTCACCTCTTCGCAGCGGCAGAGGATGGTCTCCGGTGTCGCCGCCGGTTCGAGAGGCCGGCCGGGCGCGAACAGACGCCACAGCGCGGTCTGGAACCGTCGATGGCGGGCCGCGTCGGCCTTGGCCCGTTGCCGCTCAGTCTCCAGTTCGGGCGACAGCGTGTACCCCAGTTGCTCGGCCGCTGCGAGGCCGGCGATTATGCCTTCCGCCAGCGCCACGCGGGCACCGCCCATCCCGGTGCAATCGCCAAGGGCGTAGACACTGGCAACCGTCGTCGCACCATCTGCATCGCGGCGGGTCACGAGGTGGCCGCGGGCAGCATCATAGTCGCTCCGGCAGCCAAGCACGCGCGACAGTTCGTGCGACGGCAGGAAGCCATAGCCGAGGCACACCGCATCGACTGTCTCGGTTCTGTTGTGCGCGCCCGCGACGCTCACCGACAAAGAACCCTCGGCGGGCGCGATGGCTGCGACGACACTTTCGTACAGCATCGGACATCCCCCGCGGGCGCGTTTTCGATGATAGCCGAGCCCGTCAAGCAACAGCTGTGGCGCCGTCCGCGCCATGGCGGCAATGTCGCCGACCGATCTGAGACCGGGCGCGCGCGCTGCTTCGACCACCGCGACGACCTCGCCACCACCTTCGATCAGTTCGCTGGCAAGCTGCAGATTCAGCGGACCATTGCCGGCGATCAGAACCCGGCGCCCGGGCAGCCGGCGCGCCGTGCGCCACAGGGTCTGTGCCGCGCCGGTTGTCATCACGCCTGGCAAGGTCCAGCCCGGCACCGGCCAGGCCCGCTCGTAGGCGCCGGTGGCGATGATCGCGGTCCCCGGCTCAAAACAGACGCTCCGGCCTGCGGCGATCGCCATGAACCGGCGCGGCTCGAACGCGCCCCAGACGAGCGCCTCCGAACGGATCTGCGCACCGGCGGTCCGCACAGCGTCGACCAGGTCCCGCCCCTCCTGGTGCTGGCGATCGGGTGGTGCGGCGCCATCGACGCTGACCTGTTTGTAGAACTGTCCCCCCGCGGCGGACCGCTCGTCGAGAACCACCACCTCGGCACCAGCGCGTGCCGCGGCCCGCGCCGCCGCCAGTCCCCCCGGCCCGGCCCCGATGATCAGGATCTCAGGGCGCTCCGTCTCGACCGCCGCGTCCGGCGGCGTCCCGGCGAACGGCCCGGCGACGGGCCTTGCGTGCGCTTCGCGACGAACCTGCATCGGCCCGTCGACCATGACCATGCAGGCGCGTTGGTTGGCGCGCCCATCGACCTCGACCAGACAGTCCTGGCAGACCCCCATGCCGCAGAACACACCACGCGATGCACCGGTTCGGGTGGTGCGGAAGGCGCGCACGCCGTTTCCGGTCAGCGCCGCGGCCAGGCTTTCTCCCCTCTGGGCCCGCACCACCTCGCCCTCGAAGTCGATCGCAACGGTGTCCGTTGCAGAACTTGCCGCCCCCATCAAGGCTTGGCCTGTGCCCGATGGCGCAGCAGCGCCATCAACCGGCGATCCCGCCAGGCAACCCGGTCCTCCCATTCGGAAAGCGGCAACTGCCGGCGGCGGGATGCCTCGACACCGGCAACCAGCTCCGGCGTCCACGGATCATGTTGACCGCGCTCGGCGCCCATGCGCGCATAAGCCGGCCCGAGCTTCTCCGCGTGGGCCGCGATTCCCCCACGGGTATTGAGATCGGCGGTTTCGAAGGGGCCGATCACCGACCAGCGTAGACCGAGACCGTCACGAACCATTCGGTCGATGTCATCAACGGTGGCAACACCGTCGCGCACCAGGCAATAGGCTTCCCGCAGGAGCGCCCCCTGCAGCCGGTTGAACGCGAAACCCTCCACCTCCTTGCCGATGACGATCGGTTGAAGCCCGGCGCGGGTGAGCATGGACCGGGTCCGCTCGACCGTGGCGGCATCGGTGAACGGCGCCGGTACGACTTCGACGGGCGAAATCAGATAGGGCGGGTTGCCGGGATGGACGATGACGCAGCGATGCCGTCCGGCCAGATCGGCAGCGATCTCGGACAT
>JAAEOR010000316.1 GCA_024222895.1 Hyphomicrobiales bacterium | reverse complement strand
TCCATCTCCTCCGGTAATGACATCATCTCCCTTTCCGGTGAAGATGATGTCATGACCAGTGCCGCCGTGGGCGGTATCGCTGCCGCGCCCGGTAATCAAGAGATCATTGCCTTGGCCGCCAAAAACCCGGTCGCCGCCGCGGCCGCTTATGACGAGATCATTACCGTCACCGGCGGCGATCCAGTCGGCGCCATTGCCCGACACGATCAGGTCAATCCCGTCGCTCCCCGTGATCTCGTCGGATTTGTTCGTTCCACGAATAATTGAAATGGCCATCAAATGCCTCGTTGCTCAAGACGTGCCCGAAAATCGGGCCACTAGAGCAATCTGTGGCGCTACAGTGTTTGGGGTAGTATTCGACCAAGTAAATTACAATTATGATGAATCGATTGATCTTTCGATATTGGCAACGGGAATCAAATGTAAGTCACTTGTTCGTTAATATTTAACATCATGATCTTCAGTATTTTGCTATTCAAGATATACATTTCATGGGTCGCACACTTGCCCTGGAGCGGACAATGAAAGCGAGCGAAACAGCGCCTGAACGGAGTGTCATCCGACGGAATGTCGGCCCGACGATTGCGAATGCAGCAGCGTAGAAAAGGCCCTCCGCCGCCAAATCCGGCAGCGGATTGCGCCTGCTGGGCTGCCGCCCGCACGCAGCCCAACACAGCAAGTGGCTTCAGATCACGAAGAAGTCGAAATGGCTCATCGACAGCTTGGCGTCGACGATGGCGAATTTGGTCGCATCCTTCGAGCCGGTGCCGTCGGGATCGTATTTGATCACGCCACTCTTGTCGTTGTAGATGACGCGGTCGTTGCCGTCCTTGGCTTTCTTGCCGACAACAAACTTTTTCGACTTGAGCGTCTCATCAATCGGGCCGGCCTGCTTGAAGATCGATTTGTCGAGAGCGATCAGGTCGCCGGTGACGTCGAAGTCGGTGATCCCATCGACGTTCGTATTCTTGTTGAGTTTGGTGTCGAAAACGAAGATGTCCTGACCGGGACCGCCCGACAGCAGATCGTCACCCTTGCCGCCGTAGAGAACGTCCTTGCCGCTGTCGCCGTTGATGAGGTCGTTGCCCTTCAATCCGAAGAGCATGTCGCGGCCGCGGCCGCCATACAATTCGTCGTTCTGGTTAAAGGCGAAAAGCTCATCGTCGCCGTTGCCGCCATAGAGGTAGTAGGACTTGTTGTCGTTTTGCGGTGACAGGTAATCGTCGCCGTCGAGACCGTATTGGGTTTGCTGACTGCCGGTCCAGATATCATCGAAGACGGTTCCGATGTAGGTTGCCATGGGTTCGGTCCTTACGCTGGGTCACCGGTCAAAGCCAGCAACGCTGATTGCTACAAGCGCGCCGTCCGCTCCCATGGTGCAGCCGACCGGGGGCCCGTTTCGAGGTTCCGGCGGCGCCTGCATCCCGGCGCTGGTGATTGACGGATAAAAGTGGGTGCCAACCCTGCCGCACAAGCGGCGGTGTCGAATCCGTCGACCCGACACTGGCGACCTTAGATCATGATCCGGCTGAACGCCCGATGAACGGTCGGTGGTCGGGTTGGGATGACTTCGACCCGCCGCGATGCCCGCCGGTCACGGATCGTTCAAGCCGCGCGAGCGGCAATCGGCGAGTGATCAGCGCCCCCTCCGCCAGCCATTCGGCTGGCACCTCCCCCACAGTGTGGGGGAGGAGGGCGGTTGCGTCGTCGAGCTCGAGTCTGCAAAGGCACGCCCATCCTCCCCCACAAATTGTGGGGGAGGGGAACCATGCGATAGCATGGTGGAGGGGGCATCGAACGACCATGAGAGCTCCATCAACGACAGTCAAGAACGCCGGGCGCCTGAGGCGGTCGATGACACCACCCGAGGCGCGTCTGTGGATTCGGCTGAGGGTCCGCCACCCGGGACGACCGGTGTTTCGTCGCCAGCACCCGGTGGGTCCTTATGTCGTCGATTTCTACTGCGCGGCGGCCAGGCTCGCCGTGGAGATCGATGGATGGGGCCATGCCACCGGCGACCGGCCGGAGCGCGATGAAAGGCGCGATATCTGGCTGCGCGACCGGGGGATTGCGACG
>JAAEOR010000315.1 GCA_024222895.1 Hyphomicrobiales bacterium | reverse complement strand
TCTACACCTCGAACGAAAGCCTCAACGACGCGGCAACGCTGGCGGAAACACTGGGTGTTCGCTACGACATCGTGCCGATCGCCGCTCCGGTCGAGGGGTTCGACACCGTGCTCAAGCCAATGTTCGGTGACCACGCTGCCGATACGACGGAGGAAAACCTTCAGTCGCGCGCGCGCGGCACCATCCTGATGGCGATCTCAAACAAGTTTGGCGCCATGGTTCTGACGACCGGCAACAAGTCCGAAAACTCGGTCGGCTACGCCACGCTCTACGGCGACATGAATGGTGGTTTCAACCCGATCAAGGATCTCTACAAGACCGAGGTCTACAAACTCGCGCGCTGGCGGAATGCGCACGATCCGGCGGGCGGGCAAGGACCGGCCGGCAGTGTGATCCCGTCCAACATCATTACCCGCGCGCCCTCGGCGGAACTGCGCCCCGATCAGACCGATCAGGATTCGCTGCCGCCCTATGACGCCCTTGACGATATTCTCGCCTGCCTGGTGGAGGACGATATGCGGGTCGAGGAGGTCGCCTCGCGTGGTCATCCTCTCGACACGGTTCGGCGGGTCGAGCGACTCCTGTACATTGCCGAGTACAAACGGCGCCAGGCAGCGCCCGGCGTGAAAATCACCCGCAGGAATTTCGGTCGCGACCGGCGCTATCCGATCGTCAACAAGTTCCGCGACACCGCCTGAACGGCGGTACGCCAATCAGCGATGCAGGCCGAGATCGACGGTCAGCGCCTCATCGCCAAGTTCGTCTTCAGCTTTCTCCTCGGGATCCTCGAGCGGATTGCTGCCTTCGGGTTTGTCCTCCATTCCCTTGGCGGCAAGGCGTCGTTTGCGAAGGATCTCTTCGGCCTTCTGTTTGTCGGTCTTCATCGGCTTCTCCATTCCTGTTCGGCGCGTCGGCGTTGCTACGCCTGATAGGTTGCTTCACACGATGCAGTCACCACCATACATCGGAATCGACCGGATTGGCCAACCACAGTCGTGTTATGGACAATCGTATTATGGACATTGACTGCGGGAGTCGGCCGATTCATACTGATTCTCAAAAGGGTTCACGGTTCTGAACGTCAGCTTGGCGCGTCGTTCGACCGGGGAGGGGTCCGACGCGAACGAGTCACCGCGGCAAGGACCTGCCAATGAAACGGACTGCAACGCTCTTTATTGCGATCGCGACGGTGTTTTCGGCACTCGAAGCGCGCGCCGAGACAAGCCTCTGTGCGACACTGGAAGCCCGTCTGGCCTCGATCGACCGTGGCACCAGCGGCCAAATTCCCGGCGCTGAAGGAACGGCCGACCCGGCCATAGCCCGCCAGCGTCACGAACTGGAGCAAGCCCAGGCGGCGGCGCGTCGAAATGAGTGCCACCGATTAATCAAGGTCGGAAAGCGCGCCCGCCACTGCAGCCGCCTGACCGCATCGGTCGAGCGACTAAAGGCACGGCTCGGCCGCCTTGAACTGGGAGCCACGGCCGCCGCAAATCCCAGCCGCGAACGAAAGGAGGTCCTCAACGCGCTGGCTGCCAACGGGTGCGGCGAACGCTATGCGACTCATCGAGTCAAGAACCGGCGTCACACCGGACTGTTCCGGTCGTTGCTGGGCGGCAGACGTGTGTTTCGCGATCGGGGCGGGTTCGGCGCAGGGACATATCGTACCCTGTGCGTGCGCACCTGCGACGGTTACTATTTTCCGGTCAGTTTCGCAGCAACACCGGCGGCGTTCCAACGGGACGCCGGTGCGTGCCAAGCGCTTTGTCCGGGAACGGATGTCGCCTTGTATGTCCACCGGAATCCCGGCCAGGAAAGCCCGGAGATGGTATCGCTGACGGGAGAACCCTATACGGCTCAGCCTAACGCCTTCCGCTACCGGACTGAATATGACCGGTCGTGTCGTTGTCCGTCGCCGGTGGTCGCCGCCACGGCACCCGTAACGATCATGGGAGCGCCCTTCTCTTCTTCAGGAAATGGTCCACCGGACGCATCGCTGATGGTCGGCTCGGTTCAGACGGCGCCGGACGCGTCCGCACCAGGCGTGCCGATTCCGCGACCGGCCGCGGACACCGCGGATCCGGAGACCGCGGCGAACCGGATCGGGGGGTTCACACCCGGTCCCGCTCTGCCTGAACCACCCACCAAGCTGGTCATCGCTGCCGGTCCGGATGGCCGTCCGGTGCGAATTGTCGGGCCGAGCTTCCTTGCTCCCTCCGAATAGGGCGGCCGGTCGGCGGCCGCGTCCCGGGCCCGGTGATCGGAACGGGAGAGGCGTCGCGGCTACTTTCGCCCCACCCGAACGATGTCGCTTCGGCCGAAGAAGGTCGCAACGCTCACCGGCGGCTTCAACCGCGCGTAGAGCCCGGGGGGCACGCTGATATCCGCACAGTAAAGCGCGCCGGTGTTTTCTTTGGCGCCGGGTCCACGGAGCCCCCGTTTTGGCAACGCCAGCGTCAACGTAGCGTCGGCTCGGATCGCCGGTTCTCTGATGCTGCCGTCCGCTGAATCGAAGCCGGAAGGTACGTCGAGCGACACTATCGGAGCGGCGTGTCGGTTTGCCCAGGCGATCCAGTCGGCCGTCGTGCCGCTGGGCGTGCCGGACAGGCTGTAGCCCACCAATCCATCAAGGATAAGATCGAAGCTGTCGCCAGGGCTGTCCGGCGTCAACAATGAGACTCCGTCGAAGCGGCGGGCGATGTCGAATTGTCGCCTCGGGACGTTCTTCATCGCCTCCGGCAGACGGGTAAGGCCCAAATACACGTCGGCGCCCCAGGCGGCCAGCCGCCGCCCGGCGGTGATCGCGCCGCCGCCATTGCCGCCGCTCCCGGCGAGCACGGCGACGCGGGCGCCGACGACGTCGCCACCGAGGAACCGCTGCCGGCCGAGGACAGCCAGACAACGTCCGGCATTTTCCATCATCTGAATCAGGCTGATGCCGTAGTCCTCGATCATCAGCCGATCCACCTCGATCATCGC
>JAAEOR010000314.1 GCA_024222895.1 Hyphomicrobiales bacterium | reverse complement strand
GCACATAGCGACCATCGCCGGGTCGATTGACGATATCGGTGCCGTCCCAGGCGAGCTTGCCGCGCACATAGGTCCGGATGACGCGGCCATCGAACCGCCGTCCGTGATAGGGGCTCCAGCGCAACTCGTCATGGGCGTTTTCTGCGTCCCAGATGGTGTCGCCGGGCATGTAAATGGCCAGGTCGGCATCGGTGCCGATGATGATGGCGCCCTTGCTGGGCCACAGGCCGAAAAGGCGCGCCGGTGCCTCGCTGAGCATGCGGGCCACGAGGAGAGGCCGATCGGTACCGTCGCTATTGGCCACAGTGTGGAACGCAGGCAGGAGTGTTTCCACACCTGGAACGCCTGCGCCAGCATCGTGAACCGATGCGACGCGTTTGTTGTCCACCGGCCAACTGGAGTGGTCCGAGCTGATAAATGCCACGCCGCCATTCGTGACCCGGTGCCATAGTTCGTCGCTGGCGCTGGCTCGAATGGGCGGATTGACCTTCATCAGTGCGCCGAGCTCATCGCCGTCGGTCTCCGGGTCGAACCATAGATAGTGGACGCAGAGTTCGCCGGTCGCACGCGCTCCCGTTTGCACGGCCGCGGCAACAAGATCGAAACCGCGCGCGGTGGAAAGATGAACGAGGTGAGCGTGAGCACCGGTGGCCGCGCCGAGTTCCAGGAAGTGGGTCGTTGCCGAAAGTTCCGCTGCCACCGGTCGAGCGGCGCTGTGCGCGGCGATGTCGTTCATCCCCGCGGCGCGACAGGCTGCGGTGGCGGCGGCGACGATTTCCTGATCCTCATTGTGAAGTCCAAGTGGCAAGTTGGTCGCGGCAAGCGCCTCCATCAGTGCCAAAGCCCGATCCGCGGGGATGCGCGGAAAGCGCGT
>JAAEOR010000313.1 GCA_024222895.1 Hyphomicrobiales bacterium | reverse complement strand
GTAAACTTGACCGCATTGGAAATCAGATTGAGCAGAATCTGGCGGAGCGACCGCATGTCGGCGACAATGTTGGGCAGACCGTCTGCCAGCGATGTCCTGATAATGATGCGATCCCGGTTTGCCTGCGGTTGCATCAATGCCACGCATTCCTGGATCACCTCATTGGCGGCGACAGAGGTGAAGTCGAGATCGAGCTTGCCGGCTTCGACCTTGGAAAGGTCCAGCAGATCATTGACCAGGCTCATCAAATGCTCGCCGGAAAGATGGATGTCGTGAAGATAGCTCCGGTAGCGATCATTGCCGATCGAGCCAAACCGTTCCGCCATCATCACTTCCGAGAAACCGATGATCGCGTTGAGCGGCGTCCGGATTTCATGGCTGATCTTGGCAAGGAACTCGGATTTCTGGGCGTTTGCGGTCTCCGCCGCCTTGCGGGCTGCGACGAGTTCCTCCTCGACATTCTTCCAGTGGGTGATGTCGCGGAGCACCGCGCAATACTTCCCTGACCCGGCGACGCGGCCCATAGTCATGAACAGCGGGATCAGGCCGCCACGCGGCACGCGGCCAATCACCTCCCGACCGTCGTTGAGCACACTGGCGACACCGTTTGAGGCAAGACCTTCCAGATAGTCCCGTGCCGCCTTGCGGCTCTCGTCGGCGAGGAGATCAGTGAACGGTCGCCCCCGCACGGCGTTGGTGGACACGCCGAACAGGGCCTCCGCAGTCCGGTTCATGCCGTCGACCACGCCTGCGCCGTCGATGACAATGACGCCGTCTGTCGCCGTGTCGAGGATCGCCTCGAGTTCACGGGCTCGTTCGCCATCGGC
>JAAEOR010000312.1 GCA_024222895.1 Hyphomicrobiales bacterium | reverse complement strand
GTCAAGCTGCGGCCGGAAATGCCTGCCAGGTATCCATCCGCGCCGGGGGGCGTTTGTCGGAGGCTTCGGCCATGCAACATTCCCCCCAGGTTCGTGTTACTTCGGTTCTCATCGTCACCCTGCTCGCCTCGACGGCGGCCTTTTCCGCACAGCGCGTCCAGCCCGTTGACGCGGCTGTCGTCGACGGCCGGCCCAGCGCTGCCACCTGCGCCCAGCTCGGATTTCCCGTTCATCGTGCAGACCGGGATTCGGCCGCCGGTGGCACGCTCGGCCAGGTTCTCAACAAACGGACACGGACCTACAGCCTTGAGGCCGCCCCACCGCCGTCCCCCGCGCCGCTGGCTCCGCAGACCTCCATGGCCGATGCAGCAGCCGAGGTGGACGCAGAGGCGCGGGTCAATACCGAGCGCTATCCGGACGCGACGCCCAACCCGATCAAGCTGGTGGATGACGAACCGGTCTCGACATTTTCGATCGATGTCGACACCGCCTCTTACGCCAATGTCCGGCGTTTCCTGAACGAAGGGCATCTGCCGCCCCGCGATGCCGTGCGGGTCGAGGAACTCATCAACTATTTCGACTACGGCTACGAGCCGCCGGATGATCCCGGGACACCATTCAGCGTCCACGCCAGCGTGGTCCCTTCGCCCTGGGCCGCAGGGCGCGAGATCATTCATATTGGCCTGCAGGGATACGATCTGGCCGAGGATGCCCGACCGCCGCTCAACCTCGTCTTCCTGATGGACGTTTCGGGATCGATGGACGATCCGACCAAGCTGCCGCTGGTCCAGAAGGCCCTCAATCTTCTCGTCGACGAGCTCCGGCCGGACGACCAGGTGTCGATCGCGGTCTATGCCGGTGCCGCCGGCGCCGTTCTTTCACCAACGCCCGGCACCCAGAAACTGAAAATCCGCTGTGCCATCGATGCGATGCGCGCCGGCGGGTCGACCGCCGGCGGCGAGGGCCTGGCGCTGGCTTACGCCATGGCGGAACAGGGCTTCGAGCGCGCCGCCGTCAATCGGGTGATCCTGATGACCGACGGCGATTTCAATGTCGGCATCGCCAATCCGGAAATGCTCGAGGACTTTGTCGCGGAGAAGCGGGATACTGGGGTCTACCTTTCGGTCTACGGCTTCGGCCGCGGCAACTACAACGACACGATGATGCAGACCCTGTCTCAATCGGGCAACGGCACCGCTGCCTATATCGACACCCTCCAGGAAGCCCGAAAGCTGTTTCGCGACGATTTCTCCGGATCGCTCTTTCCGATTGCCGACGACGTCAAGATCCAGGTGGAATTCAACCCCGAGCGGGTCGCCGAATATCGTCTGATCGGCTACGAGACCCGGGCGCTGGACCGCAGCGATTTCAACAACGACCAGGTCGATGCTGGTGAGATCGGGGCGGGCACCTCGGTCACGGCACTCTATGAAATCACGCCGGTCGGTGGCCCGCGCTCGGTGGATCCGCTGCGGTATGAAGACAACGAACTGGTTGAGCCGGCCGGGGAGGGCGAACTCGCCTATCTCAAGGTTCGCTACAAGCACCCGGGTGAAGCCGTCTCCAATCTGATCGAACGCCCGATCGGCGATGCTGATCGCCCCCAGGCCCTCGCCGAGGCGTCGGAGGCCAGTCGTTGGGCGCTGGCGGTTGCCGCCTACGGCCAGCGACTCCGTGGTGACCCCTGGCTGGATCAGGATTTTGACTGGTCGGCAATCGCCGGATTGGCGGATGGCGCCCGCGGCAATGACCCGTTCGGCATCCGGGCGGAGTTCGTTCAGCTGGTCCGCGCTGCACCCACGGCGCGCTCGGTCAACCAGTAGCGTTTCGCGAACCCGCCATTGGTATGGCATTCTCCCGGGCGATTCACACCGCCCGGGAGGAACCAGTGCCACGCGGCATCGACCACCTCGTCATCGCCGTCCGTGATCTCGATGCGGCGCGACGCACTTATGAAAAACTCGGCTTCACCCTGACACCGAAGGCGACCCACCCGTTCGGCACAGTGAATGCGATCGCTCAACTCGAGGAAGGGTTCGTCGAGTTGCTGGGGGTCGGCAATTCTGCGGCAATCCCGCCGGCCCGGGATGACGTCTACTCATTCGGTGCCTTCAATCGTCGTTATCTGGAAAACCGCCAGGGGCTTTCCATGCTGGCGCTCCACAGTCTCGACGCTGAGAGCGACCGGGAGGACTTCGCCGCAAGGGGGTTGCCCACCTATGCGCCGTTCCACTTCGAACGGCTGGCGACAGGGTCCGACGGCGTGGAGCGGCCGCTGTCGTTTTCGGTAGCGTTCACCAGCGATGCCCGGATGCCGGATGCCGGCTTCTTCACCGTTCACCACGAGCATCCGGAGAATTTCTGGCGATCGGTCTTCCAGTTTCACCCGAATGGTGCGTTGCGGGTTGCAGCCGTGGTCCTGGCCGTGCCCGACCCGGCCGACGTTCACGAGTTCTTCTTCAAGTTTACCGGCCAGCATCAGATGCGATCCGACAGTCTGGGTGTGACGCTGGACACCGGCGCCGGAAAGATCGAAATCCTCACACCGGTAGCGGTTCGAGGCCTCTATGGTGAAACCGTCGAACCCAATCTGAAACCACGCTTTGTCGCGATCCGCATTGCCGTCAAGGATCTCGAGTCGGTGCGGACCGGCCTGTCGGCCAACGATGTCCCGTTCGAAGAACGGGGGCGCCGTGTGATTGTCCCGGCTAGCCACGCGTGTGGGGTGGCCATCGCTTTCGCCGCCGAGTCGGAGGAGGGTTAGGGGAAACATTGGCGGCTCCTCTTGCCGCCCTTCTTATCCACCACTGCGCTGACGCTCTAGGCTGTTGACCCAACGGGCGGCAGCACAGCCTCGGTCTTTGCTCCTTGTGTCCGATCCAAGGGGCTGGTTGTTCGGCCTCTGTTGTCCGCTCCATCGTCATCCTGCGGCTCGACCGCAGGATCAATCTCAACCTGCGACAACCTATGGCGTTTCGGGTCTGCGTGGCGACCAAGCGATCATGAAAAATCGTCCTCGTTGGGAGGCAGAACCGGGATTGGGGAAAACCTGAACCCAGCGTCGTCGCAAGTGGAACGTGATACTGCGGTCAAGCCGCAGTATGACAAAGAGAGTGAACAATTCGGGTCCGGCACGTCGGTAAGGCGATTCCGACGCAGTCAGTTCAACGCCATGCGTCTTGTCCGGAAAATCCAAATCGGACACCAGTGGGTCACGTCCCATTCATGCCGACCCGTCCTCGCTAAGATACTGGTACGGCCCAAGGCCGCGGAGAGCTTTGTACGAGTAACTGACCAGCGCCACGAAAAGCGACATCGCGGCAATCGCCGTCAGAAGGAAACCCAGAACGGCAAAGCCAACGGAGATCAGTCCCGGCACGTCCACTCCTGCACCCGCGAACATTCCGGCCAAACCCGTTGAAATCGCTGAGGAGACCGGTGCCAGCACAAACGGAATGACGACGAAGGCGAAGACCGCCCCGACAATCGCCGACGGGATGATCATCCCCGAGACCAGAACGCCGAGCAGCCTCCAGAAATTCCGACGACTCAAATGAAAGGCCAGACCGAAATCCATCCGGCGCTCGGCGACCATAATGGGGTAGAGCGGAAGAAGGCGGACAATAAGAAACAAGCCAACGGCCGCCAGGGTGGCCGCTGCAGCCCAGATGGCCCAATCCCCTTCCACGACATCGGGCGCGTTTTCCCGAACAGCCGTCATCGCCGTCAAGGCCAGGAATCCGCAGATGCCGATCAGGATAGCGAAGCAGACAAACAGGAATTCAGGCTTGCGAAAAGACAGCAGGAAATATCGCCCGGGCCGATGATCATCGTAGAGAATGAGACGATAGATGGCGACCGTCACGATTGTCACGGCAACAAGGTTGACGAGGTTCCCGACGAGATCGAGACCGATGGTCATGGCGTCGTCCATTGGCACCGGTAGCAGCCGGTCGAGCGCTGGCAGGTTGGCCAGCGCGAGGGCCAGCGCGTCCGATGACAAATACCCGATCCCGACCTGGATCAGGACGGACACGAACAGCGGAAACCAGGCAAACCGGATCAGTGTCTCGAATTCGCTGAACAGGAACACCCACGTGTCGCTCACCACCGTTCCGACCGGGACCTTCTTCATTCGCTACCTTGTTATCTTTGCTGAAAGCTGGTGCGCGGTGCCGACGGGTCGGGATTGCCCACGGCAGCGGCGGCGTTCGGGCAGCCAATCGCAGGCAAGTCCAGCAGAGCCTACTCCAGATACCGGTCATTCGGCCCGGCGCCCGCCGGAGGAACGCTGCCGGTCGCTTCATCGAGATATTCGAACGCGCCTATGTTGCGGAGCGCTTTGTAAGCGTAGCAGATCAGTGGGATGCTAAGGCCTGTACCGATAATCGAAAAGAAATACATTGCAACGCTGTTGAGAGTATTGAGGCTTTGGAGGGCATCGCCAAAAGCCCTGACATTGCCGGCCTGAGCAGCCTCTTGGGCTATCGCCGTCATTGGCGAAGCGACAATGCTCTGGATGGCGAGGATGACGACGACCAGGGGCAAGACTCCAAGGATGCTGACGCCAAACAATCGCCAAAAATTCCCGCGCGACAGATCGAATGCTCGTTTGAAGTTCAACTGTTTTTCGACAGCCATCACTGGGTACAGTGGCCAAAGGCGCACATACAAGTACATTCCTCCCAGAGTCAGCACGACAATGATGATACCGAAGAAGCTCGGCGATGCCTCAGCGACGCCAGTTCCCAAGCCAAATCCGGCAACGAAAATGACGGCAACGAAGATCGCGACAATCGCAAGCAGCCCAAACGCAACGAACAGCCATTCCGTGCGCTTGAACGAAAACAAGAGAAATGTGCCATGCTTGCGGTCGTTGAACAGGATCACCCTGTGTAACGCAACTGCCACCATGGCATAGCCGGCGGCCGACACGACCCAACCTATGAGACTGAGTATCAACTGGTTTAGCGACGGTTGGGCGAAGTCACCGCTGCTGACCTGGGCTTCGATCGTTTGATAACCAACCGCGTATCCGACGATGGCAATCACCAGCAGCGGGAACCAAGTCAGACGCACAATGGTTCCGAACTCGCCAAACAGAAACCTGTAGGCATACTTGATGACCTCAAGGACCGGAACCTTGCGCATTTGACTTCCCCCTCAAGAGCCGACGGCCAGCCAACACCTAGCACAAACAAAGGTTGCTGAAAGCGTCGCGGGTCCGGAAGGGGCGACGGCGTGGGCGTTGCCCCCTTTCCCTCAACGACGCGTCCCTTATGATCACCGCCCATGACCCACCCCAACCGTCATGTCGCCGTAGGCCAGGTAACGATCGGCAACGATCGGCCTTTGGTGCTGATCGCCGGCCCATGCCAGCTCGAGTCCCGCGACCACGCCTTCGACATGGCCGGGCAACTCAAGGAGATGACCTCGACCCTCAACCTCGGCTTCATCTACAAGACATCCTTCGACAAGGCGAACCGGACCAGCCTCGGCCGCCGCCGGGGCATCGGTCTGGAGGAGGCGCTACCGATCTTCTCCGACCTGCGGACCGAGTTGGGCATTCCGGTACTGACCGATATCCATGAGCCGACACAATGCGCAATCGTCGCCCCTTGCGTCGACGTCCTGCAGATCCCGGCCTTTCTCTGCCGGCAGACCGACCTGCTGGTCGCGGCAGCTGAGACCGGCAAGCCGGTGAACATCAAGAAGGGCCAATTCCTCGCACCGTGGGACATGACGAACGTCCTGGCCAAGGTGGTCGAGAGCGGCAACCCGGATGTGCTGCTCACCGAACGGGGCGCCAGCTTTGGCTACAACACGCTGGTGTCGGACATGCGCGCGCTGCCGATCATGGCGGCGACCGGGGCGCCGGTGATCTTCGATGCGACCCATTCGGTCCAGCAGCCGGGCGGGCAGGGGGCAGCCTCCGGCGGCGACCGGACGATGGTTCCGGTCCTGGCACGCGCGGCCGTGGCGGTCGGCGTTGCCGGTGTGTTCGTCGAGACGCATCAGGATCCGGACAACGCCCCGTCCGACGGGCCAAACATGGTCCCGATCGGTCAAATGCCGGCGCTGCTGGAAACCTTGATGGCATTTGACCGGGTAGCGAAACGCCTTCCATCAGCCGAAACAAGACCCTGATGTTTGTGCTGCGTCCTCGCCGGATCAAAGTCGTGTTTCGATCCCTGCTTGCGGCGGTAGCCGTATTTTCGTTTGCGTCCGATCGGGTGCGCGGCGAGGACGCGGACAGCTCGGCAGGTGACGGGGAGGTCATGGTACTTGGCCCGCGTCAGTTCGAACGTGATACGAACGGCGGCGCCGTCCTGTGTGCCTGGTCGATATACCTCGCTGTTCAGACCGTGACGTCGGCCTGCAGACTCCCGCCTGGTCCGGTCGATGATGCAATCGATGAAGCGATCGTCGCGATGGACGACTTCATCCTCGCCCACTCCTCCCTGCATCCGACCCGTTCAATGCTCGACAACTTCAAGGGTGAGTTGGCGGCCTCGCGCTTCCCCGCCGTCGAATGGGAGTTGGACGGCAAGGGGCTGCCGCGGCTGTGTTCGTCGGACGGTCGGGAGCAAATCGTCGACCAGGTTCGAAGCATGCAGCCAGACAACATCAGGGCACGGGTCGCCGAACTTCTCGCAGTCCCGCGCGAGCCGGTGATGAATCCCTGCCTGTAGGAGATCGATGCGGTCGGCCAATGTGAACCGGCGGATTGCCGCCACGAGCGCCGAAGGGGCTGTTTTGTCTCAGAGACGTGGATGGCCGCGACAAGCACGGCCATGACGTCAAAGGGACGCGACCGAGCCCAACTCGCGCTCCAACCGTCATAGCCGTGCTTGTCACGGCTATCCACGAATTGGTGCCGGTTGCCGCCGCTGCACCGTTCGGGGTTTTTGCTTCTGCAAAAATCAATCCGGCTCCTCCGCCTCTACGGACGACAAGCGGGGGTGAGGTCCGGTGTCGCGATACAGTGATCGAAGCGGAGCGATGCAACAGGCCTAAGGGTCCGCGGACAAATAAATGAATCTCCGATCACCCGAAAAAAACACCTATTCAGTCAAGCTCGGTGCCGTTTGCGCAGCAGTTATTTCGCCACGGACCCTAACCCGTCTTAAGCAACTGGCGGCCGATTTTGAAAAAATTGAGTTTAGTT
>JAAEOR010000311.1 GCA_024222895.1 Hyphomicrobiales bacterium | reverse complement strand
GGCCATGGAATTGGTTGACTTCTAGCGGACTTTGCAGGAATCCTTGACGGTCACTGCCAGCCACGGGTTGCGCGGTGCAGGATAATTTGGATCAACAAACGAGGAGATTGGCCATTCGCAGGCCCCATAGAGCACCGCCGCCCGCCGCCAAGGAAGGGCCGCGGGTTAATAAGGATATTCGTGTCAGCGAAGTGCAGCTGATTGACACGGAAGGCACGAATCGCGGCGCCGTACCGATCGAACAGGCGCTTGAAGCAGCAGCAGACGCGGGAATGGACTTGGTGGAGATTGCGCCCAATTCCAGCCCGCCGGTTTGCAAAATTCTCGATTACGGACGTTTCAAGTTCCAGGCGCAGAAGAAAGCCGCCGAGGCGCGAAAGAAACAGAAGACCGTTGAGATCAAAGAGATCAAGATGCGGCCGAATATCGACGTTCACGACTATGAAGTGAAGATGCGTTCGGTCCGCCGGTTCTTTGATGAAGGTGACAAGGTCAAGGTGACCTTGCGCTTCCGTGGCCGGGAGATGGCTCACCAGGAACTCGGTGTTCGCCTTCTTGATCGGGTGAAGGAAGAAACTGCGACCTACGCCAAGGTTGAAGCCGAGCCGCGGCTCGAGGGACGCCAGATGACCATGGTGCTGGCGCCGCGCTAGCGGCGTCCGCCACGCCAGGGGCCTTCGAACGAACGCTTTATCCAGGCGATCGGGCGGCAGCGTTCGTCGTTGCGTTCGCAAGCCAAGTGCGATGCTGGCTAAATCGCGCGCCGACTTGGCCGTCATCGCGCGATGATCTGCCGGAAGATTGGCCGCAATCGCTGTGGCTCAGGCTGTCGACCTGATAGCGCCGATCTGACGGCCCGAGTGACTCGGATGGCCTGGGCGAGCAGGTCAGATTCTGAGCCGGTTTTGCTTCCTTTTCCCGATGCTAAGGAATTTCCAGGCGGGCACGACAACGGACGACACGGCTACGCGACAACCGTGAAATCGTCGGCGTGCAGCTTCAGTTTCTTGTCAACGCTGGCGAAGATCACCTTGCCACCGGCGCCGTCGCCATCGAAATCGAAATAGAGGGCACCCTTCGCCTTGTTGTAGATGATGTGATCGTTGGCGTCGCCGGCGTGCTTGCCCTTGTGGAACTCGCTGCCCTTGAGTGTTCCCGGTCCGCTCAGCGCGGTAAAAGTGCTCATGTCGAGATAGAACTTGTCCTTGCCGGGATCGAACTTCGTGACACTGTCGACGTTGGTAACGGCGCTCAGCGCGGTATCGAAGACGAACCTGTCCTTGCCCTCGCCGGCGACAAGCGTGTCATTGCCGGCGCCTGCGAACACTTTGCCGGCCTTGCCGCCTTCGTTCTTGTAGAGATCGTCTCCGCCGGCGAGATACACCTTGCCACTGATCTTGCCGTCCTTGGCGATGACCCGGTCATTTGCCGTCGAGAGATCGATATGGCCGAGGATGTTGCCCTTGTTCTTGAGGGTCACCTTTCCCGATGTGCCAAAAAATCGCGAGGTCGTCCCCCTCGATCGTGCCACCGTCTTTGTTGAGGATCGTTGATCTCAGTCCCGGCATGCTGATGTAGATGCCGTAGCCCTCGGAGCGAATCTCCCCAGTATTTTCGATCATCGGCCCGATTGCCGGACCCAGCGGAGACGTCAGATGGACGCCGCGCATATGTCCGTGAATTTCACCGGTGTTGTAGAGATCGAAATTCGAAATTCCTTCGGCAGAGACCCCGCGATTCGAGTAGCCGTCAATGCTGCCATGGTTGATAACCGTCATGTTCTGGGTGGCCGCGCCGCCCAGGACGATCCCATTATCGCCGAAGATGCTACCCTTCGCCTTGTTTAGGATGGTGCCATTGTTGGCGAAGAATTCCACGCCATTGCCGGTAGCAGAAAACACCTCGCCTTTGTTGACCAGCTTGCTTCCGGTGAACGTGCTCGAAACGCCGGCGGAATTCACCGAACCGACGAAGACATCATCGGCAACGGTCCATTTCAGGCCGGCGCCGGCATACTCAATTCCCGGAACTGCCGAGTTTAAGACATAGGTACTCTGGGTGGGCATGACCGTCCTCCTGTCGTCGGGCGACTGTTCATCGGTGTGCGGGGAAACGGGCTTCGGGCCGCGTCCAGTGTCGGCTCTTTTGGGCCTGACTGCCGTTATGGGCCAATTCCCGGATGAACCCCTGTCCCCAGCACACACTAGCCCTCATGGCTCGCCCCAGGCAATGTTGATCGCGGTGTCGGCAGGCTTCAGGCAGCGGTCGAAATCAAGCCGCAATGGCTCGTTCCCAGAGTCACCGCCGAGTTCGCCATGACTATTTTGGCGCAGCCGAACGCTGATGCAGGTGCTGCCCTTGGCCTCGTGTCGCAGAGCAGCCCGGGTAGGATCATCGCTTCCGGCATGGGATCAGTCGTGTCGCGTGGAGCACGGATACACGGTGTTGGTGCACAAGCTCAAGACGATCCGCCACTTGTGCGACGCGCCATGCGCCGCTATAACCCCGCGGTTCCGAGCCGCCCGGCCTGAGTTAAGGGCATGCCGTGGCGGCTCGAATAGCTCATGTTCACGTCTTACGTATGCCGCCGGCGGTTTTTCGTGCGGCCGCAGGAGAGCCAAATGCCCAAAATGAAGACCAAGGCGGGCGCCAAGAAGCGCTTCAAGCTGACGGCCACCGGTAAGGTGAAGGTGCAGCAAGCCGGCAAACGGCACATGATGATCAAGCGCAGCAAGAAGTTCATTCGCAATGCGCGCGGCACCACGGTCCTCTCGGACCAGGATGCACGAATCATCAAACGCCACTATCTGCCCAACGGCTGACCAGATTATCGGAGAAGCGTCATGTCACGCGTCAAACGCGGCGTCACCGGACACGCCAAGCACAAGAAAGTCCTTTCGCGCGCCAAAGGCTATTATGGGCGTCGCAAGAACACCATTCGCACGGCGAAGGCGGCGGTCGACAAGGCGGCCCAGTACGCCTATCGCGACCGCAAGAACCGCAAGCGCTCGTTTCGTGCTCTGTGGATCCAGCGGATCAATGCGGCTTCCCGCGAGCACGGGCTGACCTATGGCCGATTTATTGACGGCCTCGGCAAGGCCGGGGTCGAGATCGATCGGAAGGTTCTCGCGGACCTGGCTGTCCGCGAGCCGGTTGCCTTCAAGGCGCTCGTCGACAAGGCCCAAAGCGCGCTTTCCTGACGCGCCTGACGACCTTCCGCCGACCACCCCGCGAGGGCTAGGTTGGGAACGGGTGGCAGCAATCAGGACGGAACGGACACGTGCAAGGCCTCAAGGCAGAAATCCGTCGCGGGTTCTGGTACATGGCGGTGCCGGGCGCCAAACCGGTGCCTGGTGGACCGACCCATCCGCGCATACTCGCCGAGCCGGTTCTGGTTGGGCGCGGCAAGGACGGCTCGGTCTTCGCGCTCCGGGACATCTGCCCCCATCGCGGTATGCCGCTCCACAGGATCGTCTGGGTTTACTGCGCTCGTGATGGTGAAGAGCTATCCGGAGTGACGGAGAAGGCGCCTGTTGTTCGGTTGTTTGCTGACGACCGGCCGCCGGACACTCATGCTGATCAACGATGCCAATATGCAGGCACGCTGGTGGACGCATCTGAAGGACGAATGGGTCAACGCCGGCAAGGAGCGTCGCCCGTTTGTCAATCCGGTGCAGCCCAAGACCGTGCGCTTCAAGAGCTGAGACCATGACCACTGAAACGACAACCGATCTCGAAGCCCTCGAAAGCGACATTACCGCACAAATCGCAGCGTCCGCGGACGAAACGGCACTGGAATCGACGCGCGTAGCGGCCCTCGGGAAGAAGGGGGCTGTATCAGAACTTCTCAAGGGCCTTGGGCGCATGACGCCGGAGGAACGCAAGGTGATGGGCCCGGCACTCAATGGGTTGAAGGACCGCCTCAACCAGGCGATCGCCGCCCGACGTGTCGTGCTGAAGGACGAGCAACTTGCTCGTCAGCTGGAAGAGCAGCGGGTCGATGTGACCCTGCCGCTGCGCCCGTCGCCGCTGGAGACCGGCCGCATCCATCCGGTCAGCCAGGTGATCGACGAGATCACCGCCATCTTTGCCGACCTCGGCTTTGCCATCGCCGAAGGGCCGGACATCGAATCCGACTACTACAACTTCACCGCGCTGAACTTTCCGGAGGGTCACCCGGCGCGGGAGATGCACGACACCTTCTTCTTCCATCCCCGGGAGGACGGTGAGCGCATGCTTCTGCGCACCCACACGTCGCCGGTCCAGATCCGCACGATGGAGATCCAGAAACCACCGATTCGCGTGGTGATTCCGGGCCGGACCTATCGTTTCGATTCCGACCAGACCCACACGCCGATGTTCCATCAGATCGAGGGGCTGGTTCTCGACGAGGAGTCGACCGTCGGCACCCTGAAGTGGGTGCTGGAAGAGTTCTGCAAGGCCTTCTTTGAAGTCGATCAGGTCCAGATGCGCTTCCGGCCGTCATTCTTTCCGTTCACCGAGCCGTCGATGGAGGTCGATATCCGCTGTCGCCGGGTTGGCGACGAAGTCCGCTTCGGCGAGGGCGATGACTGGATGGAGATCCTCGGCTGCGGCATGGTCCATCCCAATGTGATCCGTCATGGCGG
>JAAEOR010000310.1 GCA_024222895.1 Hyphomicrobiales bacterium | reverse complement strand
TTCGGCCGATAGCGACCGGCCGAATTGGTCGGCGGCAGCGTTGGCGCGTGTTGCCAAGGTGCCGGAGATGGTCCGCGAAACGGTGAAGGCGGGAATCGAGGATTTGGCGCAGGAGCGCGGTCTCAAGCAGATCTCTCTGGAATTGGCGGTGGAAGGCGTGACGGAGGCCCGTAGCAAGATGTGCCCCGTGCCGGTCGATGGGGACAAGGCTGAGGTCGGCGACCGGGTTGGGGCCGATGATGCAACAGCGGACCCCATTGTCTGGTTGCCAGAAGCCGAGGAGCGCCTGGCCCGCGTACCAGAAGCCAATATGCGCGAGATGACCAAGAAGCGTGTGGAGGCCTTCGCCCGTGAGACCGGCGCCGTGACCGTCACTCCAGACCTGGTCGAGGAGAAATACGCTACGTGGGCACAAGGATCGGCGAAACCAGAAATGGGCATGGACTGGGACGCCGAGGCCTCGGTGCGAATCCAACGTATTCCCGACTTCATCCGCCCCATGGTGGTCCGAGAGATCGAGCGTTGCGCCCGTGAAATGGGGCTCGACGTGATCACCGGCGCGGCTATCGACAAGGCGGGCGAGAGCTGGGAGGGAAGCGGTGCCTTCCACTCTGAAGGGATGCCTGGGCGGTACAAGAATTGACCGATTAGGAGCCTTGAGGGTTTAGCTCATGGAAGACAAGCTCCCACCGCCTTTCCTGGTCGCCTTGAACTTGACACGCCGGTGTAATCTGAACTGCGCGCATTGCTATCTCGACGCCGGCACACGGGAAAGCGACGATACCGGTGAGCTGACGACGACGGAAGTGAAGGACCTGATCAACGATATTGCTGCGATCAGCAATGAGATCATGGTTGTCTTCACCGGCGGCGAGCCGCTGTTGCGGGCCGACCTCGCCGAGCTTGTCGCCCACGCGTCGGGTCTTGGGCTGATGGCGGTGATCGGCACCAATGGCATGGGCCTCAATGACCGGCGAGTCATCGCCTTGAAGCAGGCCGGTGCGCAGGGCGTCGGGATCAGCCTGGATTCGTTGGACGCTTCTGTCCACGATGCCTTTCGCGGATTGCCCGGCTCCTGGGAGCGGGTCATGGCGGCAATCGACGCATGCCGCAGAAACGACCTCCGCTTTCAGCTTCACTTTTCGGTCACCGACGACAATGCCCACGAGCTTGACGACATGATCGCCTACGCACGTGAAGTCGATGCCTTCGCTCTGAACGTCTTTTTTTTGGTCTGCACGGGACGCGGCGAGAAGATGACAAACATCTCGGCGCAAACCCACGACAGCGTCATTCGTCGGTTGACCGAAGCAGCGCGGCGGGAGACCGAAATCATGGTTCGGGCAAAGTGCGCGCCACATTTCAAACGCATCGCCTGGGAACTGGACCCGGAATGGCCGATCACCGCCGCTCACGGCTACGAAGCTGGCGGCTGCCTGGCCGGCACGCGCTATTGTCGGATTACGCCGACCGGTGGCGTCACCGCGTGTCCCTATATGGAAGAAGAGGTGGGTTCGGTTCGCGAGCAGAGCTTCGCCGAGGTTTGGCGGAATGCGCCGCAGTTCCAGGCACTTCGCCGGCCGGCGCTGGAGGGGCGCTGTGGGGCTTGTGAATATGGAAAGATTTGCGGTGGTTGCCGGGCTCGACCGTTGGCTCGCGACGGCCAACTCATGGGTGAGGATTTCCTCTGCTCATATCAACCCCAGGGCAGTCCGGTGATCGAACCCCTCGGAGAGGATACGAATGAGCTCCGGTGGTCGCCGCAAGCCGAGGAATGGTTGGCGCGCGTTCCCTCTTTCGTGCGCCGGTTTGTGCGCCGGCGAGCCGAGGATCATGTGCGGGCAAATAGCGGGACGGAGGTGACCGCCGAGGTGATGGCGGATCTGGCGAAGACGGCACGGTCACGCTTCGGCGGGCGAGGGCGCCGTGTTGTGGCGCCAAAATAATGACCACGGATGTTGCAGTCATCGGCGGTGGTGTCTCTGGCCTGGCCGTTGCCTACGATCTCACTTGCCGAGGGCACAAGGTTACTGTTCTTGAGCGTCAGGAGCACGCTGGCGGTAGTGCATTTACCGAACATCTCGGCGATTTCCTTATGGAGCGCGGACCGAGCACGATGAATGCGCATGTGCCGGTGGCCGAACAAATCTCCAGCGAACTTGGTCTCGATACCGAGCGCTGTGAACTCGGCGACGGCGTTCGTCGGCGCTATCTCGTGTCCGGAGGAAATCTTGCCGCAATCCCCATGGGACCGCTCGGGTTCCTTACCTCCAACTACCTGTCTCGCTTAGCAAAGCTGCGAATATTGGCGGATCTTTTTTTGCCGCAAAGGAGTGATTGCAAGGATGAGACGGTCATGGACTTTTGTTCGCGCCGTTTTGGCAAGGAGTTCGGCGAGCGCATTATCGATCCCATGGTCGCTGGCATATACGGGGGCCGCGCCTCGGAAATGTCGGTCCTGGCGATCTTCCCCAAGTTGGTCGCCTTGGAGAAGAAATACGGATCCGTGGTGCTGGGCATGATGCATCGGCGGCGCGAAGGTGGAAAAATGCCTGGAAGCCGGTTGTTTTCGTGGCGCAATGGCATTGCGACACTTCCCAGGACGCTCGCGCAACATCTGGGGAACGCCGTCCGAACCGGGATCACGGTAAGACGAATCTCACCCTGCATTGACGGTTTCAATATCGACCTGGGCAGTCAAGGGCGCCTGCATGCGAAATCCGTCGTGGTCGCTACCCAGGCCCATGTGGCGGCACAGCTGATCGCGGAAATCGATCCACAAGCCGGCGCCGCGGCGCAACGGATTCATGCGCCTCCCCTCGCGGTGGTGTTTCTTGGGATTCCCCGCCGGAACGTCGCCCATCCGCTGGATGGCCTCGGGTTCTTGACATCCGAGGCGGAAAATCGCGGCATTCTCGGTGCCCAGTTCTGTTCAACCATGTTTGCGGGCCGCGCACCTGAGGGACACGTTGCCGTTTCCGCCTATATAGGTGGAACTCGGGCGCCCCATCTGGCCCGCCTTCCAGCTTCTGATTTGATCGATCTGGCCCGTTTGGAGTTTCGTGACCTCATTGGCGCCGCAGGCGATCCGACTGTCGCACGAGTGCACCATTGGCCGGTCGGGCTGCCGCAATACGGGATCGGTCATAAGAAGATCACCGAGGAGCTGGAGACCACCGATCGACGGGTGAAGGGATTGTTCCTGACAGGAAATTACTTTGCCGGTCCGTCGGTGGCGACTTGCTTGAGTGTAGCCAGAGAAACGGCCTTGGCGGCACACAATCACCTCGAGAATGCAAGGGGAATTCAAACCCGGGGAGTCGCTTAGCGATGACGACCAAGAAGCGACAGTGTCGGGTGTCTGGCCTGTCGAGGCGGAGATCATGACTGAAGATATTGTGGATCCAAGCGTTCACGGAAGCGACTTTCCGGAGCCTCTTCATATCCTCGAACTTCGCCATCGCTCGCTCTCGTCGAGGGGTCTTTCGAACGCTTCGTCGTACCGCAGGTCTCGATTGATCCAGTTCATTCCGGTGTTGCGGCTTGATTTCGGTCAAAACGCTGAAATCGGCTGCGCGGCAAAGAGTCCGTGGACTACATCACCTTCGGCATCCAGCTTTCTTTTTGCTCCAACCTCCAGGAATGCTTGATGAATTACCAGTCGATCTTCGCCGAAGCGATCGCTGCGCTTCACGCCGAAAACCGTTATCGGATATTTGCCGATCTCGAGCGGATCGCTGGTCGTTTCCCAGCCGCAATCTGGCGATCGGAGCAGGATGCGCGCGAAGTCATCATATGGTGCTCCAACGACTATCTCGGCATGGGTCAGCACCCGGCGGTCGTCGAGGCGATGTGCGGCGCGGCGCGAACGATGGGCGCCGGTGCCGGTGGAACACGGAATATATCGGGTACGAACCATCCTCTGGTCGTACTTGAGGACGAACTTGCCGATCTACACGGCAAAGAAGCAGCGCTGGTCTTTACCTCAGGCTTCGTCTCCAACGAGGCGGCTATCTCGACGATAGCCAAGCTTCTGCCCGACTGCGTCATCCTTTCTGACGAACTTAACCACGCGTCGATGATCGAGGGTGTGCGTCGCTCGGGCGCACAGAAAATGATCTTCCGTCACAACGACCTCGATCACCTCGAGGAACTGCTGAAGTCGCTGAGCCGAGAACGACCGAAGTTGATAGCGTTTGAGTCGGTTTACTCGATGGACGGCGACATCGCGCCTATCGGCAAGATCGCGGATCTTGCCGACAAATATGGCGCCATGACCTATCTCGACGAGGTCCATGCAGTGGGTATGTACGGCGGGCGCGGTGGCGGCATCGCCGAACGCGACGGAGTCATGCACCGCATCGATGTGATTGAGGGTACGCTCGCCAAGGCTTTTGGAACACTTGGCGGCTACATCACCGGTAGCCAACCGACTATCGATGCAATTCGCTCTTATGCACAAGGCTTCATCTTTACGACCGCACTACCGCCGGCGATTGCTGCTGCGGCGCTGACCTCGATCCGTCATCTCAAGACCTCGTCAGCAGAGCGCGACGCACAACAACGTCATGCGGCGCTGACCAAGCAGGTTCTGGTTGAGGCCGGCCTGCCGCTGATGAATTCCGACACCCATATCGTACCGATCCATGTTGGCGATGCGAATTTGTGCAAGCAAGCAAGCGACCTGCTGCTTGAGGAGCACGATATTTATATTCAACCGATCAACTATCCGACCGTACCACGTGGGCAGGAGCGGCTGCGAATTACGCCGACGCCGTTCCATGATGAGAAACTCATCGCCGATCTTGTGAGTGCTCTCACATCAGTCTGGAGGACGATCGGGCTGCCGCTCTTTGCCGACAATGAGGACAACCGCTCAAACCAGGCCGTCGCGGCCGGAAACACGCGTCGCGCGGTGTTCCCACCGGCTGGCGGCTAACAGTCAAGGTTCACAACGCAGCGCTGACATCTGCCCATCTGCCAAGCATGTGCCACGGAGTTCCTGGTGGTCCACGGGAGTTCGCGGCGAACCGTACGTAACCAATTGGAAATAAGGGGTATTACCCCCAAACGCCGTGTGCCACACGGAATTCGTGGAAAATGGACGCGGGTGACACGAAAAACGCAAGTGATTTCAAAAAGTTAATTGGCGCGCCCGAGAAGATTCGAACTCCTGACCCCCAGATTCGTAGTCTGGTGCTCTATCCAGCTGAGCTACGGGCGCGCGTTTCTCAGACCCAAACCGTAGTGGGCCGTGGAAGACCGCATAGCTACTGAAGGACCGGTGCGATTGCAAGCCTTGCGAACCGGCAAGAGCGGGCGGGGACGGATGGCGGCCCGATCGCCGGCCCGAGGCCGGTTCTTCTGCCACCTGAGCCCGTTCCAGCCGACGAATACCGCTTGGTCGCGATACCGCATATATCGGCCGGGCTGACTGGAATAATGGGCCTCAAAGCAATAGTCTCAACCCAACGCGCATCGCAGGATGGGTGGGATCGCACTTGTTCGTGATCATCCTGGCGGCGCCGGCCAAGGTCGGTCATCCCGTGTTGCGCCTGAATCAGTTTCTCTAACTGGGAGGCGCCCTGTGTCGACCCCAACGACGAACTCGATCGGAACGATCGGCGTCAACACCGCCGGCCTCGGAAACGTTGCGGCCCTGATCGAGGGCACGAAATGGGACGACGGTGGCGGGGCCAAGGTCACGCTCACCTACAGCATTCCGTCGGGCACGGCCTATTTTATCCCAGGCTACGGCAAGGGTGAATTCGGCGCTTGGTACGCCCTTACCTCGGCGGAAATCGACGCCGTCAAATCGGCGCTGGCGGCGTGGTCCAAGATCACCAAAATCAAGTTCAAGAAAGTCGACGACAATGCCACCGTCGTTGGCGACCTTCGCTTCGCCGCCACCGACATCGTCAGCGCGGGCTCAGACGCTCATGGGTATTATCCGGACAATGACCCGTCTGGCGGCGACGTCTGGTTCAAGAACGGCGCCTGGCACGAATTCGGAAGCAGCATTGAAAAGGGCAGCTATGACTATCTGACCATCCTGCACGAAATCGGTCACGCGCTGGGCCTGAAGCATACGTTCGAGGATGGCGTGACGCTTCCTGCCAAGTTTGACAACTATTCGTTCTCGGTCATGTCCTATTCGGCCAATGAAAATGGCAGTACCTCTGCCAATTACTATCCGACAACGCTGATGTGGTACGATATACTTGCGGTCCAGGAACTTTACGGGGCTGGAAGCAACAAGTCGGGCAACACAAAATACACTTATCGCGACAATAAACCCTACTGGGAAACGATATACGATACCGGCGGCAAGGACACGATCACCTACAAGGGCAATGTCGACGTCGAGATCGATCTGGCCATCGGGCATTGGAGCGACCTCGGCCGCGACCTCACCTTTGGCGATGGTTCAGTCTACACCGGCACTGTGATGATTGGCCCTGACTCGGTGATCGAGAAAGCTAAAGGCGGCAGCGGCAACGACAAGCTTGACGGCAACAAGAAGAAGAACACGCTCAGTGGCGGCAAGGGCGACGACAAGCTGAAGGGCTTCAAGGGTAGTGACAAGCTGGGTGGCGGCAAGGGCGACGACAAGCTGAACGGCGGCAAGGGGACAGATCAGTATGTCTTCGAGGAATCGCCGACGAGTGGGGTCGACCGCATCACCGATTTCCAGCCCGGCGAGAAAATCAGGCTCGACAATGCCGACTTCAGCGGCATTGGCGGCAAGGGAACGCTCAAGGCAAAGTATTTTGTCAAGGCATCTGACGCTAGGGACGGCAATGACCATGTCATCTACACGAAGGGGGCCGGCAAGGTTTTCTTCGACGAAGACGGCAAGGGCGGGGCCGGCAAGGTGCTGTTCGCCAAGGTTGATGCCGGTACCCAGCTCGACAACAAGGACTTTCTGGTGATCTGAGGCTACGCCCTTTGGTCCCGCGGCGTCGTCGGTCCGTCAGCCGTTCGGACGGTCTGTTACCCAGTACGTCACGCGCCCACTTGCGGACCGACGAGGGTAAGTAGATTTCGTCGCCGCGTCAGGCACGGTCGCCCTGGCCCTCAACCGCTGCGGCCGTTATCTTTTAGGCCGCGATCGCCAGCCCGAGGCCGGTGCCGCGGGGCCAGACGCTGCCTTGAAAGGCCCCGAACAGGTGCTCCCGGGCCTTGTCCGGGACGCCGGGTCCAGTGTCGTCAACCACGATGGTCACCTCCGTGCCGCTGCGCGTCGCTGACATCCACGGCTGCCGCACGAGGGCCGGGCTCGGGTCGCTCATCAGCGCCTGCATGGCATTGCGGTTGAGGTTGGTCAGGATCCGGAACAGCTGATCCGGGTCCGCATCGATCTCCAGGCCCTCGGGAACGGCCTGTTCGAAGGTGATGGTGGCATGGTCGACCAGGCCGACCACATCGGCGACGTCCTCGACCAGCTTGTCGAGCGCCACCAGCCGCCGCGCCGGCGGCGCCTCGCGGGCGCGGCCATAGGCCAGCGTCGTCTGGCAATAGATGATCGCCCGGTCCAGTGCGCCGATCAGCTTCGGCGCGAAGCGCTGTACGGTCGGATCGGGAAGACTGCCGAGCCGGTCGGAGAAGAGTTGCGCCGAGGCAAGCATGTTGCGGAGATCATGGTTGATCTTGGAGACCGCCAGGCCCAGGTCGGCCAGG
>JAAEOR010000309.1 GCA_024222895.1 Hyphomicrobiales bacterium | reverse complement strand
GTCGCCGCGACCGAATCAACGACAGCGAGTCATGGGCCGTGGCACAGAGCCTCGCCAAGAAGGCCGTCGAGGAACAGGCCGACACCTTCCTCGAGGAGGTCGGCTCGTCCACCCACTACCACGCCACCTACGTTCGCCCCCGCTGGGCCCGGCGGATGAAACAGTCCGACAAGATCGGTCGTCACATCTTCTACAACACCTACCGCGGCGGCTGGAGCTGATCGCTCAGCCGGGCGACCGAACCGGGCGGCAAGGTCGGACGGGCGCCGATATCTCCTTCCGCGCCAACCGAGCCACCGGGGACGTTGTCCCTCCGTTGCAATCCGAGCCAAGCCGAGTGCGTCCTTCGATAGGGGTCGGGAAGGACCTTTGTCCTCCCCGCCCTCCGAACCGCACGTGCGGTTTTCCCGCATACGGCTCTCCGGTCGGTGGTTTCCTCATCGGGCGTGTCTCGCCTGAAGCCAGGCCGTGTGAAGCGCGAACAGCCCGGCATCAGCGAAGAAATCCTTTGGCC
>JAAEOR010000308.1 GCA_024222895.1 Hyphomicrobiales bacterium | reverse complement strand
TCACGTCGCCCGGCGGAGCTTTCGTTATTGCCCATGCGGACGATCACCAGGTCCTTGCTCGGTACGATGAGAATGACCTGCCCACCGCGGCCCTGTGCCCGGAATGCTTCGAGCGCCGGATTGGAATCTGCCGCTCCAGGAAAACCGAGCCACCAGCCCGCACCATAAAAGCCGATACCGTCCACGGGCGTCGCCGTTCGGGCGAAATCGACCCAGCCGGCCGGCAGGACCTGCTCGCCGTCCCACACGCCGTCCCGGAGGTAGAGCAGCCCGAAGCGGGCAAAATCGCGGGCAGTGGCATAAATAAAAGAGGAGCCGAGAAACAGCCCGGCTGCGTCGAATTCCGGCTGGGTGCTTCGCATGCCGAGTGGATCGAACAGGCCTGCCCGCATCCATTCGAGCATGGTGTTTCGCCGCGCCGCCGGGGTGGGCCGGGAACCTGCGATCGTGTCGGTCAGCGCATCGGCGATCAGGTTGACGCCGGCGCTGTTGTAGTTCCAGGTAGTGCCGGGCGGGTTTTCCAGCGGTAACGAGGCGGCAAAAGCCGCGACGTCGAGCCGGCCCTCGCCGAACAGCATCGGGCCGACGTCATTCTGGCTCGGAAGAATCCCGCCGAACTCCTGAAAGCTTTGGCCGTCGATCATGTTCAGCCACTGTCGCCAGGGGATCCTTGACCGCGGGTCATCATCCGACCATCGCCTGTTGCCCATTGGCTGATCGATATCGACACGCCCCTCAGCCACTGCGACGCCGACAAGGGCCTGCGTGAAGGACTTGGCGACGGACCAGGAATTCAGCCGTGTGTCGGGTCCAAAGCCTTCCGCGTAGTGTTCGCGAGCGATGCGTCCGCCTTGAACAATGACGACAGCGCTGGTGTTTTGGTAGTCGTCCGGTTTGTCATCGAAGGGTTCCGCCAGAGCCGCTTCGAGAGCAGTCGCGTCGGTGCCGGCGGGCAGCGGACCGGTCGCCCAGATTTGGGTCGGCCACGGTACCCCGTCGGGCTGCGGTGGCAGTGGTGTGAGGGCGGCGGCCGGTGCCGCAATGAGAAGTATTGCGAGGGCCACGAAGCTAGTCCGGCGCCGGCGGAATCGACGTGGTCCGGGGCTACCGCGCGACATGACAGCCAGCTCCGTCAACGATGGTCGCCCGTGAAGAAATTGTTCCGGCGAACGACACGACAACCGCCCGTTCGATGGCGTCCCAGGAAAACCAGCGCGC
>JAAEOR010000307.1 GCA_024222895.1 Hyphomicrobiales bacterium | reverse complement strand
CGACGACGCTGAACAGAGCACCCTCCATCCCGGCGACCGCAATGACGACCTGGAAGCCGACGAGTTCTTCGCACCGCTCTATCAGACGCCAAAGCCCCGCGACACCGACATCGGTGATCATCGCTGAATCATACCCGCCGAAGCTCAGCGTGCGCCGAGCTTCGAGCGCCGCCGGCAGGTCGGACGTCCCGGCCGCGACGATTCCAACCCCACCGGCCGTAACCGGCACCGCCCCGCCGAGCACCGCGGTCCGCGAAATCGGGTCGTAGTCGAGGGCATCGCGCGTGCCGGAATCGAGATCCGCCATCAGCGCTGCATTCAACCGGGTAAACAGGAGCCGGCGGCCACGCTCGCGCGCCAGACCCGCAATCGCTTCGATCTGTGACGTGGTTTTTCCTTCCGCAAAGACCGCTTCAGGAATACCGGTCCGCGCCTCGCGACCCCAGTCCATGCGAACCACCATTTTCAGCCTCGTCGAAACATCGATCCGCGCCGGTAAGGGCGTATACCGACAAAATCGCGACCGGCGTCCTCGCACATGGTGGCGACGATCTCGGCTATCGTGGGTGTCGACGCAACGTCCTCGCCAATTTCGGCCACCACGCCCTTGTGGGTGATGCGACAGCGGAGCGTTGCTCCCTTCGGCGCCAGAACGGCCAGTCGCGCTTCAACTCTCTCGATGAACCCGAGTTCATCGGCGTCGATGACGATGCCCGTCTCGACCCGGCTGGCAAGACAGGGCTGCGCCGCAAGCGCCGCGATATCGGCAAGCCCGAGGTCGCGGGCGAGCGCGCGGACCATCGCCTTGGTCATGTTCGCTACGATGTAAGGGTGTATCACCTCGGCTTCCGATGCGGCGATCAACCCAGGACGATAATCACCGAGGTCATCGAGATTGGCGCCCGACGCGATCCGCGACGAAGTCAATGAACGGATGCGCTGGTAGAGTTTGGATTTGCAGAAATAGCAGCGATCGGCTGGGTTTTCGCGGTAGCGCCGATCATCGAACTCCCCGGCGCCCGTGACGGTCAGGTCCCACTCCTCGGCGGCGGCATATTCGCGAACGCGGCGACTGGCCGCCGCCGGGACCGCCGGCGAAACCGCGTGGACAACCTTGATCGCTCGCGGAGTCCGGCGGTGGGCGAAGGTGGCGAGTGTCATGCTGTCGACGCCGCCGCTGACCGCAATCGCCAGAGAATCGTGGCAATCAAGCACGGCCGCGAGGGCGCCATCTCGAGGAGCGTCGGTCACTCCGGCCCCCTCTCGGCTCGCTGTTTCATGGCTCGGCGCGCGGCGAGACCCTCGGCCTGCAGATCGTCGCTCTCCGCCTTGCGGGTCTGGCCGGTCACCGGGCGGGACACCGTCTTCACATCGATACCGTCCTGGTCACTCGTTTGCCGTTTCAGAACCACCCGCGACTCCTCCCGCACTCTGAGCCCGATGGTCGCCGTTTCCTCAAAGCAGCGGGCAACGACATCGTCCGCCGCCTCCGTCCGCGCCACGATCTGAAACGACTGCATCGGGCGCCCTTTCTTGCCCCAACGGGCCGCGATCGACACATCCAGCACACCGGCCACCAGACGCAGTCGGTCGCAGGCAACACCGATCTCCTCGCCGGTCATATCGTCGACTTCAAACGAGACGACCACGACCCGTTCGCCCGACGCCGCCGACGCCTGATCAAACACGAGGACGCGGAGGATATTCGGGATGCCCGGCAGACTGCGTGTCCCGGCACCAGTTCCCGCCGCCTTCAGTCGCCCCTCGGCCGCCGGCCCCACGGGCGGCACCAGATGTCTGAGGATCGCCGCACCGGTCGGCGTGACACGCTCGCCATCGATGCCATCGTCGCGCCACTGGAAGCCTTCGAGGATCGCGGCCGCAGCTGGCGAGGGCACCGGCAGCAGGCCATGGGCCGTCCTGACCAGGCCACCGCCGCGCGGCAACGGTGACACGGTCCACCGGGCGCCATCGAGGGCAGCGGCAATGCTTCCGGCCGCCACCATATCCAGCAATGAATCCCAGTCGGCGATCTCGTGAAAATGCACTTCGTCGACCGGGACACCATGAATTGCCGCCTCCGCGTCGGCGAGAATTCCGAGCAGGGTCTTGGCCGCCTCGGCGGTCCCCGGACTGAGTGCCACCGTATCGATACGGGTAACAAGCGCCCGGTGGCGGCCGTCGTCGACACGTCGCGACGAACCCCCGCCCTCGGTCGCCTTCAAGCGGAAATGAAGGGCGCGGACGCCGCCATTCATCACCTCCTCCAGCAATGGCTCACCGACGGCAGCCGGAAGAACGGCGGTGGCATCGGCGAGCACGCGTGCCCGCAGATCCGGCAAAGCATCCAGCATCGCAGCGATGAACATGTCACCGGCGATTCCACCGACGGCATCGAGATGGATCGTGGTCAAGCGGCTGCCCGGTGATGCACCGGTATGACGTAGGGACCTTCGGGGATGACTGCCACAGCTGGGTCGCCATGTTGATCAATGCTCGCCACTATCGCCTTATCGAGGGACGGAATGATCTCCACGCCTGTAATGCGTCGCTCATCCGCATCGAGCCCGGTGGTATAGAGCTGGATGCGTCCGACCCGCATCGGCTTGAGCTGCATTTCGGTCTGCCATTCGTCAATGTCGGCAAGCGATTTGGCCGTCAGGGTTGCCAGAAACTGCTCGGCGCCAAGTTCCACCAGCCTCGTTTGCGCCTCGCGAAACTCAGACGACCCGAAACCCTCAGAGCATTCGGAGGCAATGATCAGCGTGCCACCGGGGGCCAGAATATCAATGGGTGTCACCATGCCCTTGACGGTCTGGTAGTAGGTCTTGTCGAGCGGGTATCCGGCCGATGAGGTGACCACGGTGTGGAACTTCCGGCCGACGCCGACCTGAGCCGAGTCGGAGACGAAATCGACCGCCGCGAGGTGACCCGCGATGATTTCGCCGAATGTCACGCAAACCAGATCCCTGTCTTCGTCGAGAACGGTATTGAGCGCGTAGACATCGCCCAACAGGCGGACGATCTCCAGCTGCTCCTCATGAAGCGGATTGCCGACCAGATTGCACTGGACGGCAAGCGGATCCTCCATGAAGCGGGCCGAATGAAACGTGCGGATGGTCTTGTGCCCGGCGACGCCCGGTGCCACCACCTTGCGACCGCCGGACCATCCGGCCATGAAGTGCGGTTCGACGAGGCCGGTGGCGATGCGCAGGTCCGCGTCGACAAAACGTCGATCAATGGAAACCGGCGTGCCGCGGGTCGCGGTTCGACCGAAGTCAATGTGATCGGCGTCGTTGAGAGCGAAATGGTTTTCCACCCGGACATTGCCGAGCACCCAGGGATCGCCGACGAGCTCCTCCAGCTCTTCGCCCTCGTTTGGGCGATGCAGGCCGGTCGCCACGAGCACGGTGATCCGGTCAAGCGGAATCCCGCCGGACACCATCGTCTCGATCATCGGCCGCAGGAACAGGCCGTTCGGCACTGGGCGGGTAATGTCGCAAATCAGAATGCAGGCGCTCGTTCGACCCTCGGCCAACTCGGACAGAGGTGTTGAACCAACCGGATTGTCGAAGGCATTCCTGATCGCCGTCGGCCTGTCGGCAAGCTTGGGCAGTTCCGCCTTGCGGATGACGGTCGGCTCGGCCCCGGCAGGAAGAGAAACCGGCAGCGTTGCACGACCATAGGCAATATCGATCTGCGTGCGCTCCATGCTCCGACCCTGGTTGCGTGAATTCATCGGTAACGATGGTACCGCGATCCATGCGTGCCGAAAAGGCGCCGGTGGAACCCAGCGGCGACCCGAGGTTCGGTCTTCGGCTTGTCTGGGAGCAATCGCCGCCGGCTCGGTGAAGACCAGCCGAGTGCAGTCCCGGTAGGGCGTGATCCACCCGGGCAGTGCCTGAGCGTCGCCCGTGACCCGCGAAGGAATGATCCCGCCGTCAGCCCGGCATGAAATGGCGGAGTTTGATGTTCATGTAGTCGTGGATCGCCTGGCGCCCGCCTTCGCGGCCCATTCCGCTGTGGTCGACGCCGCCGAACGGCGCCTCGGCATGGGCAAGCGCATAGGTGTTGATGCCAACCATTCCGCTGTGGATGGCCTCGCTCAGATCCTGGGCGCGGCCAAGGTCGCGGGT
>JAAEOR010000306.1 GCA_024222895.1 Hyphomicrobiales bacterium | reverse complement strand
AGGCCGCCCATCAACGGGCCGACGACCAGGCCAAGGCTCAGGCCAGTGAGAACGAGCCCGAGGTAGCGGGTTCTTTCCGCCTCGCTGGTGCTGAGATCAATCAGCGCAGCCTGTGCGATGGGCTGGTTGCCGGCCGTGAACCCCGAGACCGCCCGTGCGATAATGAGCAGGATGAGGCTGTCGGTGAGTAGTGCGACGATCGTGAGAACGTAGCCGAGAAGGTTGCCGCTGAGACAGATCAGAATGCCTGCCTTGCGGCCAATGAAGTCCGACAGTTTGGAGATGTAGGCTGCTCCGAGGAACCACGACAGGAAGAACACGCCCATGATGACGCCAAAGTCGAGCTGTCTCGTCGCCGAAGTCGTGTGCGTGGGCAGAAAACCCTGAGCCGGATCGAGCAGAATGGCGATGAGGATAGGAATGACCAGGCCCTGACTCATGACGTCCAAAAAGACCACGAACAGCAAGGCAAAGCGGGAAATGGGCTAGAGAATTCAGTCCTTATACCAAGGGTGCTTGATATTGACTCGTTTGACTGGAGTTTCCGCAGGGTTTGGCAAGGCGCGATTGGCGACGTGGTACTGGTACCACGAGCCGATCGCAACGACGTCCACAACCCGCGGAAACTCCGGCCTGCGGTGGCCCGACTTCGCCCGCCGAGCTGCGTTACGCCTCTCGAACGATGACCCCGCATCGCCCTTCGAGACGTGCCTTGTCGGCAGACGAATTGGGGCCATCAAACGGGTCAATATCAAGCACCCGTGGTATTATACCCTTGGTACTAATGTCTGAAGCGCGCGGCGCGTGGAGCGTCGATTTGGTTAGAACCCGCGATTCGATAATCGTCTGTATCGCGCGTCGAACGCCTATTGTAACAGAACAACGGCAAGGCTCAGATGGCGTTAACCCTGCGGTGAGCGGGGGCGACGCCGATCCATCGTTCCGATTCGGGGCAGGCCGATACCCTTGTCATCGGCGTTGACGATCCGCTATTCGACGGTGTGATCGACACCCGGCCAGACCCGGTGGATTCGAAGCACCTCCTGACTGTGAGGGTCAGGTCTCTCAAAGGGGCTGCAGCATTCAGCCGGTATTCATCATCGGCCTCCTATTTAGGCGGCATGGTAAGAACCATGTTGCTCACAATGCTCCTCGCAGCATTCATGCTGACTTCGGGCCTGGCGTCGCCGGACATGTCCGCGCACGCGGCCGGATGCTTGTCGTCGCGCGACGCCCGGGCGGCGGTTCAGTCCGGGCAGGCGCTGCCGCTGTCGAAAATGCTCGGTCGCATCCGGTCGACTGCTGGCGGTGAGATTCTGCCGCCGCCAAAGCTTTGCGACCGTGGTGGCCGACTGGTCTATATGGTCAATGTCCTGTCACCTGGAGGGCAGGTCAAGAAACTGACTGTTGACGCCTCGAACGGTAGTATTCTCGGGAACTAGGCGAGGCGCGGGAGACGTAGGAATGCGGGTTCTGGTTGTCGAAGACGATGCCGATCTCAACCGGCAGCTTGTCGCGGCGTTCAAGGAGGCCGGCTATGCTGTCGACGCTGCGACCGATGGCGAGGAAGGCCATTTCCTTGGCGACACCGAGCCCTATGACGCTGTGGTTCTCGACATCGGTTTGCCGCAGCTCGACGGCATCAGCGTGCTCGAACAATGGCGTCGGTCGGGCCGGGATATGCCGGTTTTGATCCTGACCGCCCGCGACCGATGGAGCGACAAGGTGCAGGGCATCGACGCCGGCGCCGACGATTACGTCGCCAAGCCGTTCCATATTGAGGAAGTGCTGGCGCGAGTGCGGGCCCTCGTACGCCGCGCTGCCGGGCATGCTACGAACGAAATCGAATGTGGCCCTGTGCGTCTTGATGCCAGATCCGGCCGCGTGACGGTTGACGGAAATCCCGTCAAGCTCACGTCTCACGAATACAAGGTGCTCGAGTATCTGATGCTCCATCGTGAGCGCGTGGTATCGCGTACGGAGCTGATCGAGCATCTATACGATCAGGATTTCGATCGCGATTCCAATACGATCGAGGTATTCGTCGGCAGGTTACGCAAGAAAGTGTCAACTGATCTGATCGAGACGGTACGGGGGCTCGGCTACCGCATCGTCGACGCCGGTGATGCGTCGTAACTCACTTTCCTTTCGCCTGATTGCAGCGGCCTCCCTTTGGAGCGTCGTGGCACTTGTTGCTGCCGGGCTGATCCTGACTTCCCTCTATCGCCAGACAGTCGAGCGTGCGTTTGACGACCGACTGAGCGTCTACCTGCGGACCTTGGTCGGCAGTCTCGCCGATCAGGATCCGAAAAATCTTGAGCCGCCCGGTAATCTCGGCGAGCCTCGGTTCGAACTCACCTATTCCGGCTGGTACTGGCAGGTTCGCGAAACCGGCAGCGGTGACGTGGTACTGGCGTCGGATTCTCTCTTCACCGATATCATCGAAGTCGATCAGGCGGCGAATCGGCGCGAGGTCAACGGGATGACCGCGGGTGCCCTTGCCGGTCCCGATGAACAGGCACTGCGCGTTCTCAGTCTGACGATCGATTTCGCGGTCGACAGCCGTTATGACGTTCTGGTCGCCGGCGATGCCGGTGAGACGGCCGACTCGATTGACTCCTTTCGCCGCAGTGTCTTCCTGACGCTTGCCGTGTTCGCGGCCGGATTGATCCTTGCCACCACAGTACAGATCCGCTGGGGCTTGCGGCCGCTGGACAATGTGCGACGCGGTTTGGCGGCGCTCCGCAGCGGGCGCGAGACGCGGTTCGAGGGTCCATTCCCGGCGGAGATCGAACCGCTGGCGAAGGAGCTGAACGCTTTGCTCGAATCCAATCAGCAGATTGTCGAGCGGGCGCGAACCCAGGTCGGCAATCTGGCGCATGCGCTGAAGACACCGCTGAGCGTGATCACCAATGAAGCCCGTTCGTCCCAGGGAGCGCTGGCGGAGAAGGTCGCCGAGCAGGCCGAGATCATGAGACTCCAGGTCAATCATTATCTTGAGCGTGCACAAATGGCCGCCCGCTCAACTGTTATCGGCGCGATGACGGAGGTCGATCCGGCGATTCAGAGCCTGGTGCGGGCAATGACTCGCATTCACGAAAAAGGCGGCGTCCGATTGACGGCGGATATTCCCGCCGATGCCCGTTTCAGGGGTGAAAAGCAGGACCTGGAGGAGATCGTTGGTAACCTGGTCGACAACGCATGCAAATGGGCCACGGCGAAAGTCGCCATTTCTGCGGACTATCGAGCCCCCGATGAGGCGGGCGCCGGCGGTCGCCTCACGGTTCTTATTGACGACGACGGCCCAGGTCTGACCGCGCCCGAGCGTGAAGAAGCGACCCGGCGCGGCCGGCGCCTCGACGAGACCAAGCCAGGGTCGGGACTGGGATTGTCGATCGTCACGGACCTCGTCCAGCTCTATCAGGGGGACTTCCGGCTGGTCGGGTCGCCTCTTGGAGGGTTGAGGGCTGAAGTGTCGCTACCGGCCGCGTGAGGCGGGAAATCTCATTTCCGCCATCGTGACATGGGACCCGGCACCACTTACAAGTTGGTGAGGAAGTTTTCGGAGGCGATGGAATATGGTGCGCGTTCACGCGCTGATCGGCATCGTGCTCGGTAGTCTCGTGCTCGCAGGTTGCGAGCACCAGTCTGGCGCCGGTGCGGGCTCAAGCACCGTCGGTAGCGCGGTTGCTGTTGGAGCGGGTACCGGAAGCGAACAGGGTAACGCGACCGGGCCTGAACTCGACCAGTCCGCGCAGCGTCGTGCACGGGATGCCGAACTCCGAGCCCTCGAACACGGGCGTACCGGGACACCGGTAACCTGGCGGAACGGCAAGGTTCGTGGCGAAGTGGTCCCGGGTCCAAGATATCAGGTCAATGCCTATAACTGCCGTGACTACACACACACGGTCTATGGTCAGGGACAGTCGCAGAGCGTGCGCGGGACGGCCTGCCGTCAGCCAAACGGTTCCTGGCAGCCGGTGACATAGATCATCACCCCACCAGCACTCCCCATATGAAAGGGTGACGCGAACAGCGGATCACGATCGGTCGAGGCAATGGTTTTCTGGGTGATCATGGCCGTCCTGGCGGTCTCGGCGACGGTTTCGGTTCTCGTGCCGCTTAACCGCAACCGCCGTATTGACCAGCGGACGGCGGAACCGGAAGTGTCGGTCTATCGCGATCAGCTTGATGAAATCGCCCGCGATCGGGACCGTGGTGTCATCGGTGAAGCGGAGGCCGAAGCGGCACGAACCGAAATCGCCCGACGGCTGATCAAGGCCGGAGCCGCGGGGTCCGAGGTTGGCAATTCCTCCTCCGCCGCATCCCGTTCGCGGCAGGTTGCCGGTGTATTGGCGGTCGTCGGGATCCCGGTCCTCGCCATCGGCTTCTATCTGTTCGTCGGATCGCCAAATCTGCCGGATGCCCCGCTGGAGGCTCGCTTGAACGCGGCCCCGGGAGAGCAGGATATTGCGACGCTGATTTCCCGGGTGGAAGCGCATCTGGCCCAGAATCCCGATGACTCGGAAGGATGGGAGCTAATTGCGCCGGTCTATATCCGACTTGGACGGTTGGACGACGCGGAAGAGGCCCACCGCAATATCCTTCGGCTTCTTGGCAGCACCGCCGAACGGGAATCGGCGTTGGGCGAAGTGATCGTGCAGGCAAATGGCGGGCAGGTGACCACCGCGGCCAGGGAGGCATTCGAAAAAGCGATTGCGCTTGATCCTTCGCTGGTTGGTCCTCGCTTCTATCTGGCGCTCGCTGAGGGGCAGGCCGGACGCACGGCCGAAGCCGCTGTGGCGCTGAGGGCGCTGATCAGCGAGGCCCCGCCGGGCGCGCCCTGGCTGGGCGTGGTTCGCGGTGCTCTGGCGCAGCTCGCCCCCGATGACGGCGACCTCGCAGGCCCGACGACAGAGGACATCGAAGCTGCCGGCGACCTGGCGCCGGACGATCGCCTTGCGATGATCGAGGACATGGTTGATGGTCTCGCTGCGCGTCTGCAGGCGGAGCCTGACTACGCCGAGGGTTGGGCCCGTCTGGTCCGCTCTTATATGGTGCTGGAACGTCCCGATGATGCCAGGACCGCGCTGGCCGAGGCGCGGGCGGCATTGGCCGGCGATCGGGCCAGCACCGCGGTGGTCGAGGCTGAGGCGAAGGCGTTGGGGATTGCAGACTAGGTGGGGAAGACCAGCAGCAGATGACCCGGAAGCAACGCCGCCTTATCCTCATAGGGGTCGCTGGAATCGTTCTCGCCTTCGCCGCGGGGCTGGTATTCTACGCGATGTCGGATCGCATCGTCTTCTTCAACTCACCGAGCGATCTCGCTGCGAAGTCGTTTCCTTCGGGCACGCGCATCCGCCTCGGCGGATTGGTGGCCGAAGGGAGCGTCAGCAAACGCGATGACGGAAATGTGATTTTCTCTGTGACCGATGGCGCTGCCACGGTGCAGGTGGCCTATCGAGGCATCCTGCCTGACCTGTTCAGCGAAGGGCAGGGGGTTGTCACCGAAGGCCTGGTCGGTGGGGACGGGGTCTTCACGGCGGACACGGTGTTCGCGAAACATGATGAGGAATACATGCCGCGCGAAGTCGTCGACAGCCTCAAGGAACAAGGTGTTTGGCAGCATGACGAAGGACCGGCCGCCGGGCAGTAGGGGCAGGATCTCGAGGCGGTAGGGATGATCTCGGAACTCGGTCACTTCGCGCTGATTCTTGCGTTCGTCCTGGCGCTGGTCCAGTCGACGATTCCTTTGGGTGGAGCGCTGCGCGCCGATCCACGCATGATGGCAGTTGCAGCACCGGTTGCGGTCACCCAGTTCCTCTTCATCGGTATTGCGTTCGCCGCCCTCGTCCACGCTTACATCGTTTCGGACTTCTCGGTCGTCAACGTGTTCGAGAACTCCCATTCGTTGAAGCCGACGCTCTACAAGGTCACCGGCACGTGGGGGAACCACGAGGGATCGATGCTCCTTTGGGTTCTCATTTTGGCGTTGTTCGGAGCCTTGGTCGCGGTGTTCGGCGGCAATCTCCCGGACAAGCTCAAGGCACTCGTTCTGTCGGTCCAAGGCTGGATCGCCGCCGCATTCCTGTTGTTCGTGCTTCTGACTTCGAACCCCTTTCTGCGCCTCAATCCTGCGCCTATCGAGGGAAACGATCTTAACCCGGTGCTGCAGGACATTGGCCTCGCGATTCACCCGCCGCTTCTCTATCTCGGCTATGTGGGGTGCTCTGTCGCCTTTGCGTTCGCGGTCGCAGCCCTGATCGACGGGCGGCTTGATGCAGCTTGGGCCCGCTGGGTTCGGCCCTGGACGCTCACTGCCTGGCTGTTCCTCACCCTGGGTATCTCGATGGGTTCCTACTGGGCCTATTATGAACTCGGCTGGGGCGGCTTCTGGTTCTGGGATCCGGTCGAGAATGCCTCATTCATGCCTTGGCTGGTGGCAACCGCATTGCTCCACTCGGCAATCGTCATGGAGAAGCGTGACGCATTGAAGATCTGGACGGTGCTTCTCGCGATTCTAGCCTTCAGCCTGTCCCTGCTTGGAACCTTTCTGGTGAGGTCCGGCGTCTTGACGTCCGTCCATACATTCGCGGCGGATCCCACCCGGGGCGTCTTCATACTTGCCATCCTTTGCTTGTTCATTGGCGGGGCCCTTAGCCTTTTTGCGTTCCGCGCATCGCGACTTGCTCCCGGTGGCGTGTTTGCACCGATCAGTCGTGAAGGGGCGCTCATTCTCAACAACCTTTTCCTCACCGTCCTTGCTGCCGTCGTGCTGATCGGGACGTTGTATCCGCTGCTGCTGGAGGCGCTGACCGGCGCCCGGATTTCGGTGGGCGCGCCATTCTTCAATCTGATCTTCGTTCCGCTTGCCGTGCCGCTGCTGATTATCATTCCGTTCGGGCCGATGCTCGCCTGGAAACGGGGAGACTTACCGGGGGCCACCCAACGCCTGTTTGTGGCCCTGGGCGGAGCGATTCTGGCGGCGATGGTTGCCGCATGGATCGAGGGTGTTGAGAACATCCTGTCCTTGTTCGGCGTTGCGTTGTCGTTCTGGCTGATTCTCGGCGCCCTTTCTGAATTGGCCATCCGCTCGAAGATTGGCGTGGTTCCGGTCGGGACCAGCCTGAGGCGACTCGCCGGTTTACCTCGCTCCGCATTCGGCACGGCCCTCGCTCACGCCGGAATGGGGGTGACCGTTCTCGGTCTCGTTGCCGCGACGACCTGGGCGACCGAAGACATTGTGGCCATGAAGGCCGGCGACAGTATCGAGATCGGCTCGCGCACCATCACGCTGGAGGGGTTTGATCAACGTCCCGGGCCGAATTTCGTCGAACTTGCAGGGCGTTTCACCGTCTCCTCCGGAGATCAGGTCCAGACGGTCATGGAAGCCTCGAAGCGGACATTTCCAGTTCGGCAGACCCAGACCACCGAAGCTGCCATCGCGACCTTCTGGTTTTCCCAGATCTATATTTCGCTTGGCGATGTTGACGCTGACGGTGCGACCACCGTTCGAATTTACTGGAAATCGCTGGTGACGTTGATCTGGCTGGGGACGGTGGTGATGTCGCTCGGCGGTCTGTTGTCGCTGAGCGATCGGCGATTCCGGGTCGGAGCACCCCGCCCGGCAAGGCGGGCTGCCGCGATGGCGGGAGAACGGCGGCTATGACGGCGCGGCGTGCGATCGTTACCCTCCTGCTGGCGCTGCTCGTCGCCGGTCCGGCGGTGGCTGTTACGCCGGACGAGGTTCTCGATGATCCGGTCCTTGAGGCGCGCGCCCGCGCCTTGTCCGCAGAACTCCGCTGCATGGTGTGCCAGAATCAGTCGATCGACGACTCCGATGCACCGCTGGCGCGCGACCTGCGGGTTCTGTTGCGTGAACGGCTCGTTACGGGTGACACCGATGCCGAGGTGATCGATTTCCTGGTAGCGCGCTACGGCGAATTCATTCTGTTGAAGCCGCGGCTGAACGCGACCACCATTCTCCTCTGGCTTGCGCCGGTGTTGCTGCTGATTGTTGGTGGCGTGATGACCTACCGGACGCTGAAGCGACGTCCGCCAGGCGCTCCTGTGAAGGGCCTCTCGGGCGATGAGGAAGAAGCGTTGAGACGAATTCTGTCGGAAGACCCATCGCAGGGCCGGTGAGGAGAGAATCATGGTGGGCAAGACCGAACGACTGGCCTTTTCAGGAAGCAGCGGTGCCGAACTGGCCGCACGACTCGATCTGCCTGAAGATGAGCCCCGTGGTTTTGCGTTGTTCGCCCACTGTTTCACCTGCTCCAAGGATGTGCTGGCGGCGCGGCGTATCGCCGCCGGGCTGGCGGACAAGAGATTCGCGGTCCTGCGGTTCGATTTCACCGGGCTCGGTTCGTCGCAGGGGGAGTTCGCCAGTACCAATTTCTCGTCGAATGTGGCCGACCTGCTGAGCGCTGCCGATTGCCTTCGCCGAGACTACACGGCGCCGGCGATCCTGATTGGACATTCGCTTGGCGGTGCAGCCGTTCTCTCGGTTGCCTCCCAGGTGCCCGAAGCCAAGGCGGTGGTGGTGATCGGCGCACCCGCCGACGCCGATCACGTCGTTCACAACTTTGCGGCCCACCTTGGGAAGATCGATGCCGCGGGTGAGGCGGAGGTCACGCTCGGTGGGCGAAACTTCACCATTCGGCGTCAGTTCATTGACGATCTCCAGGCACAATCGGTTACCGATTGCGTTGTCGCCCTCCACAAGCCTTTGATGATTCTCCATTCGCCCATCGATCAGACGGTTGGCATCGACAATGCCGCGCGCATATACACCGCCGCCAAGCATCCCAAGAGCTTCATCTCACTGGACACCGCCGATCATCTCTTGACGGGTGCCGCCGACGCCGCGTTTGCAGCCGAAGTCATTTCCGCCTGGGCGACACGCTACGTCTAACCCGATCCCCTCAGAGAAGCGGGCTGGCCACGATCGGTTGGTCCATTTGCGAAGTCTTTGCCAGTGTCACGCAAGACTCGCCAATCTGGCGGTCCGTTTGGCGAATTAAGTTGCAAAAAAGGCAACGCGCCCTTCCAAACATTACGGAAGTTTAACCTGGCCGACAGTGGTTAGTAAGGTTCGACAGACCATATCTTGAACGACAGGCACGGGCGCCTTCGTTCGGTTTCCCGGCCTGCCCCCAGCCTGGAGACCATTTGAAATGAACGATCAGACCAATTCTACACCAGAGAGCGGATTCCGCTTCGTTCGCAATCGTGCCCTGCTCGGCGCGGCCGCCGTCATTGTCGGCGGTGCAGCGATCGGACAGGCCGTCCTGTCACCTCAGTCGCCAGCCTACGCCGATCCGGTCCGCGTAGACGGCGTACAGCCGATCAGCTTTGCCGATGTCGTGGAGGAGGTCCGCCCGGCCGTGGTCAGCATCCGCGTCAAGACGGCGGCGCGCGAGACCGCCGGGATCGACCGCGAGTTCCAGTTTCCGGAAGGTTCGCCGATGGAGCGGTTCTTCCGCCAGTTCCGCGACGGTCTTCCTGACAACAGGGGACCGCAGGGTCCGCGGTCTTCGACCAGCCTCGGCTCCGGGTTTCTGATCTCCGACGATGGCCTGGTGGTAACCAACGATCACGTTGTTGACGAAGGCCAGTCGACGACCGTTCTTCTCGAGGACGGCACCGAATATGTCGCAGATGTCATCGGTATGGACGATCGGACCGACCTCGCGGTCCTCAAGATCAAGAACCCTGATCGCGAATTCACCTACGTCAAGTTTGCCGAGGATCCGGTACGCGTCGGCGACTGGGTTGTCGCGGTCGGCAATCCGTTCGGTCTTGGCGGCACCGTGACGGCCGGCATCATTTCGGCCGATGGCCGCAACATTGGCGCTGGCCCTTATGATGACTTTATCCAGATCGACGCCGCGGTTAACCGCGGTAACTCGGGTGGTCCGGCCTTCAATCTCAACGGCGAAGTGATCGGCGTCAACACGGCCATCTTCTCGCCATCCGGCGGTAATGTGGGCATCGCGTTTGCAATCCCGGCAGACACGGCCGAGACAATCGTCGCCGACCTGATGGATGACGGCAAGGTGGTTCGCGGCTGGTTGGGAGTCCAGATCCAGGACATCAATCGTGACATCGCCGATGGGCTTCAGCTTGCCGACGACAGCGGATCGCTGGTGACCGAAGCGACCGAGGGCAGTCCTGCGGCTGCGGCTGGTCTGCAGTCCGGCGACGCAATTCTCTCGGTTAACGACAAGGCGGTCGAGGGGCCGCGTGAACTGGCTGCCACGATCGCCGGCATTTTACCCGGCACCGACGTCAAGATCACGTTCTGGCGTGATGGTGAGACCCAGGATGTCAACGTTACACTCGGCACGCTCCCCGGCCAGGAGCAGCTGGCTTCGCTCCAGACGGATGAGCCAGCGGTTGAACCGTCGGCGCTTGACGACTTCGGCCTCGCGGTTGCGCCGGCCGATGGCGATGCTGGCGTCGTGGTTGCCAGTGTCGATCCCAACGGCCAGGCGGCCGAACGTGGTCTGCAGCCTGGTGACGTCATCCTTTCGGTCGGCAGTTCCGACGTGGCGGCGCCGGCCGATATCGAGAAGCTGATGGAGGATGCCAAGGCCGATGGCCTCAAGGCGGTTCTCCTCAGAGTGCAATCGGGCGAACAGACCCGGTTTGTGGCATTGACCTTCGCCCGAGCCTGATCGCTCCCGGTTATCGAGGCGGAAGCACTCGTTTCGTCGCCCCGGGACTTCCGTTTCGTGGACGGCAGGCCGGCTTATCCCGGCCTGCCGCTCTTTATTTGCGGCGACCGATCTGGCACATCGGGACTAGTGGTCCGACTCCGACATTTGCTGTCCTCCTGCAGTACCCTCCCAAGCAAATGTCGGAGTCATCAGGACCACTAGCAACTATCTGACTCTAGTGGAGCTTTTGAATTTGACATTTGAACGAAAGCCTTGCAGCGAGCGGGACTCAAATGTCAAATTCGCTCCACTAGTGGTCCGACTCCGATATTTGCGTCCCACCTGCAGCACTCTCTCAAGCAAATGTCGGAGTCACCAGGACCACCAGCAACTCTCTGATTCTAGTGGAGCTTCTGAATTTGACATTTGAACGAGAGTCTTGCACCGAGCGGGGACTCAAATGTCGAATTCGCTCCACTAACTGAACGCACCGGGGGTTTTCAGATGCGGATCCTCATCATCGAAGACGACAGGGAGGCGGCGGCCTTTCTGTGCAAGGCGCTGACGGAAGCGGGTCATGTCGCCGACCATGCAGCGGATGGCGAGATCGGCGCATCAATGGCCCAGGAGGGCGGGTATGATGTCCTGGTCGTTGACCGCATGCTCCCCAAGCTTGAAGGCCTGTCGATCATCGAAGACCTTCGGAAACGCGGCGACGAGACGCCGGCGCTGATCCTCTCCGCCCTCGGCCAGGTCGACGATCGGGTAACCGGTCTGCGCGCCGGCGGTGACGACTATCTCGCCAAGCCCTATGCCTTTTCCGAACTCCTTGCCCGCGTCGAAGCGCTGGCGCGCCGACGGCGACCCGGCGAGACCGAAACCGTTTATACTGTCGGCGATCTGGAGCTTGACCGGCTTGGCCATACGGTAACGCGAGCCGGACAAGCCATCATCCTTCAGCCGCGTGAATTCAGGTTGCTCGAATACCTGATGAAAAACGCAGGGCAGGTTGTCACGCGCACAATGCTGCTTGAAAAGGTTTGGGATTACCATTTCGATCCTCAGACAAACGTTATCGATGTGCATATCTCCAGACTGCGCGGTAAGATCGACAAGGGCTTCGACGTACCGCTCCTGCACACGGTACGCGGCGCCGGATACATGATCCGTGACAGCGCTCGGTAAGGTCGTCCGAACGACCGCTTTCAAGCTCTCGGTTATCTACATCGGCGTTTTTTCCGCCTTCGCCGTGATCTTCGTCGCGTACATCTCATACAGCGCCAACACGCTGCTCAACGAACAGCTCCGGGCGACGATTGCGGCGGAGATTCGCGGACTTGCCGAACAGGGCCGCATCGGCGGCATCGCCGCGGTCTTTCAGGTCATCGAAGAACGCAGCAATCAACCCGGCGCCAGCCTCTACCTCATTACCGACGTCAGCGGCCGCATCCTCACCGGCAACATCAGCCAGGTCCCCGCGGATCTCTTCCAGCGCCCGGGGATGGGCCCGATAACGGTCTCCTATGAGAGAAACCTCGGAGAGGGGTCCCGCCACGTTGCAATGGTCCAGGTCCTGCGGCTCCCGGGCGGCTTCTGGATGCTGGTCGGCCGCGACATCGGCGAGCGGGAGGAGTTTCGCGAGATCATCGGCCGGGCACTGGTGTGGGCCGCCGCGCTGATGATCGCGCTTGCCCTGCTCAGCTGGATGTTCGTGAGCCGCAGGGTCTTGAAGCGGATCGACTCGGTGGCGGCAACCAGCCGCCGGATTGTCGCCGGTGATCTGTCCGACCGGCTTGAAGTGACGGGAACCGGTGACGAGTTCGATCGCCTGGCGGACAGCCTCAACGCCATGCTGGATCGGATCGAGCATCTTCTCTACAGCCTGAAGGACGTGTCCGACAATATTGCCCACGATCTGAAGACGCCACTGACTCGTCTGCGGAACCGGGTCGAGTCGACCCTCGCCGGTCCTACGGACACAGCCGTTTATCGCGGTGCACTTGAATCGACGATCGAGGAATCCGATCGGCTGATCCAGACCTTCAATGCGCTCCTGATGATCGCCCGGATCGAAGCCGGTTCCCAGGATGGCATCATGACCGAGGTCGATGCCAGCGCGATCGTCCGCGATGTCGGGGAACTCTACGAGCCGGTTGCAGAGGAGAGTGGTGCCAGGCTCGAAGTCTCGACGCCGACGCCAGTGGTTCTCAAGGCGAATCGTGAACTTCTCGGTCAGGCGGTTGCCAATCTGATCGACAATGCCCTGAAATATGCTCGCCCATCTGACGATAGGCCTCTGAAGGTGGTGGTATCGACGGCCCGTGTCGGCGGTGAACTGATCCTTCAGGTCGCCGACAATGGCGCGGGGATCCCGGAGGCCGACCGTGATCGTGTGGTTCAGCGTTTCGTCCGTCTTGAGAAGAGCCGCTCGCTTTCTGGAAGCGGACTGGGTCTAAGCCTTGTCGCGGCGGTCGCAACGCTGCACGATGGCACGACCACGCTCGGCGATAATAAGCCGGGCCTTGTCGTCACGATACGGTTACCCATCACCATCGAGCAGAATGCCTCCAAACCGAGCAAAACGAACACAGTCAGCGCCCAGCCTCGCTGAAGGGATCAGGCCGCGCCTTCGCTATGCCGCCGCGGCGGACCGCAAGGCCCAGCTTGCCGAATTGCGCAGTGAAGCAGGCGAAGCCGGTATTGGCGCGGACATCGACGGGCTGTTCGAACGACATGCGAGGCTCGACGACTTTCTGGCGAGTGTGCTGGCATTCTCGCCGTTTCTCCGGTCGTTGATGCTGGGCGAACCCAAGCGGCTGGTATCTCTGCTCGAAACCAGCCCCGACCGGTCGTTGAAGCGTTGCCTGACACGCGTCCGCCGGGCGTGGCGGAGCGGCGAAAAGGCAGCTTTGATGCGTGCGCTTCGGCTTGCGCGCCAGGAGGTCGCCCTGCTTGCCGCGCTCGCCGATCTCGGTGGGCCTTGGGACCTTGCCAAGGCGACAGGGGCGCTGACAGCCTTTGCCGATGCGGCGGTCGGGTCCACGGTTCGTTTTCTACTGGCCGAGGGGCATGAGGGCGGACGCCTGGTTCTGCCGGATCTCGACGATCCCGCAGCGGGGTCGGGCTGGATCATTCTCGGAATGGGAAAATACGGTGCCGGCGAACTCAACTACTCGAGCGACATCGACCTGATTGTCCTTTTTGACCCGGATGTCGCGCCGCTCCCGGATCCGGATGACGGTGCCACGACATTTGTCCGACTGACCAAACAGCTTATCCAGATCCTCAACGAACATACCGAGGATGGCTACGTTTTCCGCATGGATCTCCGCCTGCGTCCCGACCCGGGCGCAACCAACATCGCGATCTCGACACCCGCCGCGCTGCAATATTATGAGAGCTTCGGCCAGAACTGGGAACGTGCCGCGCTGATCAAGGCACGCGCAGTGGCTGGTGACATCGATTGTGGTGAAACCTTCCTCGACGAGCTGACACCCTATATCTGGCGGAAATATCTGGACTATGCGGCGATCGCCGACATTCACTCGATCAAGCGCCAGATCCACGATTTTCGCGGACACGCCGAGATCGCGGTTGCCGGCCACAACCTCAAGCTCGGCCGTGGTGGGATCCGCGAGATCGAATTCTTCGTCCAGACCCAGCAATTGATCGCGGGAGGACGCAACCCGGAACTGCGCGGCCGCGGTACCGTTCAAGTATTGGGAGTGCTCGCGGCCGGCGGGTGGATTGACCCCGAGGTGCGCGATGATCTCGCCGAATGTTACGCCACGCTCCGAACGATCGAGCATTGCCTGCAAATGGTCGATGACGAACAGATTCACACTCTGCCCGATGATCTGACCGGTCTCGACACGATTGCACGGATGCTGGGAACACGAAGCGTGCCGATCTTCGAGAAAAGGCTCCGAGCGGTGCTTGGCACGGTTCAGGACCGCTACGCGGAGTTGTTCGAGGCTGCCCCTTCGTTGACGTCGACGCTCGGGAGCCTGGTCTTCACCGGCGATGAAGACAATCCGGAAACCCTCGATACCCTCTCCAGGCTTGGCTACAAGGATCCGGCTCATGTCAGCAGCACGATTCGTGGCTGGCACTATGGACGCTATCCAGCGATGCGCTCGTCGGCGGCTCGAGGTCTGCTGACGGAGTTCGTGCCGGCGCTTCTCGAAATATTGGCCAACACCGACAATGCCGATTCGGCCTTCGCGGGGTTCGATCGGTTTCTGGCGCAACTGCCCACCGGTGTTCAGCTCTTTTCCCTCCTTCGTTCGAACCCGGAACTGCTTGGTCTGCTGACGACCATAATGGCCACCGCGCCACGTTTGGCCGAGACAGTCGCTCGCCGCAGCTATGTGCTTGATGCGCTGATCGAACCGGCATTCTTCGGTCGGGTCCCAAGTCGTGATCTGCTTGAGGAACGGTTGGCGGCGACGATTGCCGAAGCCGACGGTTATGAAGACATCCTCGACCGGGCGCGCGTGTTTCGGCAGGAGCAGTCGTTTCTGATCGGCGTCCGGGTTATTGCCGGCACGCTTGACGCTCACCAGGCGGGGCGCGCATTTGCCGATCTCGCTGATTTGCTGGTCACGGCGCTCTTCGACGCGGCTCGTAAGGTCTTTGAGGCGACCCATGGTCGAATTCCCAAGGGGCGTATGGCTGTCGTCGCGCTGGGTAAGCTCGGTGGCCGCGAGATGACCGCGAAGTCGGATCTCGACCTTATCGCTCTCTATGATTTCGATGAGAAGAGACCAACCTCTTCGGGCCCCCGGGAGCTGACCGGGAGTCAGTATTTCGCCCGCCTGACCCAGCGGCTCCTGGCAGCGTTGTCGGCGCCAACGGCTGAAGGCACGCTTTACGAGGTCGACTTTCGATTGCGACCGTCCGGTCAATCGGGGCCGCTTGCCACCCACATCGATGCGTTTGTGACCTATCAGACAAAGAATGCGTGGACCTGGGAGCACATGGCGCTGACCCGCGCCCGGGTCATCACCGGTGACAAATCCATTGCGGTTCGCGCCGGCAAGGAGATCGCCAAAATCATAGCCCGCCCCAGCCACCGCAAGAAAACCCGCGCCGATGTCCTGGAGATGCGGTCAATGATCGAGGCTGAGAAAGGCGGGGAGGGGCGCTGGGACTTGAAACAGGCGCCCGGCGGATTGGTGGATATCGAGTTCATCGCCCAGTATCTCGAACTCGTCGACGGGGGAAAGCATCCCAGGATCCTCTCGACCGTGACGGCGACCGCGCTGTCGCAGCAGACGGCTGCGCGTCTGCTGTCCAAGGGCGACTCGGAGCGTCTGACTCAGGCGTTGCAGCTGTATCAGGCTTTGATGCAGGTCCTCAGGCTTTGTGTGGATGGACCGTTTGATCCGGACGAGGCGCCGAGGGGTTTGTTGGACTT
>JAAEOR010000305.1 GCA_024222895.1 Hyphomicrobiales bacterium | reverse complement strand
TGCCGGCCTTGGCATTCTCGATGGCCTGATCCGTGTTGCGCGCCCCGCAGAGGGCAAACGTGATCCCCGGCTGCTGCAGCGTCCAGGCGATGACGATCTGTGCCGTTGTCGCATCATGGGCGTCGGCAACCGGTGCAAGGTCGTTGGCGAAAGCGGTGACTTTTTCGCGATTAGGCACCGAGAACAGCGGCAGGTCCTTGCGCTGATCGTCACCGCTGAAGGTCCGATTCGGGCCAATCCGCCCGGAAAGCAATCCCAGAGACAGCGACGAATAGCTCAGCATCGAAACTCCATGCTCGGCGCACACCGGAAGGAGAGTCGTTTCGATGTCTCGCTTCACCATGGAGTACTCCTCCTGGATTGCGTCCAGTTGGCCGGCGGCGACATAAGCCCTTACATCGTCGACGGACGTGTTGCTGGCGCCGATCGAGCGGATCTTGCCCTGTCGTTTCAACTGTTCCAGCGCCTCCATCGTTTCCGAAACGGGAGTCGTGGGATCCTGCCAATGGGTGATGTAGAGGTCGATCCGATCCGTCCCCAGTCGTTTCAGACTCTGCTCGACCTCATAGACGATCGACTCCCTGCCCAGATGACGGTGTACGGGTTCGCCGGCGTAGTCGAAAAAGCGATTTCCGTGCTGGGCATGCCAGATCAATCCGCATTTTGTGGCGAGTATGATCCTGTCGCGACGTCCCTTGATCGCTCGGCCGACGATTTCCTCCGACAAGCCCCGGCCGTACATGGGCGCGGTATCGATCAGGGTCGTTCCAGCATCGATCGCCGCCTGGATTGCGGCAATGGATTGGGCTTCATCCGTGCCGCCCCACTTCCAACCGCCGATCGCCCACGTTCCGAGGCCTACTGCCGAAGCCTGCAGGCCAGAGCGCCCAATCGAGCGCGTCAGCTGTTCCCGTTGCGTTGTATCAAGCACTCTCCACCTCGTTTCCCAACACAGCCTCTGCTGTGGGCTCGTCAACGACGAGCGCGTTTATGTAGCCACCGTTCAGTGCCGCTGCGATCGGCCCGACTTTTTCGGAACCTGACGCGACACCGATCGTCAGGGGTATGTGTGCGGCCTCGCGCGGGGGCAGGGCGACAAGCCGCGAATTCAGTTCGTTGTCGGACAGCGAACCGTCACTATTGATCAGGTGCCCGAGAAATTCGCCGCGGACACCGCCCTCGATTAGCTTGATGCGTTCGCTCTCGGGAATCGGGTGGGCATCGTAATAAGTCGCATTGGGGCCGACGACCGAGCCGATGCCGACCATCGCCACCGCAGCTTCGCGCGCGATGTCCAGGACGCCGCGCACCGAGCGGACCGACATCAGCAGGTCGCGTTCTTCGGCCGTGTCCGCGTGAAGGGGAGCGTGGAATAGCGTTGCCCGCCCGCCGAGCTTGTCGGCCAGCTGGGTGGCGATATGGTTGACGTCGGTGTAGTGCTGGCCCTGCATACCGCCGGTCATCGGCACGACATTCACGTCGAACGCACGATCAATGGAAAGATTTTCGGTCACTGCGCTCAGCGCCTTTCCGCCGGATATGGCAATCGTGTCGCCATCACGAATGGCTTCTGACAGGACCCTGCCGGCGCCCCTTCCAACCTGATTGAGCGTGGTCTCCGCATTGCCGGTTACCGCCGGGACGACGAGGCAATTCTTCAGGTTCCATTTCTGGGTGAACTTGCGCTCCAGCGCGAACAGAGGCTGAAATGGGCTGTTGACGGAGATCTGCACCATCCCCAGTTCGCGGCCCCGCTTGATCAGTCGGTTTACCTTGGCCGAGGAGAGGCCCAGCTTGGTAGCGACCTGGGACTGGAGGAGACCCTCCTCGTAGTGGAGGGTGAGGACGAGCGCCATCAGTCGCATGCTCTCGAAGTCGGCTTCGCTTGAACTCACGAGGCTGCCTCCTTTCGGCTGATAAGATGGTTCGATGCCGCCGCCGCGAGGAGCGCGGCACCGATGAGCAGCGTCTGGAAATAAGCCGGTACGAGAGTCAACATTCCGACCGTTAATGCCATGATGATCAGGGCACCGATGAACGATCGCAGGACCCTGCCTTCGCCGCCACTGAACGCCGTGCCGCCGAGCAGGACCACGAGGATGGCGGAGAGCTCCATGCCGTCTCCAGACAGTGGATCGCCCAGCGACATGAAGCTCGACCGAGCGATGCCCGCAAGGGCCGCCGAGACGCCCACGATCACGTAGAGGAGGATAACGATTCCCCCGGTTTTGATCCCCGACAATTTCGCAGCCGTGGGATTTCCGCCGGTTGCCGCTGCGTATTTGCCGAGCAGGGTGCGATTCTGCGCGACGACGAGGACAAGCGTAACCAGGACAGCGACCCAAAAGGCCATCGGAAGGCCTAACAGTACGCCTTCCCTGCCATAGGAGTTGAACCAGCCTGGCATCTTCAGATCACCGCCTGACTTGATTGCCGACACGCCGTCCTGGACAAGAAGCAATGCTATGCCCTTATAAAGACTGAGCGTGATCAATGTAGCGATCACGGGAGTGATCTTGAGCTTCACGACCAGGAATCCATTGATCGCTCCGAGCCCGACACCGATCACCAGCGTGAGGGCGACCGCGGGGAGAAATGGAACGCCGTTGATCGCCAGCAGGGCGTAGACGACGGCACTCAGGCTCATCGCGCTCCCCACCGACAGATCAATGTAACCCGAGACCATCAGCAGCGTGAAAGCGCCCGCAAGGGTGAGCAGCGGTGCCGACACCCTGAGGATATTGATGATGTTGTTCTGGTTCAGAAAGTTGCCGCGCTCGAATAGGTCGAACTTGTCGAGACTCGCGACACTGAGCACAACGACGACCGCCACCAGGACGAAGTAGATGTAGTAGGTGCGCAGGAACCGCGCGATGCGGTCGCCACGGGTCGTCGGCGGCAAAGCCTGAGTGAGTGTCTCTGACATCGGCGTCACCTGTTCCTGCGGGCGAGTGCCCAGGTCTGCGTAACGATGGCAAGGAAGACCGCGACTGCCTTGAGAATGAACTGCCAGTCCGGAGACAGGATCAGGCCTGTCGCGGCCGACGTCACGACAGCAAGGATCAGGGCGCCGAAAAACATTCCCATCACTGAGCCGAAGCCTCCAGTGATCGCCACGCCGCCCAGCAGAGCGATCACGAGCGCGTCGAACTCCATCAACGTGCCGCGATTCGAGAATCCGGACTTGAACTCGGAGGCGAGGAGGATTCCCACCGTCCCCGCGATGGCTGCGCTGAAGAGGTACAGGTAGGTGACGTGCCGAGCGTTATCGATGCCGGACAATCTCGCCGCCACCGGGTTCGCCCCGATCCAGTAGGTCAGCCGGCCGAATACGGTCTTCTTCTCGATGAAGACCGCGACGATGAGCAGAATTGCCATCAGGACGACGGGGAGCTTGAGCGACGTCCCGAACATTGTCAGGTTGCCGAGCACGCCGAAATCGTCAGGCAGGTTCGTGTTGCGCTGGGAACCATGGGTGATGACCTGCGCGATGCCTCGTGCGAGCAACATCGTGCCCAGGGTCACGATAATCGACGGAACCCTGAGTCGAACGACAAAGAGGGCATTGAGGCCGCCGATCGCCAGGGCGCCGCCCAGCGCGCAAATGATGGCCAGCCAGGTCGGGAAACCAAAGCCGGATGACAGCGCGTTGGCACCACCCGTTGACTGGGCGAACCAGACAGCGAGCACGCCGGACAACGCAACGATCCCACCAACCGAGAGGTCGAAATTCCCTGATACGAGGAGGAAACTGACCCCGACGCCGAGAGAGATGACCGCCCAGTTGTTGGTGACCAGGTTGAGCATGTTGAGCAACTGGAAGAAGTTCGGCACCAGGATCGATGCGACGAGGAACAGGCCGACCGCGACGGACGCTACCAGCAAGGTGATGAATGTCTCGTCGCTGATGCGACGGTCGTCCAGAAGCGTCCCGCCGGTCTTTGCGAAATCGGTCATTACGCCGCTGGCCTCCCGCCGCCGGTCACCACATTGAGGATGTGGGCCGCGTCAACATCGGGGCCATTCCTGACCTCTGCTTCCAGCGCACCGGAGAACAACAGGAAGATGCGATCACAGAGACCGAGGACTTCCTCCAGTTCCGAGGAGAACACCGCGACCGAGGTTCCTGTGTCCGCCAGGTTCCGGATGATGTCATAGATCTCGGTCTTGGCGCCGACATCGACGCCACGGGTCGGCTCATCCAGCAACAGCAAGTCAGCGTCGGCAAACAGGCACTTTGCGAGCACGACCTTCTGCTGGTTTCCTCCGGACAGTTTCTCCGTATGTTTCTCGATCGAATCCGTCGCGATACTGAGCTTCCGGACATATTCGACGGCGGCCGCCTGCTCATCGGACGACCGGAATACGCCGCCGTCCGAGAGACGTCGCAAGTTCATGACCGGGATGTTCTCCCGGATGGTCAGGCTGGTGAACAGTCCCTGTGTTCGGCGCTCCTCGGGGACCAGGGCGATGCCCGAGTTGATCGCATGTTTGGGCGAACCGCCAACCTTGCGACCCTTGAATCGGATTGAGCCGGAGACCTTGTCCGCTCCGAACAAAGCCCTGGCGATCTCGGTCTTGCCGGCACCGACAAGGCCATAAAACCCGACAATCTCGCCTCGGTTGATGTGGAACGAAACGCTCTTCAGCAGGTCGTTGGTGAGGTCCTCCGCCGTCAGCACGGCTTCGTCGCTGACGGTTGTTCGCGGTGCGTAGTCCTGGAAAACGCTGCGACCAATCATCATCTCGATCAACTCGGATCGTCCCTCGACGTCCGACAACGGCTTCGTCGCGATGTGCTTGCCATCACGAAGAACCGTAACGGCGTCGCCAAGCTCAAAGATCTCGTCGAGCTTGTGGGAAATGTAGACGACAGTGACGTCGGACTCCCGCAAGCGCCGTATCACCCCGAAAAGTCGCTCGACCTCTCGCTCCGACAGGGCCGCTGTCGGTTCATCCATTATGATGACGCTGGCCCCGGACGACGCGGCACGGGCGATCTCGATGATCTGCTTTTGCGCGACGCTTAGGGTGGAGACCCTGGCTGACGGGTTGATCGAGGGCTCGATGGCGGCCAGCGTCTGAACCACCTGGCTGTCGAGTTCGGATTTGACCAGAAAGCCGAAGCGACTGCGCTCCATTCCCAGTGTGAGGTTCTCTTGCACGGTGAGTTCATCCACCACGTGAAGCTCCTGGAAGAGCGTGGCAATACCGCCTTCCCGGGCATCGTGCGGGTTGCTCGGGCTGTAGGCCGATCCACGCACCTTCATGGTTCCGCTGGTGGGCTTCAAGGCGCCGGTCAGTATCTTGACGAGCGTCGACTTCCCCGCGCCGTTCTCTCCCACCAGGCAATGGACGGTACTGCGCTCAATCGAGAAGCTGACATCGTCGACAGCCCTGACGCCGGGATAATCCTTTGTGAGGCCCTCGACCGAGAGCACGGGTGATGGCTGCTGGATTGTCAAAACCGGTCTCCTTCAACCAGGGGCCGCGCCGTGACGATCGCTGCACGATCGGGTCGGACCGGGATCCGATACCACCTGCGGGTGGGGAAGTCCGTGATCTCCCCCACGCGCTCGTGCAGCTGGTCGTCGGTAAGAGGACCTGGCGGTTGGACCAGGATTGTCGTCCCGATCCGATGGTGCCCGCCAGGCATGTCGTCAGGGGCTACCCGCCGAATTGAGCGGCAAGCCAAGTCTCGGCGTCTTCCTGAGGCATCGTCCAGAACGAGATGGTATAGGCCTTGTAGAAGAACTCCTCGGCCGGGTCCGTCGAGGCTGCGACGTCGCCATCGACCACGTCCATGATCAGATCGATGCGCCCTCGTGCCGTCTCGATCGGCGGAAGGCCCATCGATACCTTGAGGCTGGAATTCGGGTCATAGACCTGCGCGAATTCGACCGTGTCGAAGTCCACACTGGCGACGATCTCGGTCAGCGGCTTGCCGTCTTCGAACTTGCCTCGACCCAGCTGAGAAAGTCCCGCCATGGTGCCTACGGTAAGGTTCGACGCCTCGGAGTAGATGAGGTTGACTTCAGGTCGCTGGGTCAGCAGGTCGACGATGATCTGCTTCGCTGCTTCCTGTCCGGCACTGGAGTCCAGGGCGCCCAGATTCTCGGCATCCGGGTCGACCGACAGGACGCCTTCGGCGAACGGGGCGGTGCGCCCGGAGTTCACTTCGGTGTGATTCGGCCATCCGAGCTGGACCATGACGATCGGCTTGTCCGGATGTGCTTCTTTCCAGGCCGTCGCCATCTGCTTGCCCATCTCGAACGAAACCCCGGCCTCATCGCTGCGCGCGGTCGGGATACCGGTATCGGTGATCGGGCTGAAGAACGACGTCATGACGATGCCTTCGCCGAGGGCATCCTTGACACCGGGCGTGGCTGCTTCGGCGTCCCAGATATGCAGGGTCGCACCGTCGAACCCTCCGGCGACGACCTGATCGATGTTCTGTGTCATCACGGCTGAATCCGCCTGGCCATCGAAGACGACGACTTCCGCGCCGTATTTCTCGGCTGCGTAGCGCTCAGCCTCGGCTGCCTGGGACTGGTGGAACACGTTTGACAGGTCGGATACGAAGAACGCGATCCGCTTGCCGTCCTCTGCCGCCACGCCGACGCTTGCCGCCGCGGTCAGCGACGAGACCAAAAGCCCCGTCGCGAACAGTTTCTTCCCCTTCATTCTCATCTTTCATTCCCTTCTGTTGTGGACCGGGCCGGGCCACGTGACCTGATGGCCCTTCTTGACCGCAAGGAACGACAATCAGCAGATTAGCGAACTGAAATTTCTTGCAGAACACGATAATTCTCTCATCTAAATGAAAGAAATGTCAATAGTCAAGAATAATTCTAACGCGAGAGGCGCAGCCGGGTTGAATGAGCCAACTCAGAAAGTCGTGTCTTTTTAAGGACTTAACGTGAGCCCGTTATCGGCCGGCTTGGAAAACACGCGTCTGGTCGGATCGCGGCCGCCGGAGCCAAATGGTCTCATGGCAGTCGTCGATGTCGGGATCCGCCGGTGCGCCTTCACTCGGCGCGATGAATGCCGATGGCGGCGAATGCCACCCGAGACCCGGCCCGCGCCAGGCGGAAATCCGCCCCGGCTGTCTCGGGAGATCGAGTTTAGACCCACCTGCAGGTTCAGGAGCAGGTCGTCCACGCCCTTGGTAATGCGTCCGGACAGGCTGCCAGCAGGCGCATTCTTCAGGACGCTCGCGAACGGAGCAGCTGGGAACTCCCGGCCCCGAGCTGGCGCAGGCAGCGCAACGAATCGGCCCCGGTCAGCCCGCTATCGACAATCTTGTCGGACGTAAGGAAGATTACGCTGCCGCTTGTAGCCGGGGACGCGGTTGAGCAAAGTGGTCTCCAGCCAGTCAACAACGCCTCTGCCCACATAGGTAAGGCCCACGAGTCCGGCGAAGAACGCAACCACGATGAGCATGACGACCATAATCGCGATCTCGCCACCGGGACCGACACCCAAGGGATCGAGCAGCTCGCCGACATTGCCGGCGACCGGACGCAGCAAGGCGAAGGTTCGCGCTTAAAGATGCAAAATTCAAAAAGCGCTACTAGATTCGGATAATTGCCGGTGGCGCCAACGGCAGGCGCAAAACGGGCAGAGGCCCCGACGCGTTGTGGTGACGCGTCGGGGCCTCTGGAGTCGATATGCCCGTTACCGAAAGAGATCAGCAGTTGTAGACGCCGACGGCGCAACGCCGTACGGTCCGGCGGCCAACGCCCGCGACGCTGACCGGGGTCAGCGGCCGGCCGACCCTGGCGCTAGCGTCCGACACCGGGCTGTGAACCCCGGGCACGGAAATCATTTGCCCCAGCTCCAGACCGGCAATTGCGACGGCCACGGCGAAGAGGCCAATCCCGATGCGTTTCGACAAGGTGTTCATTTTGCGTCTCCAAGCAGGGTGAAGTTCTCGGGCAGTTTGTCGGCAATGTCGGCCGGGTCCATCTTCGTGGCACCGGCGGGGATGACGGCTTTGAAGTCGCCACCTGCCGCGTCGGCGCCGGCTTTCCAGTCGCTGACGACAATCGTGTATTGCGGCGAACCGGGCACGTCCTTGCTGCTGATCGTATAGCGGCAGGGGTGGGGACTGTCGCCTTGAGCAACCCAGATCTGCAAGTCGACATCCGCGGTTCTGAAAGCGACATGGTCGCACTCGATGCCGCCGATCACGCCGCTGCCGAGGTCCTTGACGTCTTCAACCAGCGGCAGTATCTCGTCGCTGACGTTGGACATCAGCAAGTCGGCCGCAGGTAACGGACGGCCGTATTCGTCGCGCAGAGTGTCGACAAGATTGTCAATATCGCCGGGGATCTCGACCTGGACATACGCTGAAGCGTCGTTGCGGACGAAGGTCAACGTCGTGCCGTCGAAGACCATGTCGACATTGGCAAAGCCGCCGGTACGGGCGGCCATGATCTTGTCGGGGCGGGCGACCGAAACCTCTCCGGAACTCGCCAGGCTGAGGGTCTGGCCCTCCTTGCTGACCAAGTCGAGACTCGCGTCGTAGTCGAAGGAGAACGCGGTCTGCGATCCAAGATAGTCCGACATCGATTGGAAGATACGACGGGCATCCTCCTCATCGGCTGACGCCGACGTGGTGAAGAGCGCGCCCGCCAGGGAAATCGCGGCCACTGTCGAAAGGGCGGCCGAAACCTGCCCGTTATCATGGTACTTCATAGAATAGACCTTCCTTTGTAACGTCAGGGTGTCTGGTGCGTCGACGACGTGCGCGAGCGTGCGCCTCGCCGGGTTTTTGTCATCGTGTCAATGCGGCCCGGGCTGACGCGTGTCAATGGACTGCCGTCGGCCGTTGTGGCCTGCGCCTGACCGAGCTTCTAGATGTTTTCCTCGCTAAGCTAGTGTCCGTCCATAAACGCTAACCGACTGAAATAATTTGTAGAATCGCGCTTTTCCGGAGTGATTCGCCCGGCGGTTTCAGGTAGACTTTGGACCAAACCATTGATTCCAAAGGCATTCCCGCAACCGCCGGAGCTGAC
>JAAEOR010000304.1 GCA_024222895.1 Hyphomicrobiales bacterium | reverse complement strand
GTCGTCTCGCCGCACAGCATCCGGTCGTTGAACGCTTCGATCGAGTGAAACGGCACCGCCGACCCGACGATCGGAAAGGCGTCGGCGCTGGCGATCTCGTAGAACACGACGGCGCGATCCTTGGGCGAGCGGTTGGTATCCGAGCCGTGGACGATTCGCACATGATGGATGGAAATCGAGCCCGCCGGCGCCATGACGCGCACGGCGTCCCCGATATCGAGTCCGGCCTTCTCGAGCGACATGGTTCCCGCGAAGAAGCCATCGCAATGGTGGTCGAAAACCACACCGCGATGGGTACCCGGAAAGACCATCAGCGGTCCGTTCTCCGGTCCAACATCGTCGAGGAAGACGCCGACCGCCAGCATGTCGTCATTGGTCTGGGGGTAGAAGGCCCAGTCCTGATGCCAATCCACCGGGGCACCGTACCGCGCCGATTTCATGTTGAGTTTCGATGTCTGCAGCCGCAGATTCGGCCCGAGCAGATCGCGGACCGGCGCCAGGATCGCATCGCTACGCATCAACGCGTCGAAGACCGGGCTGATTGTGTGCGGCAACTTGATCCGCCGGATGCGCGGCGTCTCCGGCGTGTGGCTGGGCTCGAGATCGATGTGATCGGAATGCGTTGTGAGCGTCGCTGCCTCCTGGCCGATGCGGGCAATCTCGTCGCGGCATCGATCGAGAATTTCGGGCGACACCCGGTTCTCAACCAACAGATAGCCATCACGTCGATAGGCGTCGACCCGATCGGCTGACAGGCATTCCAGCGCCTGTTGGGTTTGGATCACTTGCGACCTCCTTCGATCTGACTCGGCCCTACGCTCCCCGGCCGCGCAGTACATATATAGCGCGTCCCCGAGTCGTTTCACTGCCGATTGTGGCAACAACGCCGTCCAGGTGTATCGCCAAGGCGCTCATGTCAGCAACAGGGCCACGAGACCGGCGACGGCCCACAGAACGACAATGGGCAGAACGATCCAGTACTGCCGTTCGTTGGGAAGGTCCCACCCCCGGGCGCCATGGGCAGCGCCGACGGCCCAAAGACAGACGATCGGCCAATAGGCGGTGATGCCGAGCGTGGCCGCGAGCGTGATCCGGCCCCATTCCGCCCCGAGCGCGTGTCCGACCAGAGCAAGCCCCAGCAGCGGCGTGTAGAAGACCAGATCGGCGCCCGCGAAGCCCTTAAAGAAGGCAACGCCGACCTCGGTCACCCGGTGCGCAGGTTCCTGTGTTCCCATCCTGACCCCCAGCGC
>JAAEOR010000303.1 GCA_024222895.1 Hyphomicrobiales bacterium | reverse complement strand
GCGCCATGGAACACCTTTTGAGCCATGTAGTCTCGGCAAATTCCACTTTCTACCGAGGTTTTTCCCAGAAAGAAAACAGATTTCAGAGTAGCAAACAAATTGATGCCTTGCCGCGACCGCAATGGCTGCAGTTTCTTGAATCGTGGAGAGCTTGTACGGCGAATCAGTCGAACAGATTCCTTTGCGGTGGCGCCCGGCTTGGCGGCAACACCACCGGTTCAGCCAATGCGGCTCTGTTATCCAGGTGGGTGAGTATCTTGTCGATGACCAGGGGGTCTTCGATACAGGCGATGACTTTGAGCGCACCGCCGCACGTGGAGCAGGTTTCGATGTCGATATTGAACACCCGCTTCAATCGCTGGGCCCAGCTCATCGCTGCCCGGTGCTGTGCCGGTGATTGGCATTGCTCAGCTTCATCAGCGTTGCGCTTGCGGCCTTTGCCTCGTTTGGATGGCGTGATCTGGATCCGGTATTTGCTGTTAGGAGCAAACACGCCGTGGAAGCGAGTGAGGTTGACCCGCGGTTTGGGAACCAGTGCAGCAAGCCGGGCCAGAAAGTCAAGCTGCTCGACAAAATCGCCGGGAGCGATTTTGAACAGCCGAAGGCTGGAGGGCAGGATGCCCGGAATAACATCACATGGGTGGTGCCGTCCCGATAGGGCGTTTTCAGCTCATAGCGGATCCGTCCATCATCTAGCAGCGACAGGCGTTTCTCGGATACCGCGGGCCGGGCGATAACCCGGCACAGCCGTTCCAGCTGGTCTCGCTGATGCGCCTGTGCCACGACCCCGGCATGTAAGCTGAAACCCGCTGCCTTGGCGAGCCGGCTCGAACCTTCGTTCGGCTCCCCCAGCGGTGGTAGACTTTGCAATGCGAACACCTTGCGGCCTTGGTGGGGTCCGATGGCGATGCGGTAGGTGATCGAATGCCCATACAGTTGT
>JAAEOR010000302.1 GCA_024222895.1 Hyphomicrobiales bacterium | reverse complement strand
CCGCCGACATCCTGAGGCCGAGTTGCGTCCGACCTGAACCTGAACGACGATCCCCTGGCGATCACCCGCATCCAGCGCAGCCGCGACAGCGACGAGATCAGCTCCGCCGGGATCGCATCGGACAACGCCCGGTGGGGTCCTAGTTCATGTGAGTGGAGATACTGACTCCGTTTTCCTTTGATATTTTTTGAGGAGTCGAATCGCTTTTGTTGTGGCAAGAGGAATCGGAACCCGAGATAGGAGGTTGCGATGCCCCGATTGACGGCAGCTGCGGTGACGGTGTTGCCTGCCGAGCGCACGGTTCTGGAACAGTTGGTGCGCAACCATTCGACGCCGCAGCAGGTGGCGGTGCGTGCCCGCATGGTGGTGCATGCCGCCGATGGCGTCGGCGTTCGTGCGAGCGCCCGGGAGCTTGGCGTATGGCCGAAGACAGTGCGGCGTTGGCGCAAGCGCTGGCGAGAGTCGGCCGACGAGCAACCGGTCGGAGAGCGGCTTGCCGATGCGCCGCGGCCGGGAGCCCCGGCGACATTCACGCCGGAGCAGATCTGCGCGATTGTCGCGATGACCTGCGAGAAGCCTGCAGACAGCGAGCGGCCGATCAGCCATTGGAGCCAGCGCGAGATTGCCGACGAAGCGATGCGCCGTCGCCTTGTCCCAAGCATCTCGCAGCGCTCGGTGGGGCGTTTTT
>JAAEOR010000301.1 GCA_024222895.1 Hyphomicrobiales bacterium | reverse complement strand
TTCAGCTTCCGCCGCGGTCTTGGTCTCTGGCAGCTTCTCTATGTGGACGGCGAGGCGTTTGTGCCCGATCCGGATGCGACCGACGTGATCAACCGCGGCGCCTATCTGGTCGGTGGCCCGGCGCACTGCGGCGAGTGTCATTCACCGCGCAATCAAATCGGCGGCATCATCGCTGACCGCGCCTACAGCGGCGGGCCGGCGCCCGAGGGCGATGGTTCGGTGCCCAATATCACCCCCGACGCCAGCGGGATCGGATCATGGAGCGTCGGCGAGATTGTCACGATGTTCCAGACGGGTTTCACGCCGGAATTCGATTCCGTCGGCGGGGCGATGGCTGCGGTGCAGCGCAACATGGCCAAACTGTCCGAATCCGATCTGACTGCGATGGCGGAATATCTGAAAAGCCTGCCGCCGATCCCCTCGGAAGAGAGCGCAGAACCGGCATCCTGACCGATTGCGTTCAGCCAACGTTCAGTTGCCAGGCGATAGGGGCAAGTGGAAACCGCCCTGTCACGATCCGTGATCCGCATGCGACGACTGCCGCGCAGAATCCGATTGCCGACTGTTTACTGCCGCGCGGCTTGGTCGAGTCCGCGTTGTGACCGCCGACAGTCGTGCCAATGGAGAACTCGATGAGTATCAGCGTTCCAATGAGAACCTCTGTTGGATTGGCGGCCGGGTTGGCGTTCGCCGTCGCCTGGGTGTTGCCCTCCATCGCCGAGATGCCAGCCGAGGTGGTGGCCCCCGCCGATCCGGTTGCCAAAGCCGCTTTCGACGTACTCGACAAACATTGCGCCCGCTGCCACCAGGACGGCATGCTCGCAAACGGCCTCAAGCCGGCCAAGAATTTTGGTCATATCCTGAGGCTCGATCAGATCGCTGCCGACCCGCACTATATTGCACCCGGCAACCCTGACGGCTCGCGGATCGTCCAGCAGATCCTGAACAAGGAGATGCCGTTTGACGTTTACTATGAGGCCGATCTGAGCAAGCCGGTTCCAAGCGAGTCGGAGATCGCCGCGTTGCGCAGCTGGATCTCATCGCTCGGCCAGACCCGGGCTGACGCGTGTGCCGACCGTTCGTTCGTCTCGCCGGTGGAGATGGTTGCCGCGATGGCCGACGACCTGGATCAGGTTCACCGGACCCGGGCGGTCGATACCCGCTATCTCACGCTGACCCACCTCTACAACGCCTGCGCCAGTGCCGAGGAGATGGAGGTGTATCGCCAGGGCACCGTCAAGCTCCTGAACTCGCTCTCACGGGTTTCCGACGTCGCGCGGCTCGAAACGGTGGATTCCGCTGAAACGATCATTCGCTTCAACCTGAAGGATATTGGCTGGGACCCCGAAGACTGGGACACGGTGCTGGCGGTTTATCCCTATGCCGCGATCCCCGAAAGCCGGTTTTTCGACTTGCTGGCCTCGACAACCTTCACGCCGCTTCCCTATGTCCGTGGCGACTGGTTCGCGTTCGCTGCCTCCCAGCCACCGCTTTACGACAGGCTGCTCAGGCTGCCGGATGATTTTGCCGGCCTGCAGACTCTGCTCGGTGTCGACATTTCCACCAACCTTCAGCGCTTCGTCGCCAGGCGGGTCGGCTTCCAGGACTCGGGTGTCTCGCGCAACAACCGGCTGATCGAGCGGCATACCAGCCCGACCGGGTATTTCTGGACGTCCTATGACTTTGCCGGCAACCGGGATCGACAGAACCTGTTCGCGTTTCCGCTGGGTCCAGGTGATGGCCCCCACGATTTCGATCATGATGGCGGCGAGACGATTTTCTCATTGCCGAACGGATTTCAGGGCTACTACTTGAACACGGCCGCCGGCGCCAGGCTGGACAAGGGCCCGACCGCGATCGTGCTCGATCCGGGTCGGCGCGATCAGACCGTGACCAACGGCATTTCCTGCATGGGCTGTCACGATCAGGGCATTCGCAAGGCGACCGACGAAGTCCGCGATCATGTGATGGGTAACCCGACGTATCCCGAACCGGTCCGCGACGCGGTGGAGGCGCTCTATCCGACCGCGAGTGAGATGGACGCGATCCTGGCCGCCGACACGGCGCGCTTCCAGAACGCGATGCGGGCTGCCAACCTCGACCCGTCGCTGAAGCTGAACGGGGTCGAGCCGGTCAATGCTCTCGCCAAGCGCTATGAGGACGACATCGACCAGGTGCTTGCAGCCGCCGAGTTCGGACAGGACGGGGACAGCTTCATGGCGTCAATGGATGTCACCGGCGACCCACGCGTCCTCCGGCTTGGCCAGAGGCTGTCACAGGGCCTTGTCCCCCGCGACACTTTCGAGAGCCAGTTCGCCGAC
>JAAEOR010000300.1 GCA_024222895.1 Hyphomicrobiales bacterium | reverse complement strand
ATGGTCGAAGTCTGGCAGGGCGACCGCGAACTCGATGACGCGCTCCGGACCGAACGTCTCGTCGCCACCGGTTCGGAACCGATCCGCCGTTCCCTGCCGGACTGGTTCGCTCTATGCCGCTATGCGGACGTCAAGTCGGCGATATAGGGGAGCATCGTCACGCCATCATCCTGGATTACCGACGCGCGGATCTGGATGACAACATGCTGCTGACCGAGGAAGAGTCCCTGGGCGGTTTTTCGATCATGGTCGCCTTCCGCGCGGCTTTGAAAGTCGATTGACAAAGAGAGCCAATCTAACACCGCGCGCAATGGCGAATACGGGGTCGCGGCGCTCTCGCTTACGGGGACCGGTTCGCAGCGGCGTCATGGCTTGCGCCGCCGCGGCCTGATCGTCGCGAGGAGGAGTCCGTCGCGAATCTTGGCGCCGGGCGTGCGATGACCGGATGATGTTCGCCCACCGTCAGGGGCGACGTAGGCGGTCACCGGGTCGCAAGTCGCGCCCCTGACGAGCGGGCGAGGCTCACGGGCTGATCCGAAGATGACGCGGCCTTGTCCAATTCTTGTCCAATGCACTGCGTTGATATGTTCCATTTTTGTTCTAAAGTGCGAGCTTCGTTCGCGCCACGGTGATTTCGGCCCCGATGTCCAAGCTCCAGCGGATCCGCGATCCACTTCACGATCTCATCGGGTTCGACACCGATGGATCGCAGGTCGAAAACGCCCTGTGGCGCATCATCCAGACCCGCCCGTTTCAACGGCTTCGACGTATCAAGCAGCTTGGCTTTTCGGACATTGTCTATCCGGGCGCGACGCAT
>JAAEOR010000299.1 GCA_024222895.1 Hyphomicrobiales bacterium | reverse complement strand
GTTCACGGCCGGCAACCAGCCCATCGCACAGGCTGCGCTGATTGATCTCAGCACCAGCGAGGCGGAAAGAACCCGCTACCTCGGGCTCGTTCTCACTGGCCTGAGCCTTGGCCTGGTCGTCGGCCCGTTGATGGGCGGCCTCCTGTCCGACACGGCGGTCCTGGGCTCGATCGCCTCGATCGAACTACCCTTCTACGCCGTCTCGGCCCTGGTCATCCTCAACATTGTCCTCATCACCCTGTTTTTCCACGACAAACGCAAGGTCCACGGCCCGGTAAAGGTTCGCCCGATCGAAGTATTCCTGACGCTCTACGAGGCCGCCAGGCAACCGACAATTCTCAGATTGTCGCTGGTGTTCTTCTTCGCCCAGCTGGCGCTTAACGCCTACTACGTCTTCATGGACAACTATTTTTACGACCGCTTTCGCTTCGGAACGCTCGAGAATGCCATCGCGCTTGTTGTTCTCGGCGCGGCCATGGGACTGACCAGCGCCTTTCTCGCCTCGCCGATCAACCAGCGTTTCGGCAAGATCAAGATCATTTCCGTCTGCCTTGTGGCGATGGGATTGAGCACGACGGCAGCCATCTTCAATCCCTCGCCGCTGCTCGCTTATGTCCTGATCGTTCCGCTCATGGTCGCGTTTGGCGTCTACTATCCGACGATCGTCACCATGTTTTCGTTGGCCGTCGACGAAGGTCAGCAAGGTTGGGGCATGGGCGTCACAGTGGCGCTATATACGCTTGGCGCCGGACTGGTGTCCCTGATTGGGGGCTCGCTTATCGCCATCGACATTCATCTGCCGTTTATCGTTGCTGCGTTGTCGGCAGTGATCGCGCTGGTGCTCATGGCCGCGCTGTGGCGGGGTGACGATATCCGGCGGCTCGACCACAAATAGAGGCCGGTGACGTCGGGATCAGCTGCGACGCAGCCCTTCGATCAGTTTGGCGAGCAGTCGGTTCAGGCTCTCCTGTTCGGTTGCCGTCAGTGTCGAGAGCAGGGCTCGTTCGTTTTCGACGTGCACCGGGAGCGCCGCGTCGATCAGTTTCAGACCTTTGGCCGAAAGCGCGACCAAAGTGCCGCGTCGATCGGTTGGGTGTTTCCGCCGCTCGACAAGCCCGGCTTTCTCCAGGCGGTCAACACGATTGGTCATTCCACCCGACGACATCATCGTCGCCTCATAGAGCGTGGTTGGTGTCAGGGCGAATGGGGGGCCGGACCGCCGCAACGTGGCCAGCACATCGAACTCTCCAGCCCGTACCGAACTGGCCAAACAAGGGCTCCAGATGATCGCGCATGATCAGATGAGACGCTTCGTTCAGGCGGCCGAGCAGGGCCATCGTCCAGGCCGACCCGCCGTCGAGCAACCCGGCGGTCAATCTGGCCCAGACCGGCTACATCACCATCAACGAGGCGGCGCAGAACACCAGCTACTCGCTGACACCTTCGGTGACCTCTGTGACGGAGGGTGGCCAAGTCACCTTCACGATCACTCGGTCGGGGGATAAGCCTTCGGAGACGGTCTACTTCTCAGCCTGGCAGGACACGGCGAGCTACAACGACGGCGACTACCGGATGAGCAACGGCCAAAAGCCGGAGGACATCGCGGTAAACTTCTCTTCGGGTGAGACGTCGGAGACGGTGACGATGTCGATCCTCGACGATGACCAGGCCGATTCCCCCACGTGAACGGCTCGGTCGAGTTGTATGCAACCGGGGGCCCATACAGGAGCAAGTCCCCCCGCTCTCGTTCACAAATATACGCGGATTGGGCTGCTGCTCGTCGGAGGAAAGATGATCACGGATATGGCAAGTGAATGGATATCAGAGTTGCCATTTCCGGAGCTCCGCCGCGAGCAAGGTTTGATCATAGAGAC
>JAAEOR010000298.1 GCA_024222895.1 Hyphomicrobiales bacterium | reverse complement strand
CAGTCCACTCGCCCGCTATTCGGAGCAGAGCCTGCTCGTCGACGATCCCGATACCCATCAGTTCCGCTCGATCGCAGGACCGATCTGCCTGGTCCAGACCCTGATGATCGCGCTCGGCGCGGCCAAGAGCGGGGCGATATCAGCGTGACGGCGATCTGCCGGGCAAGCAATAGTATCCCGGATTGTCGCGCAAAGTGATGTCGCCCCCGGAACGGGTCTAGGGCATGCCCAGATCTTGCGGTGTCAGAACGGCTTGCACCCGCAGTGGGTCGAACAAGCTCTGGCGTCACCTCTAAGAGCTCATTCTCGCGCCAGCCCTGTCAGGAAACCGTCAGCACCTTTCCGCCCGGACAGAGCGATGAGAGAAGTCGGGAATCCGGCAGTAAGGAAATCTGTGTCCTCCGCCCCCTCGGAGGACGAGCAGAGGATGCAGCGCTGCAGCCCGACCGCACCGAGGTCTCTTGATTGAGGCCGTTGCAATCGTCGCTTTGGTCAGGAACGTCTCTATCTGCGAACAGGCTGCAAGATGTGTACTTGCCTTAGCGGAGCAGGTGGGATCGCCACCGGTTTCGTCGGCATCGGGGCGCAATCTGTCCGGATATCGCACCGAGCCGCCATGCGTTACAGTGCGGCCGCTCGGACGGCGAATGCCGGATCGGGGCTGGCATTATATCGAGTTCTTCCCGGTGCCACTCCAGCCGATGCGCTCTCCGACCGGACAACGATGGGGTTCTGACTATGGAGTTTCCGATGGCCGTGACCAACGCCAACTGCACCATTCCGGGCCGCCAGGCCAGACGCAGCCGGGTTGCGCTCCTCGGAGCCGCCACGGCGGCAATTGGTCTCTGGGCCCTGTTCAGCGGCATATCCGTGGCCGAGGAATCCTCTTTCTCCGTTCGTTCGATCGACGAGGTGGCGGATGGCGCCATGCCGCAGGTCACGGATGTTTCGGCGACGGAAGCCGTGTTGGTGTTTCGCTCCAAAACAAATCTCGCATGTTCCGTCGTTTTTGGAGAGACCCTGGAATTCGGCTCGGTCGCTGTTGACGCCGACATGGATGGCGGCGCCCATTCCGATCATCATCCGGCGCTGACAGGCCTGAAACCGGCGACCAAGTATTTTTTCAGGGTGCAGGGCGTCGCCGCTGATGGAACGCTCTACGTCGGTGAGGTGCAAAGCTTTCGCACAGCGAATGAATCCACCGATGGCCCCGTTGATCTGGCGGCCTTGGCCGCCGGTGCGCGGGTCGCTGCGGTCAGCAGCAATTATGGCGGCGCGAAGAACGACGAGCGATGGGGGGCCGACAATGCCTTCGACGGCAGTCGCAGTACCGCATGGTCCTCCTCGGGAGACGGCAATGATGCTTTCATCGAGATCGAACTTGCCCAACCGACCCATGTCGGCGAGATCTCCGTGTGGACCCGCAGCATGAGCGACGGCACCGCGCAGATCCTGCACTTCACGGTGACGACCGACCAGGGCACCGTGCATGGCCCCTTTGAACT
>JAAEOR010000297.1 GCA_024222895.1 Hyphomicrobiales bacterium | reverse complement strand
CCGACCTGATCGAACTGGACCTGCGAGAAGGCCGGCGACTCCTGCAGCGACTCGAGCCGCTTGTAATCCTCGCGGAGCGAGGTCGCCGCAGCTTCGACCGACTCGACGCGGGACCGGGCCTGTTCGAGTTCGGCCTTGGCGAGGGCGACCGCGGCCTCGAGCCGATCGAGCGTCAGTGTGACGACCACGTCGCCTGTCTCGACCCGGTCACCGACCTCGGCGTCCACCTTGGCCACGCCGCCGGCCACATCCGAGGCGATGACCGAGGCCTGAAGTGTGATGATGCGGCCGATCACCGGCAGGGTCTGGGTCATCGGCTGGACCGAGACGGGTTCGACCACCACCGGCGCCGGCCGGTCGCCACCCTGGCCCGCGGCCGGGACCACCGTCGCCATCGCCGTCAGGGCAAACCCGGCGGCCAGCAGGCACATCTGAGTCCGGACGACGGTCATGGGCACCGATCCAATCAACACGCAGCCCCACCCAGGCCGCAGAAACGCCTGCTCTGCCTCGGTCGGATGGCTCTTGGGGAGGTGCCAATCGGCACCGATGGGCAATCTAGCACGGTCGGCCAGGGGTTTCCATCAGCCTCGCCAGACCGGCCAGACCGCCTGACCACGCTGCCGTCAACGTGCCCGGTTTTCGGCCAGGCCTGGGGCACATATGGGTGTCGGGTCGCTTCTGCCGACCCGGCACGATGACCTTCTTCGCTTAAGGTTGATAGGTCGGCGGTAGACCCATTCGCCCAGGAACCGGGCTTGTTCAACGCCTGCGTCTTCAAATCGACCCGCATTCGCCAGATGAAGACCGCTTTGAGCTACCGAGTGCATCGTGGTAGTCACTCAGCCGATGAATTGAGGGAGTGGCAGGATGAAGCTCGTCGTCGCCGCGGCGCTGGCGGCATTGTGCGCGCCTTGGGGTGCCAATGCTCAGACCTTGGCCGAAGTACAAGAGCGAGGCCAACTGAACTGCAGCGCGCCAGGGGACATGCCGGGATTCGGCTATGTCGACGAGAACGGAATGCGGCAGGGCTTCGATGTGGCCTTCTGCCGTGCCCTGGCGGGAGCGGTTTTGGGCGATCCGTCGGCCGTGCAGCTCGACTTCGACAGGGAGCCCAATTTCAAGGGCATCCTGGACACACTTGCCACGGGTCAGATCGACGTCCTCGCCAGCAGCATTACCTGGACATTTTCCCGGGATGTCGACCTGGAGTTCGAGTTCATCGGGGTCAACTACTACGACGGCCAGGGCATGATGGTGCCGCGCGACCTGGGTGTCTCGTCGGTGATGGACCTCGACGGCGCCGACATCTGTGTCAACGCCGGAACGACCACCGAACAGAACACGGAGGACTTCTATCGGGCCAACCAGATGAGCTACCAGCCTGTCGAAATGTCGAGCACGGATGACATGCTGGATGCTTATCTGGGCGGCGGCTGCGATGTCATCACCTCCGACAGATCCGAACTTGCGGCGATGAGGTCGAGCCTGGATCAGCCGGACGAGCACGTCATCCTGCCGGAGACGATCTCCAAAGAACCCCTCGGCCCCCTGGTGCGCCATGGCGATCACAACTGGATCGAGATCGTGCGCTGGACCCTGTACGCACTCATCGTTGCCGAGGAGAAGGGCATTACGCAGGCCAATGTCGCCGACGTGGCCGCCACACCCGCCACGGATCCCGAAGTGGCCCGCCTCCTTGGCCAGGAGGGTGATCTTGGGGCGATGCTGGGGCTCGAGCCCGACTGGGCGGTGCAGGCAATTTCCGCCGCGGGCAATTACGGCGAAATTTTCGAAGCTCATCTCGGCAAAGGCACACCCCTCGGCCTCCCCCGCGGCCTGAACGCATCCTACCGCGACGGCGGCATCCTCTACGCACCACCGTTTCTCTGAACGAGCGGGGGCAGCCGGACCGCATCGAAAGCGGCTTTGCGCGATTTCACCTCGTCGTTTCGTGTTAGCACGCACCGCGACGAAGAGACCGGTTCCGCACGCATGTATCAACCAGACCACCACCGACAGGACGACGTGGATGGCCATTCAACCCAGGCCCATACCCGTCAAGCCGACGCTTTCCGGTTAAGACGCGGGGCGCAGGTCGACAACTCCGGTCTTGTCGGTTCGATCCTGGCCGTGCAGCAGGAAAAGCGGACGCTCGGCAAGCTTCGTCGCGACATGGGTCGAGCCTGAGCGCGCCGCCCGGCGATCATAGTGTGAAGAGGCGGGCATATAGCGGATCACGAAACCTGCCCTGCGACGATGCGAGCGGTTCGGCTTGGATCCGTGCACCAGGTAGACATCGTGCAGCGAAAAAGCGCCTGCCGGTAGCGCGTCGACTGCGACTCGATCCAGATCGACGTCGCCGGGCAGCATCTCGGCGTTCAGTGCCGAGTCCTCGCTCGGCTGATCGGCATGGGGAAACAGGGTTCCGGGCGCATGGCTGCCGGGAACGTAAAGCATTGCGCTGTTCTCCTCGTCGACGTCGTCTATGGCGAGCCACAAGGAGCAGGTCGCCAGCGGCCTGATCGGCCAGAAATGCCCATCCTGATGCCACGGCACCTCAAGTCCCGTCCCCGCGGGCTTGCAGAAAAGCTGGCTGCCCCAGAGGATCACATCATCACCAATCAGGTCGGCGATCGCATCGACGAAATCCGGCCGCCGGCATACATCAAGCCAGCGGCTGGTGAGGTTGAGCGGAAGGCCGTTCATGCCCTCGATATGGGGGCAGACCAGGGTCTCGGGACGCTGACCCGGCGTGGCCTCCAACGTGTCTTCCAACAGTGTGCGCATTGCGGCGACCGTTTCGGGTGATAACCGCAATGTCGGCTTTACCAGCCCGTCTGTCGCGTAGGCTTCCCGCTCCGTGGCGCTGAGGATGCGCCCATCCTCACCGTGGTTGGACATGTCGCCCCCTCCTACCCGTCAGTCGATGGTGATGAAGACGGCGCCATCCTCGACCGTCGCCGGAAACGTCTTGAGTCTGACACAGGCCGGTGCAACCGTCGGCTCACCGTTGCGATAGTCAAAGGCACCAAAGTGCAATGGGCATTCGATTTCATACCCGTCGACAATGCCATCGCCGAGATGGGCACCCTCGTGGGTGCAATAGCCGTCTGTTGCAAAGAACGCGCCATCGGGACAGCGATATATGGCAAATGTCTGATCTCCGTGATCGAAGCGCATGACGTCTTCTTCTTCAATATCAGCAACACTGCAAACACGGACGCTCTGGGCCATGGTTTATCCTGTTTCTCATGATTCCGGGCACACGCTCGCCCGATGTCAAGTCCAACACTGCTAGCCAATGCCGTTCTGGCACTCAACTGCTCGGGGCGGTAAGTTCAAACGAGTCTGCACAGCTTTGGCGCGGGGCAAGTCGTTTGGCCAAACCCAAGACAACGATCGACGAACACAATCAGGTTCGCGACAGACGCGGTGAGTGGCGGTCCGGGCGGCCGGTTGCTCTCGAGCCGCTGCTCGACTTTCCCACCAGCCCCAAGCGGATCGCCAAATGGGTGTTCGGCTTCCCCGGCCTCTTCGTTCCATGGTTTGCCATCTACATGGTGTTGATCAGCGTTTCCTATGCCTTTTTCACGCCCGAGATGGCCCGGATGGAGACGTTCGGTATTGGCTGGATGGCGGAAATCACCGCCCGCAACCTGGTGCTGCTGACGCTGTGGACCGGTGCCCTTCACCTCTGGTTCTACGGGTTCCGCAAGCAGGGACGGCTGAAGAAATACAACGGCAACTGGATGTCGAAGAACAACCCGACCTTCCTGTTCAAGGATCAGGTCTGGGACAACATGTTCTGGTCTTATGTCGGCGCGCTGATCTGGAGCGCCTATGAATGCGGACTGTGGTGGGCGTATGCCAACAACTTGCTGCCCTACATCGATTTCGCCTCAAATCCGATCTGGTTCTGCCTGTGGATGCTGCTCATTCCGTTCTGGCGGAATTTTCACTTTTACTGGATTCACCGCCTGATCCACTGGAAGCCCCTTTATGATCATGTGCACTACCTCCACCACAAGAATGTCAATGTCGGGCCCTGGTCGGGCATGGCGATGCACCCGGTGGAACATCTTATCTATTTCAGTTGCATGCTCATTCACGTGGTCGTCCCCAGCCATCCGCTGCATATGATGTTCAACGGCTTTCAGACCGGACTCGGCCCGGGCGTCAGCCACAGTGGCTTCGACGAAATCGTGTTTGGAGACGAGCTGGCCCTGCGTAACGACCGGCTGTTGCACTACCTGCATCATCGCTATCACACGGTGAATTTTGGCGAGAGCAACGTTCCGCTGGACAAATGGTTCGGCAGCCTGCACGACGGCACGCCCGAGGCAGACGCGCATTTCCGCAAGTTGCATAGTGAGAGCGTGAGAGCGCGTCAGGCGTGACAACGGTCCCAGGGCGAGCCGGCGGCACCCGGTCAGGATATTCGGACTGGAATGACCGCGGCAGGATCGCCATTGGCGGTACAGGCAAGCGAGGACTCGAAACTCTATTGCGGGGCGTAGCCGATCAGGTCTCTCGCCTTCTTGCCGCGGTGTCAGTCTTGGGAGTAGCATCAGATTGCGGCCCACGACCGCGGCGAATTGGGTCCGACTTGGCTACAATGATTGTAGCTGCCGCTTCGACACGGACGAGAGGCTCGCATGGGGCACCGACTACAATGACTTGCTTGTCACCGGCACTCGAACTCGGTGGGCCGCTCGTGACAAGTGCGCTTCCGGGCGCATGCGAGGTAATCGCATGAGCGACAAAACTCAGACGGTCCCGCTGGTCGATCCGCATTTTCACATCTGGGATCTCGAAACGAACCGCTACCCGTGGCTCACCCAGAAGCCGCCGCCGATCCAGGTCGCCGGCGACGTCGAACCGATCGCACGCAACTACCTGATCGAAGACTACCTGGCCGACGCCAGGTCGCAGGGATTGGTCAAGGCGGTGCATGTCGACGCGGGCTGGGATGCTGCGGATCCGGTCGGCGAAACGCGGTGGCTTCAGTCGGTCACGGACAGAACGGGATATCCCCACGGTATCGTCGCCTATGCAGCGCTCGATCACGACGGTGCTGAGGAGATTCTTGCAGGGCATTGCGAGTTTGCCGCCATCCGGGGTATCCGCCACATCCTCAACTGGCACGCCGACCCACAGAAATCCTTCCTCGACCGCGACGATCTGCTGACCGACGATGCATGGCTGCGCGGCTATGCATTGCTGCGCAGGTTCGGCCTTTCCTTCGATCTGCAACTCTACCCGTCGCAGATGCCGGCTGCGGCCGAGGTCGCCGCACGGTTCCCGGAAACACAGGTCATCCTGAACCATGCGGGGATGCCCGCCGACAAGGATGCGGAGGGCCTTGCCATGTGGCGTGAGGGTCTTCGGCTTCTGGCCGAACGGCCGAACGTGACGATAAAGATCTCAGGGTTGGGGATGCTCGACTGGCACTGGTCGGAGGCATCGATTCGGCCGTTTGTCCTCGAATGCATCGACATCTTCGGGACCGACCGCGCCATGTTTGCCAGCAATTTCCCGGTGGACCGGCTCTACAGCAGCTATGACACCCTGTTTGGCGCTTTCCGGTCGATCGTTGGTGACTTCAGCGAGAGCGATCAGCAAAAGCTGTTTCACGACACGGCCACGCGAGTCTACCGGCTATAGGCAATCCGTTTTAACCAAATGCCAGGGCGTGCGTTCTTCGAGGATCGGGCTGTGCCCTCACGCCTCAGAATGAGGCCCGTGGTGTTCCCGGCAAGGCCGGACAGCATGCGAGCCCACAAAAGACGACTTTGTGCCCAAGGCCTATCCTCCGGCCTCATCCTGAGGTGCTCTGCGTCAGCGGAGCCTCGAAGGACGCAAGTCGATCGCCTACATCCTGGCCGACTGCATCACCACGACCTTGGTACCCACCGGCACGCGCTCGAAGAGGTCGATGACGTACTCATTGGTCAGTCGGAAGCAGCCGGACGAAACGGCGTGACCGATGGTCTGGGGCTGATTGGTGCCGTGGATACGGTAAACGGTGTCGCCCAGATAGAGCGCCCGCGCCCCCATCGGGTTGCCCGGGCCGCCGGCCATGAAACGCGGCAGGTAGGGCTGGCGCTCGATCATTTCCGGCGGCGGCCTCCAGTCGGGCCACTCCTGCTTGCGAGAAACCTTCAGGAGTCCCTGCCACTGAAAGCCATCGCGGCCGACACCAATTCCGTAGCGGATCGCCCGTCCGTCGCCGAGCACCAGATAGAGAAAGCGGTCGTCGGTATGGACGATGATGGTACCGGCTGGCTCGTGGGTGCGGAATGAGACCGCCTGCGGCCGGTATTGCACCGGCAGGCGCGATTCCTCCGGTGTCGGCACGTAACCCGGCTGGTCGCCGATATCCAGTTCCTTGCGGCTGCGGGCTTCGCCGGGCAGCGCGACCAGCAGCGAGACGGCAAGAGCCGCGAGAGCAACACCGAACACGGCCATAGGCGATCTCAGGCGCGATCCGCCTGACCCCACAGGGATCGCCGCTTGAAGCACCCGGTTCTCCAGGGCTTCAGGGCGCCGGAGTCCATGGGCAATTGCTGTGATGGTGGATAGCCGCATGTTTTCCTCGTTGATTCGTCCTCACGCGCACCGGACAAAGACCATCGTACCGTAGCGCTTCTGGACGTTCTGATCCAGCCAGACGGTGACCAGCGTGTTGTTCTGGTAGTAGGTGACGACCCGGTCCTGTGGCGCGCCGGGTGCGCCGCGCGGTCCGATGAAGCTGCGCCCGTCCGGGGTTTGCTTCACAAAGACCTCACTCGGCGCTTTCTGATCGGCAAGATACATCATGATGCCGCCATTCGGGCCCTGGGTGATCTTGTAGGGATTGCCGCAAGCGGCCTTTGCGGCCGAGATCGTTCGGTCGCGATCCTTGTCCTGGTGATAGGAGGCCAGCCCCCAGTTGCCGGGGAGTTCGGCTGAGGCGACCTGAACTGGCGGAGCATCGATGTTCACCGTCGGGGGAGGGGCGGTCGTGAGATTGGGGGCGGTGTTGCATGCTGCAAGTGTTGCACCGCAGATGAGCAGCACCGCAACGCGTCCAAGCCCACGGCTCTCCCGAACATCTTCCCGCATTGCGTCCCCTCTTGCCCATGGCGCGCCGCCCGGCGAATACAGGCAACTATAGCACCAAGCCTGCAAGGGAAACGACAGAGATTTAACCTATCGCCAACTTCTTGCCGGAGCCTGAAACGAAAGCGCCCACCAGTGACACAACTGTCGATCGCATGGGGGATGTTGCAATTTGGTTACCGGAACTTGCGGCAAATCCATGAACCAGTGATGGTTGTCGCGTGACCCATGCGAGGAGAGAGAAGCGCGCTAGATCGGTACGGCATGGGCCGAGAGCAGCCGGGCGCGGTCGGCAAGCGGGATGTCCGGCGCGCCGGCGGTCTCGAATGGTTCGAATTCCTGAACGACAATCCGCCGGCGATAGAGCCGGGACAGATGTTGCGGATCGTCGACGCGTAGCTGTCCTCGCCAGTGGTAGCGCCATGGCTCGAGGGTTTCGGGCTGCAGATGGACGGGGTCACCCAGTGCCCGCCAGGCGGCCGGGTCTTCCGGCTGGTCGCGCGGCATGATTTCGATCTGCGCCTGCACGACGCTGGTCTGGTCGAAGGACGGATCGGGTCCGGAGTCGGCGTAGCTATAGCCGCGGATCGCCAAAGCCCAGCTCGCCTCGGCAATCTTGCGGATGGTAATGGCGCGGCCCGGCGCCAGCGGGACAAAGTCCGCGTGGACGATCGACGACAGCTTGCAGGTCTCAATGGCGTGCTCCTGGTACCGGGCAACAGCCAGGCGCACCAGCGGCATGAACGCGCGCTGGGCCATAAACGCAATGTCGACAAATGGCAGCTTGTGCTCTTTGCTGAACTGCACGTCGTGGATGACCAGGCCGACGGTTCCGCTGTCGAGCGGCCAGCCGGCAATGCGTTCAATTCCGTTCCAGACGTGTTCCATCTGCAGCGGGCCGGGCAGGGGAGCGGAGTCCCGCAACGGATTGACTCCCCATTCGGTCACCACACCCTCCAGCGTTTCCGGCAGGTCGGGCGTCGTTGCCACCACCAGAGCGAGCTTCTCCCCGACGCCAGAGGAAAACCAGCCGCGATTCATGTAGACGCGCAAGCCCTCGCCCTGCCTCTCCGCCGTACGTTCATCGATGTTACGGGCGACCCTGTGCGTTTCGCCGGCGCGAAAGGTGGGGATGACATAGGCAATGTCCGGCGCTGCCGGCGGCGCCGTGCTCGGCACGTGCAAGGTCGCGGGTTCAGACCAGAGGGCGACGTCGTCGGGGTCCTGGGTCAGCGATACCGGGTAGAACTCGACGAATCGCGAGGTCGCCTGAGCCCGGTAGGTGACCTCGTGGTGGCGGGTGTCGCCGAAATCGTGGGCCATCGGCGCGCGGGCGGACTCCGCTAGTTCGAGAGGATCCAACGGCTTGCCATCGTCCTCTCCGATGCGAACGCCGCCGGCGTGCAGCGCGCCGCGGGATGTGCTCCAGCCGTCATCGGCCGGGTCGTCGACCGGATCCTGCCATTCCGCGTACACGTCAATGCGGCCGGTGCTCGGCCGGTCGAACTGCATGGCGTCGTCGGCCAGCACGGCGCTGGTCGAATCCGCCTGCCGCGGCAGGATCAGCGGCCGGCCAAAGACAGGCGCCTGCAGGGGGCGCTGGGTAGCGTGGACGATAGTCACCGGTCGCGAGGGTGCAATAACGGGCGCGTCGCCGCGCGCGGCAGCGTCGGCCAGGGCCTGTCGGGTTCTGTCGAGGCTGTCGGTATCGCCGCCGTACCAGTCCGGATGCGCGAATGCGAGGACCGACAGGTCGTCCACACTGAGCTTCGCCGCGATATGAACCGTGTGGGCGCGGCCCTTCGGCACCTCGAGGACCACCTCGCGGCCGGAGACCCGGGCCCGCGCCCGGTCGCGACCGGGGCGCACGACCAGTTGACACGATCGCGCCAGTTCACGTCCGCGGACCGATCGGGGCAAATCGTCGAAGCGCGGCAGGTCGACGGTTTCGCCGCCATCCGGGAGGGTCAGTGTCGCCTGTTTGACGATCGGGTCGGGCAGGTAGGGCGTGTAGAAGGTGGGAGCGGAAATCCACTCGCGTGCCTCGCCGTCCTCGCGATCCAGCGCGCCGCGATGCTCGCTGATCATCCGCCACGACTCTGCGGTGGTCAGGCCGTCGAAGACGCCGTGTTTCTCGGCGATCCGGAGCGGAACCTCGGGCGGCACCACATGCAGTCGGAATTCATCGGTGCGATGGGCGTCGGACTCGGCGTCCCGCAGCACGATCACGTCGCCCGCTTCGCCGGCGCCGCGCGGAGTGCCCGGAAAAACGACGGGCGGCTTGGCGCTCTCGACCCGCAGATAGCACACCGGGTCGGTGACCGGGATCGGATCGGCGGAACCCTGTTCGAGGGCGTCGGCTTCCTCGGCCGAAAGGCTGTTGCCGGCCAGATCCACCGGCCGAAGCCGAAACTGGTAACAGCGTCCGAAGCGTTGCGGCACGAGGCTGCCGCCGGGCACGGCGAGGCGGATCGAGAGCGACGTGCCGCAGTCGGTGGATGGTTGGGCGGTTTCCTCGTCGCTACGATCGGGATGGGGGACGACCAGGCTCCACCCGTCCCATTCGAACAGGTCTTCATTGGTGCGCGGCTCTGCGCTCGGATCGCGCCCGTCGGTGAAGACGGTGGGCTCGACGACACCCTCGTCCTCCAGCGTCGCGGCGGCCGCCGGCCACGACCAGTCGTCGGTGCGATAGCGAACCTCGCGTCGACAGAGCGAACGCCACGTTCCGGACTCGATCTCGCGGACATCGACACGATACCCACGGGTCACGTGCTCGGCGGTAAGAATGTCCTCCGCGTCATCTGCGCCCAGCAAGCCGCTGCGGACCCGATCGATGGCAACCTGGAGCGACTGCTCCAGACCGAACTGGTCACCCATGGCACCCTGCATAATCAACGGCTTGTCCGGATGGGTCAGGCGCATGCCGCCCTGGAGAAGCGCCGGCAGCGGACCGGTTGTTTCATCGTCGGTCTTCAGTGCTGCCGCTCTCGCCTGCTGCACCAGGGCAAACGCCGCGTGCTCGAGCTTTTCCTGGACGATGGTGGGTTGGGCGCGGTCGAACGCGTACAGGCCAGCGCCAAGCCGTCCGTTCGCGGCGGCCCGGAAGACCCGGTAGCGGTCGCTGGTTGCCGTATCGTGGCCGACGCTCGTCCACGGCGACCGGTGTATCGTCTCGTCGAACGCTGCGTTGCGTGGCCGGACGCGCAGGCGGAGCGACTGGCTCGCCCCATCAAGGCCAAGCTCGGACACCGGAACGTCGAGATCGATCACCAGGCCCAGCCGCCGCATCAAAAGCGGATGGGTGCCAGTTGCGGCGACAATCTGGTGAAAGTCCGGGCACGGCCCGGCCGTTCTCTTCGGGATGGCAGCGTCGCCGTCCTCGGCGAGCTGATGAAAACGGACAAAGTCCTCGATCGGGTTCCGATCGTTGGTCGAGGTTGGTGCCTCAAAGCGGTTGGCGGGAATATTGAACGCTGTAAGCGTCGGTGGCTCGGTGACGATACCGGCGTCCTCTGCAACGGCTTGCCCATAGACATCGCGGATTGCCTGAACGACGCCGCGCGCATTGTAGGACTGAACGGCGAATCCGACGCTGTCCCTGTCTTCGGGCACGGCGAAGGGCACAACAGGCAGGCTTTCCTCGAAAATGCCGCGCCATGCCTGACTGTCGGGGGCCGATTCTTCGTTGACCCGAGGTGCCGGTCTCGCATTGACCGAAGCGACCACGGTTTCACCGTCATGCATCTCCAGCAGGAACTCGATGCCGTCGGGTTCGAGATCGCGAAGTGTCTTCGGCCAGTCGACGAACTCGGGAAAGACAGAGAGGGGCGCCTCGTCGGCGGTGACATCCAGCCGGGGAGAGAGAAACACGGTTACTCTGGCAAGCCATTCGCCGTCTCCGTCGCGGCGCAGGCCGGCCGGAAGCGCCGTCCAGATCAGGGTCATGGCGGCCACTTTCAGGTCGCCTCTGCAAAGGCAGAGCGGTAGGCGGTCCACTCGGCTTCGGTCAGGGGGTCATCTTCGCCCGCCGCCGGTCCCGACGTCAGCAGCGGGTCGGTGCGGCGACTGGTGTCGGCGATCTCGTGGTAGAAGCTGAAGCTTGCCTGGGCGGTGAAGAAACTGATCTGCACCCGCACAACGAGCTCGGCATAGAAGGACCAGAGTTCGTCCTTCACCGAGCCGATCGCCGTCAAAGTGAGGTGGATGTCCAGGAACGCAAGCCTAGCCTGGCCACTCAGTTTCAGAATCACGTCCAACTGGTAGTGATCTCCGTCGCCGTCGAGCCAATAGGTGAAGGCGACCGCCAGCGAGCCCTCGCAAGTCGCCTTGGTGACGCCGAGATCGAATTCCGTCTTGTTGACCACGCCGAGACTGAACTGGAAACCGGTCACTGCCTTCGGCGTGAAGTTGAGCCCAAGATGGGCAATGCCGCCCCATGGCGCAGAGAGCAGAGTCAGCGGCTTGTCTGCACTGGCGACCCGGAGCGAGAAAACATTGTCGGGGACCACAGGCGGTTCCGACGGATCCCTCGACCGCGGCAGGAAGTTGAGGCCGATACCCACCGTGGCGGTGACGTTGGACACCGTGAACTGCATCAGCTTGAATTTCGGCGCCTCGAACGGACCGAGGCTCACATTGAGGTCTGCTCCGCCGGCGCCCGGCATCTTCGCGGGATAAGCCGTCGGCGCCTCGCCCTTCGGCAGGTCCGGCAACGGCGGCAAGCTTGCCGCGGCCTCGATGACTTTCTTCAGGAGGTTCAGGCCGCCGGTGGCATCGATCGTAGACAGCCGGAACTCGACCTCGGGCGCGATCGATGGCTCGGTCGTTTTCTCTTCACGATCGGCAGGGTCGTCCGCGGGCTCATCCGGCGACTCATCCGCTGTCTTTTCCTTCTCCGGTTTTGGCGGGCCAAGTTTGACGCTGATGTGTTCGAAGCCGATGCTGAACGTGTCAGTTTCGCTGACGTTCAGGACGAGCGCGAAGTTGGTGATCTTGCCGGAGGCGGTCAGGTTGACCGCCGACCCGGACGGTTTCTCATCGCTCTCTTCTCGGGCATCATTATCTGCGGCTTCTTCGTCCTCGGGCGTCGGGTTCGTTTGCTGGCCCAGCTTGCGGGTTGCCTTGACTTCGATCTCCAGTTTCGACGTGGACACATCGTCGTCATCGAGCACGGGCGCGAAGGACACCAGCGAGCCTGTGCCGAAGGGGCCGAGGGCAACGCTCCACGATAGCCCAAGCCCGACTTCCCAATAGGCTGGCTCTTCCGATTGCGGGTCGGGATTGCCGTCGGCTTCCGCGTCCTCCTTCGGCTGGTCCTCATCGTCCTCATCGTCGTCTTCTTCATCGGGCTGCTTGCGCCCGATAATGAAGTCGATGCGAGGAACCGCTGGCGAGCGGCTGCCGCTATCGGTAGACAACAGGCCGGCGAGCGGAAATCCGCCCAGCAGGGTGGCGCGTTCGTCGTTGAAGTAGTTGGTACCGTCCAACGCGCCGCCTGACATGATGAGGTCGGCATTGCCGACCGGCCCGTGGATGCGGGACAGGCCGTCGACATCGAAGCTCGGGGCGGCGAGGCCGCCAGAGCGATCAGCCTGCTGATCGAAATACATCGGGATCCGGTTCGGCTCGGATGGCAGCGCTCGTGCGAACACTTCGCCGCGATTGGCCTGTGCATCCGGATCGATCAACTCGAACCAGCCGCGGTTCTGCGCCTCGTCAAGGAACGGCTCGAGCGAGGGAATGCGCGCCAGCATCGCCGCAGTCGTGCAGCGAAAGCGGCGCCCGGGCTCGCCTGAATCGTCCGGCACAGCGGCGAATTGGAGCGCCAGCAGGTTCAGGATCGTATCACCGGCAGAGCGCGGGTTCGCCGAGGGGTCGTCCATGTTCTCATCGACGGACGGCTCGAATTTGGCGACCGCTGCGGACTGGCCCCGCAGGCCCGTTTCCCGGTGATCCCGATGAGCTTCGTCTTCGTAGATCGCCGCGGCAGTGTCCGCGTCGACGCCGGCCTGGACGAAGACCGCCGGCATCTCGAGTTCCTGCTCGCCGTCTGCCCAGTCCCGCCCGGTGAATCGAAACGGGTAAGGCATCGCTGGCGAGGTTTCGATCCAGAACGCAGCGGCGGTCTTGTCGGCGATTTGCAAAGCCGGGGTGACCAGCGACCGGGCCGTCAGCGCCTGCATCGCCATTTCGCCGGGGCGATACGTGACCTGCGGTTCCTTGATGACCACGAAGTCGCGCTTTCTGAGGACTGCTAATCGCGAGGCGCTGCCGGTCGGAGGCGTGTCCTCGACCTTGCGTTCGGTGACGCTCATAACCGTGGCGCGATGGCCGAACGGGTACAGGAAGCCGTCCTGGCGCTCGACGATGACCCGCTGATCCTGTCCCGCGGCCGCCAGATGTTCCCAGCGAGCGATGTCGGCCGCCGTCTGCGTCTGCCAGCGGCCGCGCAGGTCCAGCCAACCGCCCATCGGCGACAGGATCAGGATTCTGGCCTCGGCGCTCCTGCCGATCAGCGACCGGCGATCGGCGTCCTCGAGCGCAGTTTCCCAGTCGACCGGCGGTGCGTAGCCGGGCGCAAGGATGTTGACCGATGTCGAAAGCGAGCCATCGGCGGGCGTGAGTCGCGTATGCCACAGTTCGGTGCGGCCGTTGTGGGTTACCGGCTTCGCAGCATGGGCCCAGCGCGCGGCAGGAGCCGGCGACAGGGCCAGACCGACCGGCATTTCGATCCGCGATCCGGCGGCAAACAGTTCCGGGCCTTCGACCTCGACCCCGCTGTCGGCGATCTGATGTTCCAGCCCATCCCAGTCGAGCAGCGACTCAAGGGTGAGGGCGAGCGAATCGATGTCGGAGGGCACCCGGAACACCAGCCGGGTTGGCTGGGCAATCCGCGCTCCCACCGGCGGGATGACCGCCTGGTCGGCGCGGGCCTCGTTGAAGGCTTCCTCGGCGATGTGCTGGCCGGGGAAGCGAACCAGAACAAACGCATCCTGTGTTTCGTCGATGCGCACCAGCCGGGCCGGGAGCCGTCCGTTTGATTCGATGCGCAAGTTGCGGAACTCGAAGTGAAGCGACAGCAGGTCTTCCGGCCGCAGGATCCGAAAGGCGCTGCGCGGGTCGGGGATGGCTCCCGGGCCGCTGCACGCTCCGAGACTTGCAAGTGCCGCCAGCCCGACGCCGAGAGTGACGAAATCACGACGGGAGAGTGCGCCGGCGTTGCGGGCCAGTTTCCCGGGCGTGGCACGCGATGATCGCCTCGAATCCTGCAAAGCCGCTCCCCGTTCGCCGACACATTCTGCATGAAGTCGGCAGCACGGACCAAGATATTTCCTGGTTGCGGCCATTTTTTGCTGGGCAGGATGTCGGTTCCGATGGCCGTGTCAGGATAGCCGGCGCGTAAGCCACCCTTGTTCTGATACTCCACTCCGTATCAGTCGCACTCTGCATCCGCCACCGTTCTCCGCCCAATCAGTCTTGGCTGTCCAAACGGGAATCCGCCGCAAGCAGCTCCGGGTTGCCGCCGGCGGCCGTCGTATTGATGCAGACATGGCGTTCCACCACCAGCCATCGGTCGAAATCCTGCATCGAAAGCAGCGGCACGATGGGGCCGGGACGACGGGCCAGCGCCTGACGGGTCTCCCGAAGATCCGCCGACCAGCCGACAACGGCGTCGAGGCTCTTGATCCTTTCAAGGTCGGCGGGAACTACCCGTCCGCCCAGGCCGTCGGTCACCCCCGGAGCCACCGCCAAGGCCTTGCAGCCAAGGCGGCGGGCTGCGCTGGCCTGCTCTTCCGCATCCTGAGCGCTCGGGCCAAGACAGAGGACGCGGCCGCGCGGGTAGAGGCTGAGCTGATTGGATTCACCGGTCGGACCGGGCAGCGAAAGGGTTTCGATCGCGGCGGGTTCGCCGGGCGCATCGGCACGGAAGCCTTCTTCGATCGCTTCGATCGACGCCGGTGGTCCGTCCACCGCCTCCTTCGTCACAATCTTCGCCCTGGCAAAGCGAGCAAGATACCGGGGCCCGCCGGCCTTTGGCCCGGTGCCGCTGAGGCCTTCGCCGCCGAAGGGCTGCGAGCCGACCACGGCGCCGATCTGGTTTCGATTGATGTAGATGTTTCCCGCTGCGATGCGCTCGACCACATGCTGAACCCGATCGTCGATGCGGGTCTGCAGACCGAAGGTGAGACCGTAGCCCGTGTCGTTCACGGCGGTGATAGCCTGGTCAATGTCGTCGGCGCCGAAGGTCGCCACATGCAGCACCGGACCAAAAATCTCTTCCTTGAGGTCTTCGATCCCGTCAACGGACAACACCGCCGGACCGACAAAGGTGCCCGTCGACGGTGGGTCGATCTGCTTGAGCCGTCGACCTTCGCTGGCGGCATAAGCGATATGATCGTCGATCTTCTGTCGTGCGGCGGCATCGATCACCGGGCCGATGTCGGTCGATAGGTCCTGCGGGTTGCCGACCGCCAGTGCGTCCATCGCGCCGTGAAGCGTTTCGAGGAAGACCTCGGCGATATCGTCCTGCAGATACAGCATTCTGAGGGCGCTGCAGCGCTGACCGGTCGACTGGAAGGCGGAAGCCACGACATCGGCCACCGCCTGTTCCGGCAGGGCCGTGCTGTCGACGATCATCGCATTGAGACCGCCGGTCTCGGCAATCAGCGGCGCGTGCGGTTCCAGGTGCTCGGCCATGGTGATATTGATGCGCCGGGCGGTCGCGGTGGACCCGGTGAAACAGACACCCTCGACCCTGGGGTGCGCGGTGAGGGCGGCACCGACTTCGTCGCCAGTGCCGGGGAGTAGAATCAGCACATCGTCGGGAACGCCGGCCTGCTTCAGCAGTTCGACCGCGCGACTGGAGATCAGCGGCGTCGCTTCCGCCGGCTTGGCGAGCACACCGTTCCCCATCGCCAGGGCGGCGGAGACCTGCCCGGTAAAGATCGCCAGCGGGAAATTCCACGGGGAGATGCAGGTGAAGATGCCGACCGGCTCGCTCTCCGCCCGTTCCGCCTCGGCGGCGTAGTAGCGTAGGAAGTCTACCGCCTCGCGCAGTTCGCTGACGCAATCGCGCACCGTCTTTCCCGCCTCGCGCATCAACAGGGCAAAGATCTCGACCGCATTCGCCTCATAGAGATCGGCCGTCCTTCGGAGCACGATGGCGCGGGCCGACGCGCCGATTTCATCCCAGGGCCGGACGGTCAGGCACGCTGTCTCTGCGTCTGCCCTGGTGGCAAACCGCACGGTGCCGGCCGTGCTACCCGTCGCCGGATCGGTAATCGTGACCGTCTCTCCCGATCCGCCTTTGGCGACCCACGTCTTGCCGGCAAACTTGGTCAGTGCCGCCTCAAGTCCGGCGATTGTGGCCGGGTCCTCCAGATCCCATCCGGACGAATTGATCCGGGCTGGCAGATACAGGTCCGGGGGCTGGTGGATGCGTTCGACGATCTCTGCCGAAAGCATTCCTTCGACTTGGGTAAACGGGTCGGCGGCGACGTGCTCGGGCGGCACCGTCTCGTCAACGATCTGGTTGACAAACGAACTGTTGGCGCCGTTTTCCAGGAGTCGACGAACCAGATAGGCGAGCAGATCGCTGTGGGCACCGACCGGCGCATAGATACGGCAGCGGGTACCGTGTTGGCGCAGGACGGCTGCGTGAAGGGCCTCACCCATGCCGTGCAGGCGCTGGAACTCGTAGTGGGTGGGATCGTCGGCCATTTCCAGGATTGCAGCGACCGTGTGGGCGTTGTGAGTGGCAAATTGCGGATAGATCCGGTCGCTCATGTCGAGCAGTTTTCGCGCGCAGCAGAGGTAGCTCACATCGGTCGCGGCCTTGTGGGTGAACACCGGAAATCCGGCGAGGCCTTCGACCTGGGCGTGCTTGATCTCGGTGTCCCAGTAGGCCCCCTTGACCAGGCGTACCATGATCCGACGGTTGAGCCGGTCAGCCATCCGGTAGAGCCAGTCGAGCACGTCAGGCGTCCGTTGGCCGTAGGCCTGGACGACCACCCCGAACCCGGCCCAGCCGGCGAAAACCGGATCACGTAACACCGCTTCGATGACGTCGAGGGACAGATCGAGGCGTCCGGCTTCCTCGGCGTCGATGTTGAGGCCGATGCCGGCAGACATTGCCAAAGTGGCAAGGGACCGCGCCCGCGGTACCAGTTCCTCCATGACCCGGCGACGCTGGAGGGGCTCGTAGCGGGGATGAAGGGCGGATAGCTTGATCGAGATGCCCGGGTTCCGGCTGATCTCGTCGGCGTGGCTGACGGCGGAGAGGCTGCCGATCGCGTCGGCGTAGGCGAGATGATAGCGCCGAGCGTCGGCGTCAGTAAGCGCCGCTTCCCCGAGCATGTCATAGGAGTAGGTGTAGCCTTCGGCTTCTTTCGCCGCTGCGCGTGTCATGGCGGATTCGATTGTTTCGCCCAGGACGAACTGGCTGCCGAGCTCCTTCATCACCCGGGTGACGGCATGTCGGATAACCGGCTCACCGAGCCGCTTGACGGCACCGCGCAGGACGCCGGCGATGCCGTCACTGTCCGTATCGTTCAGGACCTTGCCGGTCACGAACAGCGCCCAGGTGGAGGCGTTGACCAGTGACGAATGGGACTGCCCCAGATGCCGGCCCCAGGCGCTCGGGGCGATCTTGTCCTCGATCAGAGCATCGATGGTGGCCTCATCGGGAACCCGGAGCAATGCCTCGGCAAGGCACATCAGCGCAACGCCTTCGTCGGTCGTGAGACCATACTCGGCAAGGAACAGCTCCATCATGTGCGGATCGCTGTCGGCGCGAATGCGCTTCACCAGTCCGATCGCCCGCTCGGTGATGCGCTGCCGCAGCGCCGCATCGAATAGACTGCCTGCGACAAGGCGGTTCAGCGCCTCACGTTGCGGCATCGTCTTGGCGGCGCGGATCTGGTTGCGGGTGTCGTCCATGATCAAGCTCGATCCGGCCATATTCGCCGAGATCGGGATCAGGCCACAAGCTTTGGCGAAATGCCTCTTAAGGAATCAGGCTCCAGAACGCGCTTTTTCGTCCATGATCACGCCTCAGCCTCGCTGTGTATGTGGTGTGCGACTCAAATGGTCCAAAATCGTCGATCGTCGATGCCAGGCTGGAGCACTCCAGCAGATGACGGGCGGCGTGCTTGTACCGACTATGCCGACCTTTCTCGAGAGAAAAGTCGATCATCGCCCGCAACACCAGCGTGGCCGCCAGAGGATACTTCTCCGCCAGCGCATCGGCGGCCGGCGAAAGGATCCCGTAGTGGTCGCCATTGATCTCATCAGCTCGCTGGATCACAAGATTGGCGGCGCGATCCAGGGCCGGCCACGAAATGAGGAAGTGCAGACCGCTGTGAACCTCGTGAGACCCCTGGACAGCATCGAGCGCCTTTGTCTCGGCCTCGACATCTTCGAAATCGGGTAGTCGCTTCAGATAGGCGCGGAGATGAGACGATGACAGGGAGCGCTCGAAACAGGCCCAGCGGGCTGCCTGGGCGTCGTCCGTTCGTCCGAGAGCTTCGAGAACATTGATTCGGGCATTTTCCCACTCGTAATCCAGCCAGCCGATGCTGTGCCGCGGATGCTCGGCAAATTCGATCGCCTGCCAGGCGTCCTGTGGGCGGCCGGCTGCCAGGAAGCGCTGCGCGATCTCGGCGGCGATCCGAGGAACCTTCCTGGCTTCTTCGTCAAATTGGTCGACGAAAGCATCGACATCGCCCTGGGCATCGGCGACTGCCATCAACGCCGAACGAACGGCGCTGGCCCGAGCGCGCTCCGCCATCTCGTCCTCGTAAATCGGCCCGGACTGCGACCAGCCCACTGCTACCCGATCTTCGTCGGCGGGCTTCTCCACCGACCGGCTGGACAGGTCGATCATGCGCTGCTTCAGGTGTTCGAGACCCTGATGACCCAGCGCCGTCGCCAAGCCCGGGATCAGGTTATCGAATTGGCCATAGTCATCCATGAGCAGAGCGTCGAAGACCTGATCGGCGAGCCGTTCAGGTTCGAGGCTGGCCTCGCGGCCGACGTCGCCCAGGTTCTTGCAGGCGTGATGAAAGACATCGCCGATCATTCCATTGCTGTCGTCGCAACGTTCGTAGATCGATGGCGCCAATGCCATGAACTTCCACAGAAGATCGACGGCCTCGTTCGGGTCGGTCTTGGCAATGGTGTCGACAATGGCGCGACGCTGCGTGTCCAGATCGTCTGCCAACTCGCCCAGGCGCCGCCAGTCAACAAACGAGCGAGAGCGTCCGATGGTCGCCAGTCGCTTGCGCACTTCCTTAGCAAGGTCACCGGGGCTGGTAGCTGCCACCATTTCCATGCGAAGGCGACGCTTGGCGGTGGCATCACCGCTGCTGAGGTCGATCAGCAACTCTGCAAGGCGTTCAGCACCCAACGCCTCAAGGTTCTTTGCATTCAGTGTTTTCTTCGAAGCCATGGGGCCACGATACTCCAAGATCGGGAGATGGGGACCGTCACAGAGGACTTTATGCAAACGAATAAGCCTCGTACGAGGAGGCTGCAAGGGAGCGGGCGGGGCTCTGCGATCCGGGTGTGTGCCGTTCGTGTTGCTGGTCCTGCCATCGCCGCCTGCCGGCACCGCGGCCATATCCCAGCGCTTTGGCAACGTTGAAACGGAGGGGATAGATGGCGGATCAGGACCAGCCTTTGACGGCCAAGACGCCGGTCCGCTTCTCCGATGCACTGCCTGATGCCGTCGATGTCGTGATCATCGGTGGTGGCGTGGTCGGGATATTCGCCGCGCTTTACCTCAACCGTATGGGTCAGTCCGTGCTGGTATGCGAAAAGGGTCGCATTGCAGCCGAGCAATCCTCGCGGAACTGGGGTTGGATCCGCCAGCAGGGTCGCGACCCGGCCGAGCTTCCGATCATGACCGAGGCGCTTTCGCTGTGGTACGAGATCGACGACCAACTGAACGGTGCCACCGGGTTTCGCCGGAACGGCGTGACCTATCTCGCCAGCAGCGAGAGGGAACTCGAGGAGATGTCGTCCTGGATGGAGGTTGCGCGCGATCACCGACTTGACACGCGGCTCCTGTCCGAATCCGATGTCGGAAAACTGATTGACCGCAAGGGCATGGTGGGCGCTCATCGATGGATCGGCGGGATGATCACGCCGAGTGATGCGCGCGGCGAGCCGTGGCGAGCGGTTCCTGCTGTCGCCCGTCTCGCCCACCAAGAGGGTGTCCTGATCGGGGAGAACCTGGCTGCCCGTGGCTTGGATATTTCCGCTGGCGATGTGCGCGGGGTCCATACGGAGCTTGGCACGGTAAGAGCGCCCCAAGTCGTGCTGGCCGCCGGGGCATGGTCATCCCTGTTCGCCAGGCGCCATGGGGTGGAGCTGCCACAGCTCACCGTGCACGCGACCGCGGCGCGGACCGCCCAGCTCCCGGAGGTTCTGTCCGGCAACGCTGCCGACAAGACCCTTGCCATTCGCCGTCGCCGGGATGGCGGCTACACCATCGCCGCGGGCAGGTCTCTTCAGCACCATCTCGGGCCGGATTCCCTCCGGCACTTCATGAAATATGCGCCCCTCGCACTCAGGAAGCGCAGCTCCATCGGGTTCAAGCTTGGCCCCCCGCAAGGCCATCCCGACAGTTGGTCAACTCGGCGCAGCTGGGAACCAGACGAACTCTCCCCGTTTGAACGCATGCGGGTGCTCGATCCGCCACCCAATCAAAGCGCGGTCGCGCGTGCCCAGGCAGCCTTTGCCGAGCGGTTCCCGGGACTCGGTCCACCGATCATCCTCAATGCCTGGGGTGGTGTGATCGATGCTATGCCTGATGTCGTGCCGATCGTCGACCGTGTGGCCGGCATTGGAGGCTTGATCGTTGCAACCGGCATGAGCGGTCATGGATTCGGTATCGGACCGGGCTTCGGCAAGATCGTCGCCGAGATTGCCGTTGCCGCGCCCGGCAAACACGACATTAGCCGTTTTCGGTTTTCCCGGTTCCACGACGGGAGCAAGCTCGTGCCCGGACCGGGCTTCTGAGCTGTGTCGGCTGGGCGGGATCCGCGACAGACGAACCGGCACCCTACACGGCCATCTCTGCAAGGATTACGCGTGTCGCGAGAATGCGGCAATAGCCCTTGAACAGGCCGAGCGCAGCAGCATGGCGCTCCTGCGTCTCGGTCGCGCAGGCATCCTCGGCACAGACCATCAGAAAGCCGCGGTCGGCCCCGTCGCGAATGGTGTGGTCGACGCATTGATCGGTGAGGAATCCGGTCACGACGATCTGGTCGATGCCGATATTGCGGAGCACGTATTCGAAGTTGGTCGAATTGAACAGGCTCGACGATGTTTTTGGGATGACGATTTCGTCGCCAACCGGTTTGACTGCTTCGATCACCCGCGACTCCCAGCACCCCTTAGGAAAGTGGAAGCCACTGAGCTTGTAGTCGAGGCTCCGGTCCCGCCCATCCCGGGTCAGGCTTTCCATCACGGTGAACATCACTTCGATGCCGGTCGATCGTGACACCGAGATCAGTTTCGCGATGTTCGGGATGACGATCTCGGTTGCCTGGCGATGCAGGTCGGGACGTGTCGCGGCGGCGTCATCATTGTAGGTGACGTTCTGCACGTCGATCACCAGCAGGGCACTTGTTCCGGCCCGGATCGGCTGTGTGCGGCTGACCAAATTCGGCATCCCCTTCAGACCTCGGCCAGGACGCGGCGAAAGGCGTCAAACAGGATATCCGACATCCGCCGCTGCCCGTCACACGTTGCGATCAGATCCTGGCATATCTCGATCTCAATGTGAGGGAGGGTGCCGTTCTTGGCGTGAACGGGAAGGGTGTAGTCTTCCTCGAGACTGATCTGGTAGGGCACGTTCCGGCCTACGGCGAGGCCTGAGCCATCCGCGATCGCGACGATCAGCCGGTCGGCAAAGTATGATGCCCCAGCGTGGAGTATGCCAATGTCCCATTCCCGGTCTCGCCCGTTGAAACGGCGGGTGAAGCTGTGCATGGCGACCAGCAACGGCCGTGAGCTTAGAGACGCAGCTGCGCTTTGGATCGTTCTTGCCACTGCATCGTGATAGGGATGAAAGATGTCGATCTCGCGAGCCCGACGCGCGGCCTGGTCGAGGTTGGCGTTGGTCGGAATCACCCGCCCATCGCTCACCTCGGGGATTGAGTTCGACGTCCCGGGTTTCCTGTTGCAGTCGATGACCAGCCGCGAATAGGTCTGTGCGATCAGCGGCGCGTTGAGGAAACCGGCAAGCCAGTTGCTGGTCCCCAGGATACCGATATCCAGCGCGATGTGGTCTTGCAGATCGGCGGGCGCCATTCCGATGTCGCCAAGCTGCACCGGAATTCGCGCGCCGGCGTGATCGGCGCAGAACACCAGAGGTGAAGTCCCGTCGCGGAAGACACCGATCCAGGGTGAAACGTCGTTGGGTCCGAGAAGCCCTCCCGTCATGGCGTCAGAAGCAGGCGACATAGCGCTCGATCTGCTCGGGGAGGTCGAGGCCGTCCAGCAGCTTCAGCTCGCTTCGCTTGTTCATGAGGTAGGCGCTGAGAAATTCCTCGCCCATCCAGCGTCGCACCGGCTCGCTTGTCTCCATCAGATGAAGTGCCTCCGGCAGCGAGGTCGGTAGTCGCCGGATTCCAAGTCGTTCCCGTTCGCTTTCGCTGAGGTCGCCCGGGTCACCTTGAGTCACGCCGGAAACGGTCGACTTCGTCCGCAGCCCTTCGAGTCCGGCCCAGACCAAAGCGCCCAGAACCAGGTAGGGGTTCCCGGTCGCATCGGCAGCGCGGTACTCAACGTTGAAGTTCCAGCTGAGATCCAGGCCAGGGCGATCCAGCAACGGGCAGATCCGAATTGCGGCTTCGCGGTCCTGGGAACCGAGATTGTTGTACGCTGCGCTCCATCGGTTCGGCTGCAGTCGTTCATAGGAGATGTTCGAGGCTGCCGTCATGGCGATGAATTCATGCATGTGCGCCAGAATCCCGGCGACGAATCCCTCGAGCTCCCGGCTGAGCCCATGCTCGCGCTCTGGCGCGTAGGATACCGGCGTGCCGTCGCATCGCCGCAGGCTGAAATGGATGTGCACGCCGTTGCCGACCGCGTTGGCAGCCATCACCGGCGCAAAGGTCGCCTTCTCGCCATGGGCCCGCGCAATCGCCCGGACAATCTCGCGCAGCTTCACCGCCCGATCGGCCGCCTCCAGTCCAATCGCCGCGGCGTTGGTCACCTCAAACTGCTGCGGCGCGTATTCGGGCATGACCATTTCGGGGACGCCGCCGTTGCGAGACAGTGCGTGGAGGACTTCGTGGAGGAACGCGCCCTGCTGCCGGAAGGAATCCAGCGCATAGGCGTTGCCGCCGCCCGCCGAAACGCCCGAGTAGTGGAACTCATGCTCAAATGCGGCGTTCACGGTCAGCCCGAATTCGGCCTCCAGTGCCTCCAGGCCCCGCCTCAGCCAATGGCGCGGACAACACGGCCAGGGCGTGCCGTCCATCCGATCAAGGCTGCACAGAATGAAGCGCTCGGCCGGCCGGTCCTCGCCCAGTTCGACGGCTACGGCGGTCGCCGGATCCGGCATCATCAGCAGATCGCCGCGCGGCCCCCATGGCGTGTCGACGATTTCGCCGAAGCACGTGATCATCAGATTGGTCGGCGCCAACCCGACACCCTCGTCGACATATTTCCGGAGGTCTTCGGCGGGAAAGCCCTTGCCCCTCACGCGGCTGCCATAGTCGGTGATGCACGCAAGAATGACGTCGGTGAACTCCATGGCCTCTCTTCTCTCATCGGAACCGTCGGGGTCCTGCAGCCCGCGACGGCCCGATGCCCCCGGCTACTGGAGCCGAGCGCTGCGGCTGTTCGATATCGTGTATCAGAGTCCGCTACCGGCGTGAAAGGTGACGCGACGTCGTTGTGCTGTCCGTTGCCCGTAAGACCACCCGGTCGCCGGATCGGCTGTTGGCGATAGAGCAGCGCGAAGCCTACACCCTGTAGTCTCTGGCCAGGTATTTATTCCTAGGATATGGATCGTGGATGCTGACGCCTGATTCGATCCCCGAGACGATTGACGATGCAGAACTGCTGGGCTGGGAGGGGCTGCATGTCACCTGCGACTGCCACATCAGTGTCATGTCATGGCCGCTGCTGCGGCGGGTGCAGGGGTATCAACGGCTGGACGACATCAAGCAACGGCTGCGATGCAAGACGTGCGGTGCGCCGAACCAGGTGGCGCTCTATCGCCGGTTCCTGTCCCATCCACGTGCGGTGCCGGAGCATCGCAAGCAGGCTATTTGAAGACGGATTTGACTGACAGGCGCATCAACCGTGACGGCTGCATCGTTTGGCTGTCGCTTCCCGACCAGTCGTTCAATAGGCGTTGGCGATCGGAAGATCTTCTGCGGGGAAGAGAGTGATGACCCGGCAGCCGGTGTCGGTGACGACCACTTCCTCCTCGATGCGCGCTGCCGAGTAGCCATCGGTGGCCGGACAATAGGTCTCCAGCGCGAACACCATGCCGGTCTTGATCTCCATGGGAGAGTCCATCGACACCAGCCGTGAGATGATCGGCCGCTCATGCAGCGCCAGGCCAAGCCCATGGCCGAATTGCAAGCCGAAGGCGGCCATCTCGTCGGGGAAGCCGAATTCCTCGGCGGCCGGCCACACCGACGCGACCGTATCGGTGGACACGCCAGGCTTGATCAGATTGATCGCCACGTCGAGCCACTCGCGGCATTTCTTGTAGGCGTCGCGCTGGACGGTGGTGGCCCGCCCGATATTGAAGGTCCGATAGTAGCAGGTGCGATAGCCTTGATAGGACTGAAGAATATCGAAGAACGCCTGGTCGCCGGGCCGGACGATCCGGTCGGTGAAGTTGTGCGGGTGGGGGTTGCAGCGCTCGCCGGAGATCGCATTGATCGCTTCAACGTCGTCCGAGCCCATCGAATAGAGCATCTCGTTGGCCTTGGCGACGATATCGGACTCGCGCACCCCCGGCTTCAGTTCCTCATAGATCATATGATAGGTGCCATCGACCATCGCGGCCGCCTGGTTCAACAGCACGATCTCGTCGATGTTCTTGATCTCGCGGGCGTCGAGCATGACCTGCTGACCGTCGACGACCGTCATGCCGGCCTTTTGGAGCTCAAAGAACATGGCGGTCTCGGCCAGATCGACGCCGACCGGCATGTCCGCAACACCGCCTTCCCGCAGCAGTGACGCGATCTCCTCGGCGTGGGCCTTCATCAGCCCGGCCGCCGGCGGTACCGTACCGCGCATGCCAAGCATACCGGCGCGGACATTGGACGGATCGAGCCAGTCACAATAGAGACGATGGTGGACTGCGGCCGAGCCGAAGTCCCAGACCAAAGGCTCCTTGTCGCGCATCAGCAGGGCAAAGCGGCAGAGCTTGTCGCGCTCCCACTCGCCGATCTTGGTCGACGTGACGTAGCGGATGTTGTTGACGTCGAAGAGGAGCAGTGCTCCGCATTCGGAATTGTCCAGGGCGGCTTGCGCCCGTGCCATGCGATAGGTGCGCAGCCGATCGAAATCGACCCTTCCCTCAAAATCGACATTGGTGTGACCGGGCGCCGGAATCGCCCTGTTCCAATTCCAGTGCGGGTCATGGTCCTCCGGACGGAGGAGTTTTGGCGAAAGCGCGTTGGTCATTGGCGTTTCATTCCTTCGAAGCATCACCGCCAAAGCGGTGGCGCGGTGTTTCGTTTGGCTGATCGGCCGCAACCGGACACAAAATGCCGGCTATTGCATCACCATACCGCCATCGATCATCAGCAACTGACCGGTCATGTAGTCGGATTCCGGACTGGCGAGGAAACTGGCGGTTCCGACAACGTCGTCGGGAAAGGAGTAGCGCTTCATCAGGATCATATCCCGCGCAAGGGTGTCCATGGACTCGCCTTCCTTTTCGAATTTGCCAATGGCGACGAGATCCTTGTCCAGTTGCTCCCACAACTCGGTGCGAACCACCCCCGGGCCATAACCGTTGACCGTGATGTTATGTTCGACCAGGGCTTTTGCCCCGCCGTTGATCATCGCCAGAACCGCGTGTTTCGAACAGGAGTACGGTACGACGTCGTCGAATGCCTGGCGAGAGAGAATCGAGCCGACATTGATGATCTTGTAGGGGGCGTCGCGCTTGCCCTGCCGGATCATCTGCTTGGCAGCTTCCTGCATGCCGATCAGAACGCCGAGCGCGTTGACATCCATGATCTGATGCCAGTTCTCCTCGGTGACATCCAAGAACATCATCGGCTTGTTGATGCCGGCATTGTTGAGCATCACGTTGATCGAACTGAACGCCTCGACGGCGGCTTCGATTGCGGCAGCGACGTCGGCGCGTTTCGTCACGTCGACCTGGGCGGCAATCGCTTCGCCGCCCTTGTCGCGGATGCGCGCCACGACCTCGTTACAACCGTCGATATTGACATCGGTCACGCAGACTTTGGCGCCCTGGGCCGCGAAATGCTCAGCGATGGCTGCGCCCATACCCTGCGCTCCACCGGTAATCACGACGTTCTTCTCCCTGAGCCGTTCGGTGTCCACTTCGACCTCTCCTGTCGTCCTGTTGGTTGCCCGAGACCGTGCGTTCGCCGCAGCCGGCCGCGATATTACCGAACGCTAGCGAAGCAGCTGTCCGAGCTGAACCAAAGAATTGTCCGTATCGGTTGAATTTTGTCCGATCTGGACAGAAAAACTGTATCCGCGAACCGGGGTAGTCGGTTTGATCCCCAGCAGCGTGCGGGCAGCCGCCCGGCGTGCATCCATCGCAAAGTGGGCGATTCTTCGGAGGGAACATATGTCAATCTTCAAAAAAGCTGCCATCGCTGTAGCGGCCGCGACGATAGCGTCGGGCGCGATGCTGTCCGCTGCCGCGGCGCAGGACAAGCCGCTGATCATTTCGTTCAACGGTCCGGCCGGCGAGGCCTATATCGGAAAGTTCATTCAGGGTTTGAAAGCCACGGCCGAGCTCAACGGCTATGACATCGAGGTTTTTGAGAACCAGTTCAATCAGGCCGAGCAGGACCAGCAGGTCCAGCAAGTGCTGGCGGCCGGCAAGACGCCGGACGTCTTCATCTGGTGGCCCTCGGATGCGGTGGCCGGGCTCGGTTCACTCCGCGCTCTCAACAAGACCGGTGTGCCGGTCCTGAAGATCAATCAGCTCCCCAACGAGCAGGACGAAAAATACATCTTCGGTTACGCCGGGCCGGACGATCGCCTGCGCGCCCGCAATGCCGGATACATGCTGCGCCAGGCCGCTGCCAGGAAGAAAGCCGAGGGCGGCGAAGGGTTCAACGTCATCGTCCTGTCCTATCCCCATTCCTATGGCGGCTACGGCTTGTCGATCAATGCCTTCAACGACGCGATCGCCGGGTCGGACCTGACTGTCATCGGCGATGTCGACGAGGGCTTCGGCCAGGCCAACGGATACAAGGGCGCGGCCAAGTTGATCGCCAAGGTGAAAGACCAGGGCATCCACTTTGTTTACGGTATGGATGATGCGATCCTCACCGGCGGTATCAAGGCGCTTGAGGAAGCCGGTTACAAGATGGGCGAGGATGTCGTCGCCGTCGGCACCGTCTGCAATGGCGACAAGCAGCTCATCGAAGAGGGCAAGCAGTTCGGAACGACTCTCCAGTCGCCGTTGCATGAGGGACAGCTGGCCATCAAGCTGGTGACGGAATATCTGGAGAATGGTGAGTTGGCACAATACATCAACTTCACGCCGAACCCGGCGGTCACCCTCGACAACCTGGAGACTGTTGCCCTGCGTGGCTATGACGGCAAACTCTACGGCATCGACGAGCTTTGCTCCGGTGCATGGGGCGGCTAACCACCGCGCCTGAGTTGGCGGTCCCGGGGCGACGATAACTTGTCGGGACCGCCTTCTCGCTCCCTGGTCGCCGGCCTGGTGGAATGACAGATTCAGCATACCACCAGTCGCGGTGATCGGGGCGCATCAGTAAGAACCGCAACCATCCAAGGATCGGACCGATCACCACCGTCGACCCCATTCTCAAACTGACCGGGATTTCACGATCGTTCGGCGCCATCGAGGCGCTGAAGAATGTCGATTTCGAAATCGGTCCAGGCGAGGTCATGGGGCTCGTCGGCGAGAATGGCGCCGGGAAGTCGACCCTGGTCAAGATCGTCAGCGGCTTCGACGACGGTTACACCGGCACCTATGAATACCAGGGTCGCGAAACCCGCTTCCGCAGCCCGGGCATCGCCGAGCAGGCGGGCATCGCCATTGCCCAGCAGGAGTTGAGCCTGATCCCCGCCATGTCGGTTGCGGAGAACATTTTCCTGGCTGGTCACAACGTCCATGCAGTGGCGACCAAGCGGTCGCTGGCGGCCAAGGCCCGCCGCTTTCTCGATGAAGTCGGTCTCAACGACGTCGATCCAACCGTTCGGGTCGATCGGCTCTCGATCGGCGAACAGCACCTGGTCGAAGTGGCGCGGCTGATCGCCCACGATCCGAAGGTGCTGATCCTCGACGAGCCGACTGCGGCGCTTGGCGAGGCGGATTCGATCCGCATCCTCGACATGGTCGGCAAGCTTGCGGCCGCCGGCAAGTCGATCATCTATGTGAGCCACCGGCTCGACGAGATCTTCAAGATCACCGACCGGATCATCGTGCTGCGCGATGGCGAAAGCCAACGACCACGCCGCGCCGCCGAGTTGAACGTCAATTCGCTGGTGGAGCTCATGCTTGGCCGCAAGCTTGAGAACATGTTCCCCGAGCGCACGGCCGACCACAAACGCGAGCTGCTGCTTTCGGTGCGCGACCTGTGGCCGGACGGCATGCTTGAACCGGTCAGTTTTGACGTTTACAGCGGCGAGATCCTGGGCCTCGCCGGACAGCTCGGCAGCGGCACCGGCGAGATCCTGGCCGCAATGGCCGGCTCCTGCAAGACCCGCTCTGGCAAGATCGATTTTGCCGGGGAGACTTTTCTGCCTCGTAATCCGGCCGCAGCGATCCGCCGCAAGCTCGGCTACTGTTCCGATGATCGCAAATATGACGGTCTCTTCCTGGGGCGGCCAATTCGCGAGAATCTGACGTCGCCGGCCCTGGAAACCGTTTCGCGCTTCGGCTGGAATTTCGGCGGGCGCGAGCAGACGGCTGCGCGAAGCCTGGCAGAAAAATTCACAGTCGACGTCTCTCGCCTGGGCGCCGAGGCCGGGGTCCTGTCAGGCGGCAACCAACAGAAGGTTGCTCTGGGAAAATGGCTGGCGATCTCGCCCAAGGTGATCCTCGTCAACGAACCGACCCGCGGTGTCGATGTCGGTGCCAAGGCGGAGATCTATCAGAAGATGCGCGACCTGGCTGACGAAGGGGCGGCGATTGTCTTCACGTCGACCGACATGCAGGAAGTCACCTATCTGCCTGACCGGATCATCACCTTCTATCGGGGTATGAAGATCGGTGGATTCGACCTTGCCGGCATCACCACCGCCGGCATCCTGAAAGAGATCACCGACCCCTTCAACGAGACCAATCTCTAAGGCGCATCCATGGAACGGTTGGCACAATTCGGTCGCTCTATCATTCCTCCCCGGTTCGCGGCGTGGGTCGATCGGCAGGCGTCGCCGATCGTCGCTGCGCTGGTTGCGCTTTTCCTGATCGTCTTCATTTACGGGGCAGCGACCACCGACAATTTCCTGACCGTCTTCAATTTCAAGACGATCATCCGGGATGCCGCACTGGTCGGTATCATGGGGATCGGCCTGACCTTCGTAACCCTGTCGGGCAACTTCTTCCTGCTGTCGATGAAGGAAACGGCGGCGCTTTGTATCATCGCCTTCGCCACCGGAATGTCTCAGGGTTACGGATTCGAGCTGTCCCTGCTGCTGACCCTGGCGATCGCGGTCGGCGCCGGGATGGCCCAGGGTCTCCTGATCGGCCTTGGCGGCAATCCGATCGTCGTGACTCTCGGCGCGGCCGGAATCTTCATCGGCATCGCGTCCTGGTGGAGCGACAATCTGGTCGTCTCCTTCCGCCGCCCAAACGACGCGGAATGGCTGGGTACCGGATCGTTCCTCGGACTGCCCAACATCACGATCGCCTTCATCCTGATTGCGATCGTCGCCGAGATCGTGCTGCGCTACACCAATTTCGGCCGGCAGGTCTATCTGGTTGGCGCTAACCGTGCCGCGGCGCGCGCGACCGGGCACGAGAACCTGCCGATGGCGATCAAGGTCTGCACGATCGCGTCGGTCTGCGCCGGCTTCGTTGCGGTCGCCTTCGCCGCGCAGATTTCCAGTGCCCAGGCCAATTACTTCTCGTCGGAATTCGGATCGAGCGGCGACATGACGATTCTGGTCATTGCGACGGTGATGGTCGGCGGCAACTCGATCATGGGTGGCTTTGGCTCCACCTTGCGCACCAGCCTCGGGGCGGTGTTCATCTCCGTCGTCGACAACATGATGGTCCTGCGGGGCTTCAACAGCGGGCCGCGGGTGCTTGCCGTCGGCTTGATGATCGTCTTCAGCATCATCGTCTTTTCCCTGGCGCGCAAGGGCGCGCGGGCTCAGGAGTAGCGCTGGATGGGCCAGGGCAGATCAGTGATTGAGCGTCTCAAACATCGGATCGTCGATGATCCCGACCTGTCGTTTGCGGTGTTGCTGGCGGTGATCGTGTTCGGCTATTTTGCGGTCACCAACGACCTGTTCATGACCCATAACACGACCTTCGCGATCATGGAGCGCTTTGCCGTCCTCGGTCTGGTCGCGCTTGCGCTCACTCTTTGCATCATCGCCGGCGAGATCGATCTTTCGATCGGGTCGAACGCGGCTTTGACGGCGGTAATCGTCGTGCGGTTCAACGATCAGCTGGGGACGTTCACGGCATTGGGGATTGGCCTGCTGATCTCAACCAGCATCGGTGTCATTCAGGGATATTTCGTTGCCTATTTGCGGGTGCGTGCGATCGTGCTGACGGTTGGTACGCTGATGCTGCTTCGCGGTGTCGCCCTGTTCGCGGCCGAGGAAAAAACCGTGATGCTGACTGACTTCGACGTGCCGGATTTCATCCAGACCAAGATGTTGGCGTATTTCTCGCCGGCCAGCCTGCTGGTGATCTTCGTCTTCATCGTCGTCGGGATATTCGTTGCCTATACGAAATTTGGCAGGGAGATCTATGCCGTTGGTGGTGCTCGCAAGGAGGCGTTGGCGGCGGGGGTCAATCTCAAGCGGCCGATGATCATCGTCTTTGCGATTTCCGGTTTCTGCGCCGGATTGGGCGGCGCCATCATTGGACTGCGTTCGGGAACCGCTCAGGCGCTCGGCCTGCAATATCTGCTCCTGGCAGGAACGGTTGCCGCCTTCATCGGCGGGGTCAGTATTCTCGGCGGCAAGGGCGGCGTCATCGGCGCGGCGATTGGAACGTTGACCGTCAACTTCCTCAACACCGGTCTCGTCTTCAACGTCACGCCGGCTTATCAGGTCCAGCTCTATCTGGGCGTGCTTCTGATCATCGTGATCATGTTCCAGACCGGATCGCGAATCTTCGAGTCGCGACAGCGCCGTCGCCTGGTTCTGGCCGATGTCGATGAACGCAAAGTGGCGCTGCTGGCGCGGAAACAGCAGGCATTGGGCGCCTAGGGGGACGAATCTGACCTGTGGTGGTCCTGATGACTCCGACATTGGCTCGGGCGGGTGCTGCAGCAGGGTGGCAAATGTCGGAGTCGGACCATTAGCCGGAATGATGTGACCGGGTTGGACATTCTTTGGTTTTGCGTCCAAGGATGAACGACCCTCGATAGGAACTGTCCGCAATCGGTATGGGACATTGACCGCATCGGACGATTCATACCGCGTTGCTAAGCCGCGGGCGGGCATACAGGCCGAACGCGGCCCCGGCGGCCGAGCGCCAGAGGGACCCTATGAAACCCGCCATCTGCCGACCTCCGTCAGTATTTCGGATCCACAACTGGTCCAGTTTCTCGAGTTCATCGAGCAGTTGGAAGACGAAACCGAGGCCGCGCTGGACATTCGCACCGGCGGCCGAGAAGTCCGCCTGCTGCTCTCCCTTGTCCGCAATCACCTGCACGGCAAGACGACCACCAGTTCGTCACTGGCGGCCGCGTCGGGAATGTCCTATGGCACCGCATTGCGGGCGATCGCGGCATGCCAGGCTCGCGGCCTGATCGTCAAGCGCCCCCGCACGCCCACCGGCAAGTCATTCTCGCTGCACCCCTCTCCTCGGTTGCTCCATCGCTGGCAGGATTATGCGCGCCGTACGCGGTCGCTGCTTGCCGCCACATTCGATCCGCACCAGTCCAACCGGACCCAGTCCGACTATTTCTTCGGTGCCTCCTACAGCGAGGGCAGCGTTCTGCCGCTGCAGTCGGCGCTGGATCGTAAACTTCATTTGTCGAGCGACCTGCGCGTCCTCGTGCATGCCGATCCGACATTCATGGCGATGCACACGCTGAAGAAACACTTTCAGTACATTTTCGGCACCGGCATCCAGATCCGCGCCCTATCGATCGACCGGCTGCGACAGGAGATTATCGAAAACGGAAATCTGAAGCTGTCACGCTACGATGTGGTGGCATGCGACCTGCCATGGTTCGGCGAGTTGGCGTCAAATGGCGCGCTGCAGTCGCTCGACGCCCTGATGGTCGAGTCCGGTTTCGACGGGTCGGATTTTCATCCGGCGGCCGTTGCGAGCACGCGTCACCGCGGTGCCCATTATGGCGTCCCGGTTCAAGGCAGCCCGGAGCTGCTTGTCTACCGGACCGATCTGTTCTCCGAACACGGCATGGCGGAGCCGGCGACGACCCAGGCAGTACTCGATGCGGCCCGACGGTTGCATGCGCCGATGAGTGGCCGCTATGGGATCGCCTGGAACGCCGCACGGGGCACGCCGCTTGGCCATTCCTTCCTGATGGTGATGGGATCGTCGTTCGGTCAACCGGTCATCAACCTCGCGGCGACATCCGAGGGCTTCGACACCGAGCACCCTCATGGCGAGCAGATGCGGCCGATGTTTCTGTCGGATGCCGCGCGGTCGACCGGTGAGTATCTGATGGAGCTGCTGGATTACTCGCCGCCATCGATCTTGAGCATGTCATGGTACGAGCGGGCGGTTGCCTATGCCAGCGGCTCGGCCGCCATGGCCTACTGCTATACGCTTCTGGCACCTATTTTCGAACTGGACCGCCATTCTCCGGGCCACGGCAATACGGGCTACCTGCCGCATCCTGTCGGTCCCGGAGGAACACCGATCGCACCGGTCGGCGGTTACGCGCTCGCCATGCCGTCCAACGTGTCGCCCGATCGCGTCGCGGCCGCCTGGGCGGCGATCCGATCGCTGACCGCGCCCAGTGCGGCAAAGCTCTATATCTCAAACGGCAGCGTTGTCAGTCCGCGCTACAGCGTCAGCAGCGACCCGGACGTCCGCTCCGTTTCGCCGATCATCCCCGCGGTCGATGCCATGGCCAGAAAAGGCTATCTGCAAATCTGGCCGCGCCCGCCGGTGCCGGAAATCTCTGAAATCATCGCCATCGTCGGCGAGGAAGTTCATGACATGCTGCGGCGGCACAAATCCATCGATGACGCACTGGCCGGGGCCCAGAACCGCGTCGATCTGCTGATGCGGGCCAACGGGCACTATTGATCCGCCGACAGGCCGCTTGCTGGAGGTCCAAGTCTAAACCAGCGAGTTCGTCAATTTGACATTCATTATGACCTATGATCTCCTAACTCTTGCATAACTATGCACGCCCGTATTGGTCCTCCTCGAAAGCGGCGACGGATGTCGACGAGCCGCCTTCTCCCAGTCGTTGCCTATTGATAGACATCAGGAGTCACCGACGTTCGGGCGTTCAACCACAAGGTAAGACGGCGATCGCGTCGACGTCTTCCAAACACGAGGAAACTCCTTAATGATCAAGAAATTCCGCAGTGGAACGAAACAGCCAGTACGGCGCCGCGACTTCTTGAAAGGCGCCGCGGCGCTGGGTGCCGTCGGCGCCTTTCCTGCGATCATTACCCGGTCGGCCTTCGCCGCCGATGCCCCGACCGTGGTCAATTCGATCCGGTCGCTGTCCAATCCGTATCATGCGACCTGGAACGCCGGCGGTGCGGCCTTTGCCAATTCGGTCGGCGCCGAATACGTAACGCTGGTGACTGAAGGCAACTCCGAGAAGGGCATCGCCGACATCAAGGCGATCTTGGCCAAGACCGGCGGCAACTGCGTCATCAATGTCGATCCCAACGACAGCCCGGATGCCCGGCCGATCGTGGAGGCCTGCAAGGACGCTGGCGCCTATGTCGTCACCCAGTGGAACAAGCCTGACGACCTGCACCCTTGGGACTACGATCCGAACTACGTGGCCCACATCTCCTTCGACGGCGTCCCCTACGGCAAGGCGATGGCGGAATCGCTGATTCAGGCCATGGGCGGCAAGGGCGGCATCGTCGCACTTGGCGGTATCGAATCGAATACACCTGCCATCACGCGCAAGGCCGGCCTGATGCAGGCGCTCGAGGCCAATTCCGATGTCGAACTCCTGGACTTTCAGGTGGCCAACTGGTCCGAGACGGAAGCGCTCGAGAAGACCAACGCGTGGCTTACCCAGTTTGGCGACAACATCACCGGCATCTGGGCGGCCAATGACGGTATGGCGCTTGCCGCGGTCGAGGCTCTGCGGGCCGATGGCCGAGCCGGTCAGGTTCCCGTAACCGGCATCGACGGCATCCAACTCGCTGTCGAAGCTATCCTCAAAGGCGAGATGGTGGGCACCGTCGCTTGGGACCCCTTCTGGCAGGGCGGCATGGGCCTGTCGATCGGCTACCAAGCGAAGACCGGCGGCTTCGATCCGACGACGGAACCGAAAGATCATCGCGAGTTCTACGGCGAGGGCGTCGTCATCACTGCCGACACCGCGCAGTCGTACTTCGATGACAATATCGCGGCCGAGCCGACGCTCGACTGGAACGATATCTGGGGTCGGGTCAGCGGTCAGATCGAATACTGAGCCGAACAGGGTGGGCGCGCTTCGGCGCGCCCATGTGCCCGATAGCAAGGCCGCCTTGTCCTGACCCGATGGCTTGAAGGCGCCTTGAGGGCCTGTCGTCAACTGCTGTCCAGAAAGCGATATCCGCGATGTCTTTGGATACATCCGCAAGCGTAGCGGAGTCCGGCGCAGTCCCGCGTCCCCGTCGACGGCGCATCGCATCCTGGGCGCCTGTGATCGTTCTCGTATTGCTCTGCGTCATCGTTGGCCTGATCAATCCGAACTTCTTCAGTTTTGGCAACTTCGTCCGGATGACCCAGACCGCGATGATCCCGCTGGTCCTGGGGCTCGGTGCGACCTTCATCATCGTGATGGGCTCGATCGATCTTTCGATCGAAGGCATCCTGACGCTTGGCGCCGTCATCCTGTCGATGCTCGTCCTCAACGGTGCCAACGCCAACGATCTTGGCCTTCTCGGGGTGGTCATCGTGCTCGCGGTCGGCGCCTCGGTGGGATTCGCCAACGGTGTGGTCCATGTGCGCCTCAAGGTGCCGTCCTTCATGACGACGCTTGGCACCTGGTTCATCGGCGTCGGGGTTGCCAATGCGCTGCTCGGTGGCATGGCGACCCGCATCAACTCGCCCCTGATCCGCGGCCTTGCGATCGACCGCTTCCTTGGATTTCCGTGGGGTGTATGGCTGGCGCTTCTGTGTTTTCTTATCGCCTTGGCAATCCAGAACTACACACGCCTGGGGCGCTACATCTACGCCCTCGGCGGTGGCGAGGAACTCGCTGCGCTCTCCGGCATTCCGGTGGCGCGGGTGCGTATCCTCACCTTCACCCTTGCCGGGGTCTTCTATGCGGTCGGTGGCATCCTGGCGGCCGCCCAACTCGGGCTCGGCAACGCCCAAATAGGCACCGGCCGACTGTTCACGACAATTACCGCGGTGGTCGTCGGCGGGACCGCGCTGTCGGGAGGTCAGGGCGGTGTCCACCAGACACTGGTCGGTGTTCTCATCGTCGTCGTGCTCAATAATGGCATGGTGCTGATGGGTGTCCCGCCAAGCGTGCAGATCGGCGTGCAGGGGCTGATGATCATCGCCGCCGTGGCGCTGTCCATCAATCGCAAGCTGCTGCGGATCGTCAAATGAACGCCGCCCCGCCCGGCATACCGGCTCTGGCGCTGGTGAACGTCAACAAGCACTTCCCGGGCGTTCATGCGCTAAAAGACGTCTCGATAGAGATACAGCCGGGCGAGGTCGTCGGACTGATCGGCGAGAACGGCGCCGGCAAGTCCACGCTGATGAAGATTCTCAGCGGCGTGTATAAACCTGACACCGGTGATATCCTCATCGCTGGCGAGGCAACCCGTATCGCCAACGCTGCCGACGCCAACAGCAAGGGCATCGGCATGGTATTCCAGGAGCAGTCGCTCCTCTCCAACCTGACCGTCGGCGAAAACATCTATCTTGGCAACGAGGCGCAGTTCACACGCTTCCGGCTTGTTGACTGGCGCGCCCTCTATGCCGCGGCCGCGCGGCAGCTGGTCAAGGTCGAGGTCGATGTCGATCCGCGCATCCGGGCCGACGATCTCGACTTCGCCGCTCGCCAGATGGTCGAGCTTGCCAAGGCCCTGACTCTCGAGGATGCTGCTGGCGGCCATCTGGTCATACTGCTCGACGAACCGACGTCAGTACTCGAGCGCGCCGAGATCGAGGTGTTGTTCGCTCGGGTCAGGGCGCTCAAGTCACGCGCTTCTTTCGTCTTCGTCTCCCACCGCCTGGACGAGGTGCTTGAACTCTCCGACCGGATCTACGTGATGAAAGACGGCGCCGTGGTCGCCGAACTGGGGGCGGCCGGGGCCAACGTCCATGAACTCCACCAGTTGATGGTCGGACGCAGCCTGCAGTCGGAATATTACCGCGAACCTCTCCAGAAACCCTATCGCGATGAAGTTGTCGTCGAGGCCGATGGACTTTCGCTCGGCCACGCCTACAAGGACGTGTCGTTCACGCTCCATGCCGGCGAGATTCTCGGCATCGCCGGCGTAATCGGCTCGGGGCGCGAGGAGCTGACACGCACGCTTGCCGGCTTCGCGCCGCATCGCGGCGGTCGCCTGCTTGTCGACGGTCGCGATGTGAAGCTGACGAAACCGGCGGCCTCTGTCGATGTTGGATTCGGCTACATCCCCCGCGATCGGCGGGTCGAGGGGCTTGTCCTCTTCCTGTCGGTCGCCGCCAATATTACCCTCGCCGATCTCGGCAATCTCACCCGCTACGGCCTGATAGACGCTCGCGAGGAACGTCGGCTGGCGACGACCTGGACCGAGCGCCTCAATGTGCGCACGCCCAGCATCAACACACTCTGCCTCAATCTGTCCGGCGGTAATCAGCAGAAGGTGGTGCTGGCCAAGTGGCTCAACGCCAAGGCAAGGGTCCTGATCCTCGATCATCCGACCCGCGGTCTCGACGTAGGCGCCAAGGAAGAGGTCTACGAACTGGTTCGTGCGACGACGACCGCGGGAGTCGCCGTCGTCCTAACTTCGGACACGCTGGAAGAGACCATCGGTCTCAGCCACACGGTCTTGGTGATGCGCGACGGTGTGATCACACATCGCGCCGACGCCACGCCGGGTGAGAAGCCGCGGCAGGTCGATCTCATTGAACACATGGTTTAGGCAAACCGATGAACGCACTCGTTGATAGAATGGGCGTCGACCGCATCCGGCAATGGTTGCCGCTGGCAACGCTCATCATCCTCGTTGTCGCGGTGGGGGTCGTCGAGCCGACCTTCCTTCAGCCCGCCTCGCTGCTGCAACTGGCCAGCGATACGGCAGTGCTCTTCATCCTCGCCACCGGCATCACTTTCGTCATCATGCTGGGTGGCATCGATCTTTCGATCCAGTCGATGGCATCGCTGGCCAGCGTCATCGTGGCCTTGACGATCACTCGGCTGGGTTATGGCTCGTTCGTGCTGACCGTAGCCATCGGCGGGCTGGTCGGCCTGCTTTCCGGCCTCGTTCACGTGCGCTTGAAAATACCCTCCTTCATCGCGACACTCGCCGTGGGCGGGGTTCTGTTCAGCACTGCCCTGGTCATTTCCAGAGAGCGGTCGATCACGCTGGACGAGGCGGCGCGCAGCTACCAGACATGGATCACCGGAACGGTCTTCGGAATACCAAACGTTGTGGTGATCGGGCTGGTCGTCCTGGTGATCGCCCATACCCTCCAGAGCCGCACGCCGTTCGGCCGCTATAGCGCGGCGATCGGAGCGGGAGAGCCGGCCGCCTATGCGTCCGGCGTCAAGGTCGACCGACAGAAGATATTCGCCTTCGTCCTATCGTCCGGCTTCGCCGCGCTTGCCGGCGTCATTCTGGCCGGCCGGCTCGCCAGCGGCTCGCCGACACTAGCGGCCGAACTGCTCCTCCCTTCGATCGCCGCGGTGATTGTCGGCGGCACGGCGATCACCGGAGGCGTCGGAAACATCTGGCGCACGCTGGTCGGAGCGCTGATCATTTCGGTCGTCCGCATCGGCATGACGTTCCTCGGGGTCAACATTTTTGCCCAGAACATCGTGTTTGGAGTCGTCCTGATTGCCGCGGTCGCCATCACTATTGACCGTTCGAAAATCCCGATCGTCAAGTAAGCCCAGAGGTGGACCGGATGGACCCGGGCCTGCAAGACAAGGCGGTGATCGGTGGCGGTATTGGTGCGGCCGCCGGGAAAACATCCTGTTCTGTGCGGTTCTGGTGTTCTGCACCAGCAAGCTGTTCGAGCGGTTCAACGGGCTTGTAGATGGTGAAACGAATGGATGGTCGCTACCTGAAGACGGATCGGCGCCGACGGATCATCGACCAGACAAACGCCACAAACGATCCCGATCAGCTTGGCGGTGTCGGCCGCCGGTCATGAAATCGAACCGGAGATACCCCTCCTCGACCGAGGTTGCCCGACTGGCCGGCGTGTCTCAGTCGGCGGTGTCGCGCGCCTTCTCGGAAGGCAAGAGCATCTCGGAGGAGACGAGACGCAAGGTCTTCGAGGCCGCGGACAAGCTCCACTACAGCCCCAATTTCATTCCGAGGATTCTCCTGAACCACCGCTCCCACCTGGTTGCGGTCGTTATCAGCGGTACGAGCAATCCGTTTTACGCCAGCGCGCTGGACGAGTTCACGGACGCACTGCAAGAGTCAGGCTATCAGGTCCTGCTCGTTCGCGTCGATGGTGACCACGCTCTTGACGGTGTCGTTACGCGATTGGCGAGTTACCGTGTCGACGCGATCGTCAGCGCCCTGCCGGTCCTGTCCAGGGAAGCGGCTAAAGGGATTGCCAAAGTCAAGTTACCCACAATATCGTTCAATACGCCGATCAGGAATCGGTGGGTCACATCGGTCTGCTCCGACGGCGCCAGCGGCGCAAACGCCGTCGCCGGCCTTTTCGTCAAGGGTGGCGCGCGAACCTTCGGTTTCGTCGGCGGTTTGGCAGGAAGCCCCGCCAGCATCGAGCGCTTCGAAGCATACAAGGAAGCGCTTCGACAGCACGGCTTCATGGAGATTGAGACGGCGACCGGCGACTATCGCTATGACGGTGGTTTCGACGCAATCGTGGCCTTTGGCAAAAATGGCAAACTCCCCGACGCCATATTCTGCGCGAACGACCTGATGGCAATCGGCGGGCTGGACGCCTTGCGGGGACCGCTTGGGTTGCGAGTGCCGGAAGACATCATGATAGCCGGCTTTGACGACATTCCCCAAGCTTCCTGGAATGCCTATGATCTGACGACTGTCGTCCAGGACGCGCAAACGATGGTCGCGGAAGCGATGACGGGCCTGCGCGCCATGATGTCGTCCAGCGCGTCCACTGGTGGGATCCTGCGAATCGTGCCCGCCAAGCTAATCGAGCGCTCGACGACGCGATAGTGCTCACTACGACGCCCCGACT
>JAAEOR010000296.1 GCA_024222895.1 Hyphomicrobiales bacterium | reverse complement strand
TTTGTCCATGACAGCCTCTTCCTGCTCGGGCGTCATGGCGATCGGATTCTCGTGGCTGTAGCCGTGCATGCCGATCTCGTGGCCCGCGTCAGCGACCGCCTTCATCTGCTCCGGGAAGGTCTCGATCGAATGTCCCGGGATGAACCATGTGGTCTTGATACCCCAGCGTTCGAACAGCGTCAGCAGGCGCATCGACCCCACTTCACCGGAAAACAGGCCGCGCGAGATATCGCATGGGCTGTCTTCGCCGCCATAGGAGCCAAGCCAACCACCGACCGCGTCGACGTCGACGCCAAAGGCGCAATAGATTTCTTTTGCCATTGTTCTTCTCCCGAGTTGGCAGGGCGTTCCGATCCGCCCAATTGAATGAGGTCGTCAGGTACCAGCGTTGGCCGGGTCGAGCAGGATGGTGGCGCGGTCCGCCGCCCAGGTAAGGTCGACGGTAGCCCCAGGCTCAATCCCGCGACCAGAGACGCGCTCCACGTGGGTCTCAAGCCGCACACTTTGTTTCTCGTCGAGAGCCACCGTCAGGTAGGCGACATGTCCGACGGTGTCCAGGACCTCGACCGTCCCTGAAACAAGGTCGGTTTCGGCCTGACGCCTGGTACTCCCTGTGGCGCGGATGTCGACATATTCCGAGGGAACGACCACCAGCGCCGGCGCGTTGGCAGGCGCCGAGGTCTGGTCGAATCTCGGCACGCCGGACAGGCGTCCGAATCGGGTCGACACGGTGGCCCGCTGCGCGTCGGTCTCCGCCAGCTCACCGGCAATGATCTTGTTGCGGCCGATGAAGCGGGCAACGAATGGCGACGCCGGTCGGGTGTAAAGCTCAAACGGTGGGGAGATCTGCTCGACCTGGCCGGCGTTCATGACGACGACCCGATCGCCCATCGACAGGGCTTCCGACTGGGCATGAGTAACGAAGATGAAGGTGATGTTCAGGTCGCGCTGGAGGATACGCAGTTCCTCCTGGATCGACTTTCTGAGATTTGCGTCCAGAGCGCCGAGTGGTTCGTCCAGCAGCAGGATATCGGGTTCTGTTACCAGCCCGCGGGCGAGTGCAAGTCGTTGCTTCTGTCCGCCCGACAGCGATGCCTCCCTGGCATCGGCGACGTCACCGATCTGGAGTTTGTCGATGATCGCATCGACCCGCCGCTTGACCTCGGCTGGTGGTGTGTTGCGCACGACGAGTCCGAATTCGATGTTCTTGCGGACATTCATGTGCGGGAAAATGGCGTAGTTCTGGAAAATGGTGGCGGTCGGACGCTTCTCGGTCGGCGTGCGCGTCATGTTGCGGCCGCGGATCAGCAGTTCGCCGGCGGTAATATCTTCGAGACCGGCTATCATCCGGAGCGTTGTCGTTTTCCCGCAACCGGACGGGCCGACGAACGAGATGAACTCGCCGCGGTCGACCTTCAGATCGAAACCCTCGACCGCAACCGTTCCGCCCGGGTAGACCTTGCGGAGGCCGATCAGCTCGAGGTCGTGCTCGCTCATTGAATACGGAACGTCCAGCTTGTTGGTTCCGGGGAGATGGGAGAGGCGCGTCGCGCCCCTCCCTGTTCATCCAGGGCTCAGGCGCTCAGGAACTCGTCCCAGCGCATGATCAGGTGGTCGTACTCGTCCGGCCACTGGTGCCAGTAGGAAACGTGCGCGGCGCGTTCCTCGAGCGAACCGCCGTCGCGGAGATCACCCTCCTTGATGCCACGCTCCGGCTCGCCGATCCAAGGCTTGCCTTCGTACCAGAAGCCGTATTTGGCGGCGCTCATCACCTCTTCGATGTTGGTCGTCGGCGAGTAGTAGCCCTGCTCCGACACCGTGATCGCCGGCGGACCCGACAGCCAGTAATTGGCATAGGCGCGGACCGCTTCCGGATGCGGCGAATTGGCGATCTGGGAGATGCCGATCGACCAGGCGCGATAGCCTTCCGTCGGCACGGCATAGGAGCACTCGATGCCTTGCGCCTTCACCGCCATGACCGCCGGCTGCCACGCGTCGGCAAGGATCATTTCGCCGGATGCAAGCAGGTTGACCAGTTCGCCGAAGTCGCCCCACAGAGCCCGGAACTGGCCGTCCTTCTTCTTGTCGATCAGGAACTTGGCCGCCTCGTCGATCTCCTCGATGTTCGGATTGCCCGGGTTCGGAACGTCAAGCAGGCCGAGCGAATTCATCGCCAGGATCGCCTCACCAAAAGCGATCAGCGGATCGACGTTGAGGCCGGTCTTGCCTTTGAACTTCGGATCGAAGAGCGACGTCCAGGTGTTGGCTTCTTCGGCGCTGACCAGGTCGGGCCGATAGCCGATCGAGTCGAAATTGAAGACGGTCGGGACCATCCACAACTCGGTCTTGGCATCATTCGCCCAGATCTGTCCCGAGATCTGCGCCCGCGGCTCCATCCGTGGATCCGACTCGGTGAAGATCGGTCGAATGTTGGCCCAGTTCGATAGATCCGAAGTCGGAATCGGGACGATGGTGTTGGTCGCCGTCATCGCCGGCAGCCGCTCGCCGATCGTTTCCCACACATCATAGGCATCCGAGCCCGAGAGCAGCTCGGTCTGTGTATTCGGGAAGATGTCTGCCTTGCCGCTGACGGCTCCGACCCCGGATTTGTCCTTGAAGTCGTTGAGGATGCGTTCCTGAACCGTGACCGACAGGCCGACCGTTCGCAGTTGCTGATCGGCGAGTTCGGCTGCCCAGGCCTGGCGTGGGTGCCAAAGGCCACCAGTGGCCCCAAGCGCCGCCGTGGCACCCATTCCGGCGAGGAATTTGCGCCGGTTCGTCCTGAGATGTCTCATTGCATTCTCCCTTTTTTCTCCGTTTGAGATTCGCGGACCGCTCTAGTAGCGGCCAACCAACAATCCTCCGTCCACGGCGATCACCTGACCGGTTATGTACCGAGCCGCGTCGGACGCGAGGAAAAGGATGACGTCGGCGATGTCCTCGGGCTCACCGACACGCCCCATGGGGATGAAACCGGCTGCCTGTTCCAGACCCTCCGGGCCGAGCGAGTGCACCGTCGACAGCGCCTGAGCGGTGCGGATGTAGCCAGGTGCAACGCCATTGACCCGGATGCCGGACGCAGCAAGTTCGACACTAAGGGCGCGGACGAATCCGACGACACCAGATTTGGCCGCCGAGTAGTGCACGTGCTCGTCCCAGCCATAGACGTAGCCCATGATCGAGGAAAGGCAGACGATCGAGCCGGCCCGCTTGTCGCGCATGGCTGGCGCTGCAGCGCGGACCACTCGCAGCATGCCTTTCAAGTCGACGTCGAATGTGTGGTCCCACTTCTCGTCGGTGAGCTGATCGAGCGGCACCTTGTGCGCGATCCCGGCATTGCAGACGATGATGTCGAGGGCCCCAAACGCTTCCTCAACCTGCTTGACGGTCTTGTCGGTGGCTGCGGTCGAAGTGACGTCCATCCGGTGGAAATCGGCCTCGCCGCCTGCTGCCTGAATCTCGGCTGCGACCGCGGACCCTTCGGTTTCGAGAATGTCGGTGACAATTACCCGGTGTCCGGCCTTGGCGAAGGCATGCGCCGTCGCACGGCCGATGCCGATCCCAGCGCCGGTGATCAGGACGGTCTTGTCAGCCATGCGCCTCGCCTCTCATAGCATTACGTCGCCGGAATTGGGGCCAAGCGTCTGCCCCACATAGGTCCTCGCATCATCGGAGGCGAGAAACGCGACTGTCGCCGCGACATCGTCGGGTTCCCCGAAATGGCCGAGTGGAAGCTCCGCTGCCTTGGCCTCTCGCCAGCTCGCCGACAACGCTCGCACCAGTTCGGTGTTGATCGGTCCGGGTGCCACGGCGTTGACGCGGATGCCCGCGCCGCTGACTTCGCGCGCCAGCGCCTTGGTCAGGCCGATGATGCCGGCCTTGGCGGCCGAATAGTGGGTGAGATCGATGCCGCCGATCTGGCCGAGTTGCGAAGCGATATTGACGATGACCCCGGCCTTGGCATCGAGCATCGGTCCGATCGCTCTCCGGCAACCGAGAAAGCAGCCGCGCAGGTGAACTGCGATCATCCGGTCCCAGTCCTCGACCGAAAGATCTTTCAGCTGAACCTGTTGGACAATGCCGGCATTGTTCACCAGAAGTGTGCAGTGGCCGAAAGACGTTTCACATGCGGAGAATGCCGCGTCGACATCCTCCGGGCGCGAAACATCACCGGCTATGGCGATCGAAGAGCCGCCCTTTGATGTGATTTCGGCCGCTGTCGCTTCCGCTGCCGCACCATCCAGATCATTGACCGTGACCGAAGCTCCTTCGGCGGCCAGCCGCAACGCAATGGCCTGGCCGATTCCCGCACCGGCGCCGGTCACGATCGCCCGATGGTGCGCCAACCGCGTCACCCGATATCCTCCTGTATGCCGGAGGTCCGCGACTGAGCCCGCCGGACGGAAACCCCCATGAGGATGCCGTAGATCGTCAGCAGTGCAAACGAGAAGAGGGTTGTCAGGACTCCGAACGCAAAGAGGTTCGGATGGATCTCGACAGCGAAGGTGCCGTAGATGGCGATCGGCATCGTGACCTGCGAACCGCCGGTGAAAAGTGTGCGCGGGAACTCGTCGTAACTCAGCGTGAAGGCGAACAGCATCGCCGATAGCACGCCCGGGAAGATCAGCGGAAAGGTGACCTTGCGGAAGGTACGCGCCGGCGTGACGCCAAGTGCCCAGGCAGCCTCCTCGATCGATTTGTCGAATCGGTTGAAGATCGCCAGCATCACCAGAAAGGCGAAGGGGAAAGTGTAGACCACGTGGAGCACGAATGCCGTTCCCCACCAGGTCCTGTCGATCCCGAGCTGGTCGGCAACCAGCGCCATGCCGAGGCCGAGAAGCACACCAGGTACCATCATGCCGAGGACCACCAGGTAGAACACAACCCCCGACCCGCGGAAGCGGACGCGGAAGGCATAAGCGGTCAGCGTACCGAGAACGGTCGAAACCACCATCGTCGCGAAAGCCAGGGAAATCGACCGCAGCAGTGCCTCACCGATCGGCAGCGGCGCGACGCGTGACGGGGGAGCCAGCCCGAGTACGTGCTGATACCAATATGACGACCACTCGATGACGGGAAACTGGGGTCCGCCCTCGGGCCCCTGCTGGAAGCTGAGGATGCCCATCACGATGAAGGGCGCGTAGAGAAAAATGATGAACAGCGCCGTGTAGACGCCCAGACCCCAGCGCAGGCCGGTCAGCCCCTTCATGGCCGCGCCCCGGTCATAGTTCTTTCCTCAGATTGACGACTCGCAACAGGACCGTGATCACCAGCGCCATCACGATGGTAAGAATGACGCCAATCACTGCGGCAAACGCCCATTTCAGCGAGCCAACCTGGGTCACTATGATATTGCCCAGCAGGTTGACCTTTCGGCCAGAGAGCGCCGCGGGGGTGGCGAATTCTCCAAGGACCATGACCGACACAAAGATCGCGCCCACGACCACACCGGGCAGGCTGAGTGGAAAGACGATCTTGCGGAAGATTGTGAACGTGGAGGCTCCGAGATCCCGGGCCGCCTCAAGCAGGCTCTCGTCGATTCGCGCGAGCATGAATGCTATCGGCCCGACCATGAACACCACATAGATCTGCACCATGCCGATGATCACCGACAGCTCGGTGAACAGCAGCACCTCGATCGGTTCGCTGATCAGCCCGAGGTTCTCGAGCACGATATTGATGGCGCCTTCCTTGCCAAGCATCGGCCGCCACGCCAGGACGCGGATCAGGAAGGATGTCCAGAAGGGGATGACGCAGGTGACGAGCAGGATCGTCTGGACGGTCTTGTTCCGGACGAACTGGGCGATGAACAGTGCCGCCGGATAGCCGATCACAAAGGTGATGATCAGGACGGTGAGCCAGATCCTGAGCGTGCGCAGCAGAGCTCCGAAATAGGTGTCGGAGCTGAAGAACGTCTGCCACGACTTCAATGTCAGGACCGGCTCGATGGAAAACGTCTTCTGGGTCCAGAAACTCACATAGAGCATCATGGCCAGTGGCACGATCAGGAACAGAACCATCCAGATGACGCCGGGCGCGAGCAGGGCGTATTGCTTGCCGCGCCCGCCGGACCGTCCGGCCGCCGAATTGCTTGCGGCGTCCTTGATGTCAATCTGTCGCTCGGCGGCGGACACCATCAGGCGGCCTCCCTCGCCGGAGCCGGATCGATGCGCCGCCCGGTGGAATCAAAGAGCAGCGCTCCCTCGACGGGCCATGCCAGCTGTCTCGCCTCACCGGTGGTGTATGTTTCCGGGTCGCTGCGGCTCAAATGACGGATCACTTCGAAGATCGCGCCGTCGGGTCCATGGAAGAAGTAGGTGACTTCCGAGCCCATGAATTCGCTGGCGATGAACGTCGCCGGCATCGTAGTGAAACCCTCACCGGCGTGCGTGTCCTGAGGCAGCACCGTCGTAGCGTCGAAGCGAATGGCATAGAAGGCGGCGTCGTCGGCGCCGACCGGAACATCAAGCGGGACGTCGCGGTGGACGAAGCGCCGGTCTCTCATTTCACCCGACAGAACATTGTAGGCATTGATGAACCTGGCGACGCGAACGGTTTCGGGCCTGTTGTAGACCGTGTCCGGGTCGGCGATCTGAATTGTCCTGCCCTGGTCGAGCACGATCAAACGGTCGCCCATCGCCATGGCCTCCGTCTCATTGCCGGTCACGTGCAGGAAGGTCACGTCGAGGGCGGCGCGAATACGGCGAAGCTCGACGGTCATCCGTTCGCGCAAATTGGCGTCCAGCGCGCCCAACGGTTCGTCCAGCAGACAGATCCGTGGTTCGGTTACCAGGGTGCGCGCCAGCGAGACGCGCTGCTTCTGACCACCGGAAATCTGGCCGACCATGCGTCCGCCGAGCTCGGTGAGGCCGACCAGGCTGAGGATGTCGCGCGTGCGCCGGGTGACCTCCGCCTCGTCGGTGATCCGATTGCTCTGGCGGTTTCGAAGTCCGAACGAGACGTTGTTTTCGACGCTCATATGGGGGAACAGGGCGTAGTTCTGCTGAACGAAACCAAGGCCACGCATGTAAGTCGGCTCGGCGGTGATCGGCTGGCCGTCGAGGGTGATCGAGCCGGTATCGGGCGGCTCGAGGCCAGCGATCAGTCGCAGAAGCGTCGATTTGCCGGACCCCGATGGTCCGAGAAGCGTCAGGTACTCGTTGTCCCTGATTTCCAGAGACAGGTCGGCGATAGCGTGATTTTCGCCATAGCTTTTGTTGAGTCCCCGCAGCTCCATCATTGGCTGCGCACTCCCTCGCTAACCATATCTCCCGGATCACTCGCTGGGAGATTGTGACCTACGTGTTCAAAAGTCAATTGAAAACGATTTGCGATCGCTCTTTTCCGCAATTCTGTTGCTATTATCGCCGCTCTACTGGATAATTCGCCCGTACTAAAACGAACTTCGTGCACCAAGTACGTTTCCTTTCCGTTGCTTGGCTTTCCTGCGGACGATTTCCCATGAGCGCAAACCGACCTTTCGCAGCTGACCGGCCAGCGCCGCGTTATGTGGCGATCGAGTCCCTTCTGAGCGACGCAATCGGGTCCGGTCGCCTGCCGCCGGGGACCGTTCTGACCGAAGAGCCGATCGCGCGGATTTTCGGCACCAGCCGCACTCCGGTGCGGACAGCGCTCGGCGAATTGCTTGCCAAGGGCCTTCTCAAGCGCTTCGAGGGGCGCGGGTTCCTCGTGAACGGTGCGGCGGCGACAATGCCGCTGAGAACGCCGTTGACGCATGAGATGCTCGGTCTCGAGGAGGGCGAGCCGGCGGCACCGCAACAGGCGACAGCAGCAAGGATCATCAGTGACTTCGAGGAGGTGCTGACCCGTGCGCTGCCGTTTGGACTCTACCGCATCAACGAACAGGCCGCTGCCGATCACTATGACGTCAGTCGAACCGTCATCCGCGAACTGCTGTCGCGTTTCCAGGACCGCGGACTGGTCGGCAAGGATCGTCGCTCCCACTGGATTGTCGGTCCGCTGACGGCCCGCGACATCGCCCACCACTTCGCGGTTCGCGGCAAATTGGAGCCACTCGCGCTCGAAGGAAGCGCGCCGCATATGCCGGCTGCGGAGATCGATGCAATGTCGCGGCGGCTCGAGGCGGGCCTCGACAACATCGACGAACTGACCGCCAAGGGCTTCGACGACCTGGAGACGGATCTTCATGTGCGGTTGCTTGCACGCGCCGAAAACCAGCACCTGCTGCGCATGATCCATCAGAGCCAGCTCGCTCTTGTGGTCAACCGGATGTTCGTCTCGCATGTCGGCGCGCGGGCTTTCAGGGTGCCGTTTCGCGAACACGCAATCGTTCTCGAGTTCATCATGCGCGGCTCCCATGGTGCCGCCGCCGCGGCGCTTGAGGAACATCTGACCTTGTCGGCCGAGCGCACGCGTCGCCGGCTGATGGCGACCTCGGTTTTCCCAAATCCGACATTGCCGAAATACTTGGTCGCCCAGGCCCGCTGAGCGATCAAACGGTGCGATCCGTTGTTCAGCCTGCCAGTGCATTTTCCCACCGGCGAACGAGGTAGTTGTGCTCGTTCATCACCGTGTCCCAGATTGCCACCCGTGACATGCGTTCTTCGTAGGAGCCGCCCTCGCGACGCTCACCGACCTGGAAGACTACCTGGCCATAAGGGTCGCGGATCGGCTCCGCCGCCGGTTTGCCGGCGTACCAGAAGTCCCATTCAGCCGAGGAAAGGTGGGCGCGCACTGTGGACGGATTGGACATATAGGCGCCGTTTCGCGTCATCATCGCGCCGGGATAGCCGTCGAGCCACCAGTTCATGTAGTCGTAAGCCGCGTCGAGCGCTCGGCCGGACAGCAGCGTCGACAGCGCCATGCCGCCATACCAGCCCCGATAGCCTTCCCGTGGTGTGGTCAAGGCGGCCGGTATGCCCAATGCCCGCAGCCTGATGAACCCGGACCACCACAAACTACCGATCATGGACTGATCGGATTGCATCGCATCGATTGCCGCGGCCTCGTCGGCCCAGCAGCATCGGAAATGCCCCCGACGACGGTAGTCGGCCACCGCGTCAGTCAGAACATCCATTTCCTCGAGCGAAAGGCAACCGAGATCATCGACCTTGATCCCATTGACCGCTCGCAGTGCAAGCAGCATGTCCAAGCAGCCGATGGCGGCGTCGCTTTGCAATGCGACCCGACCCGACCATTGCGGATCGAGCAGGCTCGCCCAACTCGTCAGTTCGCTGGGATCGTCACTGCCGACGATGGCGAAGCTGTCCGCATTGTGCACCGTTGGGGCCATCGAAATACGGCCCGACGGCGCATCGCCCAACGAGTCGTCGAGATGGACGTAGAGGCGCTTGCTCGGATCACTGCCCGCGGCGACGGGACTTTCCGGTGAAAGCCGGCCCAGTTTGGCCAGGTCGTTGATCTCGTCCCAGCGATCGATCCGTTCGATGTCGATGGCCTGGATTGATCCGGCCGGCCAGATGAGATCGACATCGTGAAACCACTGGTCGTAGATGTCGAAGCTGTCCGGCTCCAGTGCGCCGCGTCGCTGTGCAGCCGTGCCGTCGAGGGTGATGTATTCGAGGTTGATATCGAGATCGCGTTCGGCCGCCCGCTTGATCGGCTCGATCAGCGTCACCGACGTTCCAAGCACACGAAGGACCGGCGTCTCGCCGCGAATGGCCGGGGCGGCGAGGGGGCTTGTCTTTCGTGTTGCCTCAAGCGTGGTCACGTGAGCGCTACCCTGATCTGGTCGAGGAGGCCGGCGCGGTCGGCGCGTGCCGCCAGAGCCTGATCCATGTCGACCTCGACGAAACGAACCTGCATGTGCGGCTGGAGCTGGCCGATCAAATCCATGTCGGCGGAGATCACCGTGCCGATCATGAAGTAACCGCCGCCTGATACGGCGTCGCGGTGGAGTACGATCGGCTCGGTGCCGCCGGGCACCTGGATGGAGCCATACGGGTAGCATCCATCCACGATGTTCGATGGGTCGGAGCCCGCACCAAAGGGCGGTTTGCGATCGACAAATTCAAGCTTCTGTCCACCGCGGAACCGGTATCCCATCCGGTCGGCTTCGGGCGCCACATGCCACTCGTCAGTGAGAAAACCGCGCTGGGCCGCCCCGGTGATCCGGTGCCAGTACAGCCCCGGCAGGACCCGGAGCTCGGTTTGCGAGCCCGGGGCGCGGCGCAGCTTCTCCGGAACCGACGCGCCTTCGGGCGCCGGTCGAGCTGTGCCGAGCGGTAACGCGTCACCCGCCTGGACGGCTCGACCTTCAATGCCGCCGAGCGCACCAATCGCGTAGGTCGAGCGACTGCCCAATGCCGGTGGGGTGTCGATCCCGCCGGAGATGGCGATGTAGGCACGGGCGCCGCCCTTCAGGTAGCCAAAGCCGAGCTTCTGACCGCTTTTGACCGAGATCGCCGTCCACCCGGGTTGTTCGACGTCATCGACAAAGATCGGAATGTCGGCGCCGGTGACGGCGATCGTCGCGTCGGATTGGAACGTGAGTTCCGGTCCCATGAAAACCGATTCGAGAGCGGCGGCACCTTCGTCATTGCCGACGAGCAGGTTGGCTGCTCGCAGTGACAGTCGGTCCATCGCACCGCTGATCGGAATGCCGAGGTGAAAATAGCCCGGCCGGCCGAGGTCCTGGATGGTGGTCAGGAGCCCAGGTTTGATGACCTTAACCGCCATAGAGGGCCTCCTTTAGTCCGGCATTGGTGCCGTCGACATCGGCGTTGAACGCCGCCAGGTCGAAATCGACCTCACGGATGCGCGGCGAAAACCGCCCCGCGGTTACGTCTTCGCTGATCCGTTCGTATTCCTCGCCGCCGATGGGGTGCCATTTGACGATGTCGCCTGGTTTGAAGAACACCATGAAATCCTTGAGGTAGCTCACCGTCTGTTCGGGGTCGTAGATCGGCATCGGGGTGATTCCGAACATCTGGTAACCCCCCGCGCCGCGGACCGAATAGATGCAGGAGAAGCAGCCGCCATGGCCGACCGTGAGCTTCGGCGTATCGGTCCGTGGCCGCAAGTATTTCGGCACCTGCAACTGCCGCTCGCGCTCGACGAGCTGATAAAGGAACGGCAGGCCCGAAACGAAGCCGACCATGGAAACGAACCAAGGAGCATCATGGTGCGCCTTGATGAACGCCTCGGCTGAATCGAATCCATTGATGCGGGCGGCATAGTCGAGGTCGGTGCCATCGGGGTCCTGGTGACGCTCGCGAAACCGCATCAGGGTCTCATGAGTCCAGGGATCCTGATAGTAGACCGGGATTTCGATGATCCGCGTCGTCATTCGCTTCTCGGCCGTCTCGGCCGACGATTCAAGCGCTTTCAATTCCGCGAGCAAGTCGGCCGGCTTGATGACGTCGGGGTCGAACTTGATCTGGAAGGATGCGTTTGCCGGGCAGATCTCCGTCACGCCCTTGATGTCGCTTGCCCGCACGGCGTTGGTCATCGACAGGCTCTTGAAGAAAGCGTCGAGCGACATTTCCTCGTCGACTTCGACAAAGATGTGCTCGTCGCCGCCAAAAGAGTATCGTGTCTTCATGCAGTCGGTCTCCCTCCGCAACTAGGCGGCCTGAATGGGGTGTGAATCGAGCCAGGTCTCGAGAAACTGAGTGTCCACCTGCCCGGCGGAAACACCGGGGTCGTCGATCAGTGCAGTGTAGAGCGGCAAAGTCGTCTTCAGGCCGCCGATATGGAATTCCGACAGCGCCTTGCGCAGCCGTCGCAACGCCTCGGCGCGATCGTGTCCATGAACGATGAGCTTGCCGAGGAGCGAGTCGTAGAAGGGCGGAATGGCGTAGCCCTCGTAAAGCATCGTGTCGAACCGCACCTGATCTCCGCTCGGCGCCCGCAGCTCCTGGACAACACCGGGGAACGGCAGGAAGTTCTTTGCGGGATCCTCAGCATTGACGCGGACTTCAATGGCGTGGCCGTTCAGCGCGATGTCGGCCTGGTCCAAGTCGAGTGCGCTTCCAAACGCAATCCGGATCATCGCCTCCACCAGGTCAACGCCGGTCACCATCTCGGTCACCGGATGCTCCACCTGGATCCTGGTGTTCATCTCCATGAAAAAGAACGCGTTGGCCGTCGGGTCATAGAGGTATTCGATGGTTCCGGCGCCTCGGTATCCGACCGCTTCAGCCATCCTGACCGATGCCGTGCAAATCTCGTTACGGGTTGCGTCGTCGAGGCAGGCGGCGGGGGCTTCTTCCCACAGCTTCTGACGCCGCCGCTGTAGCGAGCACTCGCGTTCGAACAGATGAACGGCTTGGCTGCCGTCGCCAAGCACCTGGACCTCTATGTGTCGGGCCTGGGTGATCATCCGTTCCAGATAAAGACCACCATCGCCGAAGGCGGCGTTGGCTTCCGCCTCGGCTTGCGGCACCAGTCGTGCAAGGTCTTCGTCGTTTTCTGCGATCCGGATTCCCCGACCGCCACCGCCGGCGGCCGCCTTGATCATCAAGGGGTAGCCGATCTTTTCGGCGGTCGCCCGCGCGCCGTCGATGCCATCGACGCGACCATCGCTGCCGGGAACGGTCGGCACGCCTGCCGCCGCTGCCGCCGCGCGCGCTGCTGCCTTGTCCCCCATCTTGCGAATGGTTGCCGGGGTGGGGCCGACAAAGATCAGGCCGGCCGCCTCGACCGCTTCGGCGAAGTCGGCGTTTTCGCTGAGGAATCCATAGCCGGGATGGACCGCGTCGGCCCCCGACTCGACGGCGGCAGCCACAACCTTGTCGATGTCGAGATAGGATTTGGCTGCCGGCGCAGGACCGATCTCCACCGCCCGGTCGGCCATGCGGACAGCCAGCATGTCGCTATCCGCATCGGAATGCGCCTGGATTACCTCGAGCCCAAGCGCGTGCGCCGCACGATTGATCCGCACCGCGATTTCGCCGCGGTTGGCGATGAACAGGGAGCGGCGATCGGAGGTCATCAGTCGTCCAGTTTCGCCAACACCGCGCCGGCCGTCACCGGAGCTTCGTTCTCGACAACGAAACGAATGTTGGTGCCCGACACATCGGCCTGGACCTCGTGGAAGCTCTTCATTACCTCGACCAGGCCAATGACATCGCCGACTGCGACTGGATCACCATCGGCCTTGAACGGTGGCTGGTCCGGCGCCGAGCTGCGGTAGAAGATACCGGGAAGATGGGAGCGAATTTCCTTGGCGGCCATTGGGTCTGTCCTTCGTGTCTCGCGTCAGGCGGCTTGGTCGAGGGCGCGGGGCGGCGCGATCGTGACGCCGTTGGCGACCAGCGCTTCGCGGACGGCTGTGCCGATTTCGAGGGCACCTGGGGTGTCGGAATGGAAGCAGATCGATTCAAACTCGATCTCGATTTCGCCGCCTTCCACCGTTGCAGCGGTTCCAGTCCGGCAGGCGCGGACGCATTTCTCGGCGATCTCGGCCGGTTCGAGCGGACGCATCTTGCGGGCGAAGACGATTGAGCCCGCATCGTTATAGTCGCGGTCGGCGTAGAATTCGCGGATGACCGGCTGGCCGGCACCTTTGGCGACATCATACGTCTCGGATACACCCATGCAGAAGATGAAGGCCTCCGGACAGGTTCGCCGCAGGGCTTCGACAAGCTGCCGGGAGAGCTCCCGGTCCTTGGCGATTTCCATATAGAGCGCCCCGTGCGGTTTGACGTGCTGCAATGGGATACCGTGCCGGCGGCCGAACTCCCGGAGCGCGCCGACCTGGTAGACGATATCGTTGACCAGTTCCTGGGGACTTGCCGCAATCACCCGTCGCCCGAACCCCTGCAGGTCCCGATATCCCGGATGGGCACCAAGCCCGACGCCGTGTTCGCGGGCCAGGCTGCAAACCCTGTCCATCGAGTTCGGGTCGCCGGCGTGAAAGCCGGTCGCGACGTTGGCCGAGCTGATAAGTGGCATGATCGTCTCGTCCGGCGCGTCGCCGTATGACCAGTGCCCAAAACCTTCGCCCAAATCGCAGTTCAGATCGACCGACGTTCGGACCATCGAGATCCCTCTCCCCGCTAGAGTCCCTGCTCCCGTCTCCCTTCGCTCCGTCGGGCCAAAGGGATTATCGATGGTATCGGCGAAACGGTGAGATAAAAAATTCTATTTCTTGAGGGAGCTACATCTGTTTTTCTGATACCAGGACGATTGCAGCGATTGGAGCCTTTGCAGATTGTTGAATATCTGAGCTTTGGCCAAGCGGTGATACCGGCAATATCGAAGAATCTGATATTGTTCATAGATAATGATGAACTGCGAGAGGCGGTTGGAACGCCGGGGTTTCATCGGGTGGGCAAAGGGATTCGATGTCTTTCAATTTCAGGCACCTGAAGTACTTCGTTGCCACCGCTGAGCTCGGTCAGGTCAGCCAGGCGGCCATCCAGCTATCGATCTCACAGTCGGCGGTCACCGCGGCGATCAAGGAGTTGGAGCAGATTGTCGGGGTCCCGCTCTTTCAGCGGTCGGCAAGCGGTATGACCCTGACCGATGCCGGGCGTCAGTTTCTTGCCGCAGCGTACCAGATTCTCTCCGACATCGACGAGGCGCTGACGGTTCGAGACGCCGCCCCCCAGGTCAGTGGCCAGCTGACGATTGCAGCCTCCTACACCGTGATTGGCTACTTCCTGCCTTACCATCTCGAGCGTCTCGCGCGGTTCCTGCCCAATCTCGAAATTCGCATCTTCGAACTGACCCGAGAGATGATCGAGGAGGGTTTGCTGTCCAACCGCTTCGACATGGGGGTCGCGCTCACGGCGAACATCGTCAATTCGGATCTGCATTGCGAAACGCTGATCCGGTCAAAGCGTCGGTTGTGGGCGTCTTCGCGACACCATCTGCTCAAGTCGACTTCAGTCCATTTTGCCGATATCGCCGAGGAGCCGTTCGTGATGTTGACCGTCGACGAAGCCGCGCACACGGCGATGCGCTACTGGTCGCCGACCAACCATCAGCCGCGGGTGGTGCTGCGGACCTCGTCGATCGAGGCGGTGCGATCGATCGTCGCCAATGGCCAGGGCGTTTCGATCCTCTCGGATATGGTTTACCGCCCCTGGTCGCTGGAAGGCCGGCGTCTCGAGACCGTCGACGTGGATGAACCGATCCCGCCGATGGATGTTGGTCTCGTCTGGCGCAAGGACGTCGCGTTTACCGGTGCGATGGACGCCTTTCGAGGCTACTTCAGCTCTCACTATCTGACGCCGCAGAATCCCGTCGGGCGCGCCGGTACGTGAAGCGGACGGTAGTCTACGTGCGAAGGTGAGAAGTTTTCATCTCGTCAACGGCGCCGTTTTCAGTCACACATGATGCAGAGTTGGAATCCGGTTGGGAAAATCGGCGGGGAGGAAGCGATGCCATCGACAGACGTTGATCCAATTACATTGAGCGTCGTCAGGGGCGCGCTGGAAACCACCCAGCGCGAGATGACGGTGTCACTGGAGAAGACTGCGCGTTCCAGCGTCTTCAATCTAGCCCATGATTATTCGACGGCGCTGTTCAACAACGTTCCGGAGATGATCCTGCAAGGCCAGGACATCCCAATCCACCTGGGTTCGTTGATCCCGGCGATGAAAGCCGTCGCCGGCTTCTTCGACGACGACATCAACGAAGGCGATCTGATCCTTCACAACGATCCCGACTATGCCGGCAGCCACATCATCGACACCTGCATGTACAAACCCGTCTTCTACAAAGGGGAACTGGTCTTCTGGAGTGTGTGCAAGGGTCACCTTACCGACATCGGTGGCCCCGTTCCGGCCGGATACAATCCTGCCGCGACCGAGATCTACGCCGAGGGGCTGCGTATTCCACCGATCAAGATCTGGGACGCTGGCAAGCCGCGCAACGACATCATGAACTTGCTTCTGACCAACATGCGGGCCCGGCGCAGCCAGGAGGGAGATTTCAACGCGTTGATCGGTGCTTGTCAGGTGGGGGAGCGCAACCTGATCGCGCTTCTCGACAAGTACGGCCTCGAGACCGTGCGCGCCTGCATCGATACGCTGATGGATCTGGCCGACAAGCACATGCGGTCGCTGATCCGCGAGGTGCCGGACGGGACCTACAAGGGCACGGCGGTGTTGGAAGATGCCGGTCACGGCTTCGGTGATTTCGACATCACCGCGACTGTCACCATTCGCGACGACAGCTGCCACATCGAGATCGAGAGCCCGCCGCAGATTCCCTATTTCATCAACTCCTATGAGGGGAACTCCTATTCGGGCGTCTATCTCGGCCTGATGATGTTTGCCCAGCTTCCGCCGCCCTACAATGAGGGGCTGTACCGCTGCGTCAGTGTCGACATGGGACCCAAAGGGACGCTGTGCAACGCCAAGGAACCAGCCCCCCATGTCAATTGTACCACCACGCCGATGGAGACGCTGACCGATGCCGTCCGTTTGGCCTTCGAGCAGGCGGCCCCGGATCGTGTCTCGGCTTCCTGGGGGCACGCCAATGGCTGCAACATCGCCGGATGGGATACCCGTCATGAGGAGGAGTATGTGACGATGGTGCTGGCCTCGATCATCTCCGGGGCCGGAGCCACGCCGAACCAGGACGGTTGGCACGCGTGTGGCCCCGAATGCTGCTTCGGTGCCTTGACCTCAGGTGATATCGAGCTGCTCGAGCACTCCTATCCGATCATCATTCATCGTTACTCGCTGATGACCGATTCCGGCGGCGCCGGTGAGTATCGCGGTGGATCCGGCACCTGTTGGGAGGTCGAGCCGCTCGATAAGCCGATGACGTTCATAACCTTCGGCGAGGGGCGACGAATTCCGGCGATGGGGGCGGCGGGGGCCCGATCTCACATGGTCGAACGGAAGGTCGGTCGCCTGGAAATTGCGCGCGAAGGTGGGATGGAAACCATCCGCAAGAACGTCATCGAGACGATCAACCCGGGCGAACGCGCCGCCAACATGAACCCCGGTGGTGGCGGATTCGGGAATCCGTTCCAGCGCGCTGTCGACGCCGTCGTCAGCGACGTCAGAAACGGCTTGGTGTCGATTGATGGCGCAAGAGACGACTATGGGGTCGTCTTCGCCGATCCCGGGCGGCTGACCGTTGACGAGGCCGCCACCGCGGCGGCTCGCGCCGCGGCCGGCAACTGACGAAGAGAGACCAACCATGCGCACGCAATACCGCCTCGGAATCGACGCCGGCGGCACCTTCACCGATTTTGTTCTCGCCGACCAAGACGCCGACATTCACCTGTTCAAGGCGCTGTCGACGCCGGACGATCCCACCGTGGCGATCGGTAACGGCCTCGCCTTGATGGCCGATGCGGTTGGCGTGTCGGCGTCGGACATTGTCACGGGCGCCGATCTTTGCATCAACGGAACGACCGTTGGTCTCAACGCGCTGATCCAGCACAAGGGCGCCAGGACTGGTCTCATTTGTACTTCCGGACACGAGGACTCCATCGAAATCCGGCTTGGGCACAAGGAGGATGGCTACCGCTACGATGCGAACTATCCGCCAGCCACAATGCTGGTGCCGCGCTATCTGCGCCGCGGTATCCGCGAACGGGTGATATCCACCGGTGCGGTTCATACCCCGCTTGAAGAGGACGATGTTCGCGCCGCTTGCACCCACCTGTTGCAGGAAGGCGTCGAGTCGGTCGCGATCTCCTTTGTGTGGTCGGTGCTCAACCCGGCCCACGAGCGTCGCACCGCGGCGATCGTTGCCGAGATGATGCCGAATGCTTTGGTGACGGTGGGGTCTGACCTCTACCCGCAGGTCCGTGAATACACGCGGACGTCGACGGCGGTCACCAACGCCTATCTCGGACCGACGCTCCGTCGGTATGTCGACGCGGTGGATTCCTATTTCCGCGACCTCGGGGCCTCGAACCCGGTTCGCTATTTCCAGTCGAACGGCGGCCTGGCGATCGGTGATGTCCTGTCCGACCGCTCCGTCTACGCCATCAACTCCGGCCCCGCTTCGGCACCACAGGCCGGGTTGCATGTCGCCCGGCCGCTGGATGAGGACAATATCATCACCGTCGATATGGGCGGCACGTCGTTCGACATCACCCTGACCCGGAACGGCGTGAC